>CALARU010000125.1 GCA_937888715.1 uncultured Planctomycetaceae bacterium | reverse complement strand
GATTTCAAAACTGGAAAACCAAACAAGGATAAGGTGGTTGCCCAAACTGCGGATGGAAGATTATTGCAACTGCCTCTTTATGCCATCACCACGATCAATGAACTCATGCAAAATCAAGTAGGAGAAATTCATGTTGCATCTGCAAAGTATTTGCATCTTGCTGATACCGAGTCGAGTTCTCCAAATGAAATCGAAGTTCCCCTCGATGAAAAAAGTATGGAGCATGCCAGGGAAATTGCGATTGCTAACGCAGATGGAATCAGACGGGGGAAATTTTCCCTATCGATTCACCGTAATAGTAAAACGCCTGAGTGTATGAGTTATTGTTCGTTCGGGCATGCATGTAGGCAGCCTGCAGGATTACAAAGAGCCTTCAATTAGGAATCGCCCATTATGATTAAAACTTCAGCCAATGCCAAGTTTACCACTCCGCAGAAACATGCGCTTGATAGCAGCCGTAACCTCGGGGTTCGGGCTAATGCAGGTAGCGGAAAAACAAGCGTGCTTGTAGATAGGATCATTCAGATTCTAGAGCAGAACCGTCCTGCGGATGAAAACGAATTCACCCCCGGCCCGACGCCTGCTTTTTCCATCGAAAATATTGTCTCCATCACTTTCACCAAGAAAGCTGCGGGCGAATTGAAAGCCAGGTTGATGAAGTTGCTTCAAGAACTCGAGGTGCAAAGTGTAGGCCATGTTAAAAAGTGGTGGGCCAAACAAATCGAAAAATTAGAAGATGCACCCATTGGAACCATCGATAGTTTCTTTGGCAGCATTCTTAGAGAATATGCTTTGATGGATGATTCTGAGGATCGTATCGAACCAGATTTTGAATTGATGGACCCGTATGATGCGCAGGAACTACAAGGCATTGCGGTACGCTCGGTTCTGGAATCGCTCGATGAAATTCACCCGCAGTTAGCTGCGGCCTTGGCTTGGTGGAAAAATCTTGATGGTGCCGATGTGCTCGAAGAAAACTTGCAGAAGTTGCTAGGCAATTCTGCAGGAGTGAAGGCTGTGCTTCGAAGAAATCCGCAGGTTGATCCTGAGGCTGAAGCTATTGCAAAAGTTAACACTGACCCTGCTTTTGTTAAATTGCAGAATGAAAAGAATGAACTTTTGCAAATGCTTAATGCTCTGCTAAAAAGAGCTGGGCAGGAAAGAAAAAAAACAGCAACGCTCGAAGGATTAATCAGCAAAAGTCTCGAAGCGCAACAAATGTTAGAAGAGGATGTTGCAGGCAGGGAAGTTGATATTCTCGAATTTCTAGAAGGAATGTTGCTGACGGGTGGGCAGCCAAGAAAGTTCAAAGGATGCGATCCGGTAAGAGATGAAATCAATGCGTTGCATGAATCATGGGCAGAGCCCTTGGCTGCAAAGCGGGTTGATTTCGCATTAGAAAAACAAGCATCGTTGGCACGCAATCATTTGATGCTTATACTTGCAGAGGTCGATCAAAAATACAGGGCACTCTGCCTGCAAAAAGACACGTATGACTTTGATACCGTGGCTCGCGGGGTTCTCAGGATTTTCGAGCGATCTCCCACGATTATTTTAGACCTTAAGAAACGATATCGCTTTATCCAGGTAGATGAATTTCAAGATACCAGCAGATTGCAATGGGAAATCCTTTCTTACCTCGTTGGTGGTGGGCCAGACCCTGAGCAGCCTCTTGATAACGATCGGCTGTTCATTGTTGGCGATCCCCAACAATCGATTTATGGCTTCCGTCAGGCCGATGTTGCGGTATTCAGCGAGGTGATTCAGAAAATCACCAAGGGCAATAAGACCAATCAACTTCATCAGGTTCAGACTTTATATGAACGCCATTCCACGGAGATTGCATCTCCAGAGGTGCGGGCGGGCGATGTGAAGTTAAGCGAAAATTTTCGCACTCTTGCAATCTCTCCTCTTGGCTTATTTAACCATTTGTTTAACTATGTTTTTGACCCTGTCACGCACTCGATCGATTCTTCGAAAAGTTATCAGGTGAAATTTCAGGAGCTGATTCCAGGCTTGGATAATGAATCTAAAGGCGAAGTGGTTTACATCGATTACCAGGTTAATGCAACCGATGAAGAATCCGATGGCATTTCCATGGGTCAGGTCAGGATGATTGTTGAAGAGCTTATTCGTTTCAAGGGTGCGCCCAGATCCAAGCTTGGTGAAGATAATCTGCCTAAGGTTTTCTCTTGGAAAGACATGGCCATTCTTGTTCCAAGCAGAAACGATACGCTTCGTAAACTCGAAGAACATTTGCGCTCGTTGGGTATTCCTTATTTGCTTCATGGTGGAGTGGGGTTTTGGCAAAGGCAGGAAGTGCTCGACATGATGCAGTTGTGTCAATCGTTGTCGCAGCCTGGAAACGATCTGGCTTTGCTTGGGGTGTTGCGTGGCCCGTGCCTGCGTTGTAACGATGCAGACTTGTACTTTTACCATTGCTTAGGTGGTGGCAGAATGCCACGTGGTTTATCTATTCTCGTTTCGAAAGATGCTAATCTTGAGCGTGCTTGCAATGGGAAGCTACACCATCTTAAACCTGAGGACAGGCAGAATCTTGAAGAAGCTTGGACTGGTTTTTCTGATGAGGATAGAAGCCGATTGGTGCGGGCATCGAAGTCGATCGGGTTATTAGGTGATTGGCGGCTTCTTGTCGACAGGGTTTCTCATGCGGATCTTTTGCAACATTGCATGGAGCAGACAGCGGCTTATGCGATTTATGCATCTCTGCCCGATGGTGAACAGGTGCTAGCCAATCTTCAGAAATTCTTTGAGTTCTTGCGAAATGAAGAGTCCAAGCCTGGTTCAAGCTTGGCAAAAGTCGCTCATGCTCTCGAGGAAAGAGTGGAGGCAAGTAATAGAGATTCTCAGGCGAACCCCGGCGGCCATGGTATTGATGCAGTGCAAATCATGACCATCCATGCATCAAAGGGTTTGCAATTTCCTTTGGTTGTGGTTGCCAACATGCAAAGAATGATCGTTCGAAATAAAACAGAAAACA
>CALARU010000124.1 GCA_937888715.1 uncultured Planctomycetaceae bacterium | reverse complement strand
AAAGCGGGAATGTATGGGAATTGAACCCACTGGGAGCTTTGTTCAAACCCCCCGATGGTTTTGAAGACCATGGCCAACACCAGTTGTGCAAACACTCCCGAAACCAACTCGATAAGGCAATTGAATGCCAAGAGTTATTATCCAAGGAAAAGTTGCGCTGTCCAGTTTTGTTGGTGGGAACACGGTAAGAAAACCAACATAAACGGTAAAAAGCTGCAAATAAATGCAAAGAAACCCGAATAAGCGAATAAAAATCATGGTTTTGTGTGCCGATTTGCAAAAGGGAATTGACAAGCCCGCATTCAAGGTTCAAAATAGAGTAGCCTTCCTCATTGATTGGTTTTCCTGCCTACGCTGAAAAAGGTTTTTCTAATGATTGCTTTTCCGATAAACAAAACTAAGTTCGTTTGTTCCATTGTATTGATGCTACTTGCAGCAGAGTGGTCGTTAGGCCAAACCTTAAGCCAAAAGATTGATGCAGAGGTTGCTAAGCCTATTGCGGATTTTGAAAAGAAAGCTGCACCACTTTGTTCTGATTTAGAATTCATCCGCAGGGTGACGCTTGACCTAATAGGAACGATCCCCACGGTAGAACAATCTCGAGAATTTGTAAAAAGCACCAATGTAAATAAAAGGTCGGAGTTGGTAGATGCATTATTAGCAAGCCCAGCTCATGCCTGGTATTTCACAACGGTGTTAGATGTTACTTGGATGGAACGCAGGGCGGATAAACATGTGCCCTCAGCTAACTGGAAACAGTATCTGCGTGAATCATTACTTGCGAACAAGCCTTACGATGTGATGGTGAAAGAGATCCTTTCTGCGGATGGAGTGGATGCGAAGATGAGGCCTGCTGCCAAGTTTTATCTTGATAGGGAAGGCGAACCGCATTTGATCACCCGGGATATAAGCAGGTTGTTTTTGGGAGTGAACTGGCAATGTGCGCAATGCCATGATCACCCGAGGGTTGAGGATTACAAGCAGGATATGTACTACGGATTATTTGCGTTTTTCAATCGGAGTTATGTCTTTACCGATGCGAAGACGAAGCAATCGGTGTTTGCGGAAAAAGGCGAGGGGGATGCAAGCTTTCAATCGGTGTTTGATCCAGCTAAGGTAACAAAATCAAGCGGGCCTAAGTTGTTCATGCGTGCTGCGATTGCAGAGCCCAAGATGGAGAAGGGCAAAGAGTACGAAGTTGCACCCACGAAAGAAGTGCGTGGGATACCGAAGTTTAGTCGAAGATCGCAGTTGGCAAACGAGTTGGCTCGGGGGGATTTTGCGCCCTTTGCCCGCAATGGTGCCAACCGCCTTTGGGCCCACATGATGGGTAGGGGGATTGTTCATCCGTTGGATTTGGGTCATGGCGACAACCCAGCATCGCACCCAGAATTATTGGATTTGCTTGCAAAAGAGTTTGTGAAGGCGAAGTTCAATCATAAAGAAATACTTGGGCAGATTGCGAAAAGCAAAGCGTATCAAAGGTCGAGCCAGTTGCCTAAGGGTTTGCAAGATCCCAAGCCCGAAGAGTATCTTGTGGGTGCAATAAGGCCTTTGTCGGAAGAGCAATTTGCTTATGCGGTTTTGCAGGCATCCGGGTTTACGGATGCAGAACGAATGATACTTGGTGCGAAGGTAGAGGAATCTGCATTACAGGCAAAGCTGGCACCACAGGCGACGCCAATTATTAAAGCGTTGGCAACGCCCGCGGGGCAGGCGCCTGGTTACGAGGCCCGAGTGGAGCAGGCGCTTTATCTTGCAAACAATGGGCAGTTGCAAGGATTGCTTGCGCCTAGGAAGGGTTCGCTTTCGTTCAGGTTATCTGAAATCAAGGATGCTAAATTATTTGCAGAAGAGTTATATCTTGGGGTGTTGACAAGAATGCCCACGGAAGATGAAAAGAAGGAAGTGGAAGTGTTGCTGGGCAAGAAAGATGTAGATAAAGCAGGCTTAATAAGAGACTTAGTTTGGGCATTAATGACCTCGATCGAATTTCGATTTCAGGTTTGATTGGTTGAAGAAGGAGCATGAACAATGAATTGTAATTATGCATGTAAAACGGTGGACCATGGAGTATCAAGGCGGGCCTTTTTAGGGGGTGTTGGAGGCTTGGGCCTTGGCGCTCTGGCTAATCCTTTGGCAGCGAAGGGCCTTGCGATTCAGCAGAAAAGGGTGCTTGTTGTATTTTTGGCTGGCGGAGTTAGCCAGTTAGAAACTTGGGACCCGAAGCCAGGCGTGGTAACTGGCGGGCCATTTAGGGCGATACCAACATCTGTGCCCGGTATCCATATCAGCGAGCTTCTGCCTTATACCGCAAGTTGGATGCATAAGCTTGCATTGGTGCGTGGCATCAACACCAAAGAAAACGATCACGGCAAGGGTGCGTATATCATGCAGACAGGTCGCAGGCAGGAACCTGCGAACGAGTTCCCACATTTTGGTTCGGTATGTTCGAAGTTGTTGACGGAAGACAAGAACCCGCTGCCTGGTTATTTGAACATCACGCCTAATGGTTCTGGTGCGCAAAGTTCGAAGGATGCTGCGTATCTTGGGCCTAAGTTTGGTTCGGTGAGCATTAGTGATGGCAAGGCACCCGCCAATTTAGAGAAGCCAGCGGGCATCAATTCCGAAGCGGAAATGCAGCGTCATCTGCTCAGGCAGAATGCTAACGAAAGATTTTACTCGCGCAGGAAATCTGCGATGACGGAAGCTTACACCCAGACCTATGATCAAGCTCGCATGTTGATGGAGAAGCGTGGGTTGTTTGATATCACTTCAGAATCTGGGAAGCTTGCGGATCGGTATGGTAAGCATGATTTCGGCAGGCATTGTTTGTTGTCGCGCAGATTGCTTGAGGGCGGTGCGACCTTTGTAAAAGTGAGCCATACTAATTACGATACGCATCATGAGAACTTTGATTTTCATATTGAGCAATTGGGCGAGTTTGACCGAACTTTTGCAACCCTGCTGGAAGATTTGGACATTCGTGGTTTGTTAGATAGCACCTTAGTTGTGGTGATGAGTGAGTTTGGCCGCACCCCTACTATTAATCGTAATTTTGGCAGGGATCACTGGGGCACTGCGTGGTCGGTTGCGATGGGCGGTTGTGGAATTCAAAAGGGAGCTGTGGTTGGTAAAACCAATGCGACTGGCACCGCGGTGGTGGATCGGGAAGTGAATGGCGGGCATTTGTTCCATACGTATCTGAAGGCCTTAGGGTTTGATTCGAAGAAGAATTTTTATGTGGACCAGAGGCCATTGCCCATGGCGGATCCGAAGGCATCGCCAATTGAGGAAATATTGCTGTGATGCAAAAAGATAAAGATGCGAAGAAAGAAGCGCCTAAAACTCCTGAGGTGGTGAAACCTTCACCGCCTCCTGTTTTTCCCGGGTTAGACCCCGCTGCTGCGAGGCAAGTTAAAGAGTTCAAGCATACTTCCGCATTGCTTGCGTGCAGGTATGAACCAGCGGGCAAGTTTTTGTTTACTTCCGGGCAGGACAACACTTTACAGCGCTGGGAGATAGCAACCGCCAAGAAGACCGATATGGCGGGGCATTCGAGTTGGGTCCGTGCGATGGTGTTTGCTCCTAAGGAAAAGTTGTTGTTCAGTGGCGGTTACGATGGGCAGATCATTTCTTGGAATTATGAATCAGCAGAGCCCATTCCGCTTAGGCAGGTTCTTGCGCACCAGGGTTGGATAAGATCTTTGAGTGTTGATCCTACCGGCCAGAAGTTAGTTAGTTGCGGTAATGATGGCAGAATTGCGATTTGGTCCATTCCCGAATTGAAGCCTATTCATTCATGGCAGGCCCATGAAAACCATGCGTATCAGGTGGGGTTTCATCCCTCGGGTAAAGAGATAGTATCGGTTGATTTAAAGGGGATGGTTCGCATTTGGGATCTTACTGGAAAGAAAATCCGAGAGGTTGAAGCGAAAGCGCTGCACAAGTATGATACAGTTTTTGGAGCGGATATTGGTGGTGCCCGGTCGATGGCATTTTCAACTGATGGCACAGTGTTGGCCCTTGCAGGAATCACCAATGTAACAAATGCATTTGCAGGGATTGGTAATCCGATCATTTTGCTGGTGGATTGGGCTACTGGAAAGATTACTAAAGAGCTTACGCCGAAAGAGAAGTTTCAAGGCACCATGTGGGGCGTTGCTTGGCATCCTGCTGGTTTTGTTGCGGG
>CALARU010000123.1 GCA_937888715.1 uncultured Planctomycetaceae bacterium | reverse complement strand
TGTTTGCATGGATGCCAAGCACTTTAAGGAGGATTTGTTTTTTATCTTCGTCAATTCGTTCGACATTACGAACGACCCACTCACCCTTGGTGAGTTGTTTTTTGATGCCACCTTTTGCGCCATCGATTAGGTAAAGATGGTTCCAGCCATCGCGTTCAGACATCCAGATAAAATCTGCATCATCTTTGAGCCAATGGAAATAAGTTTTGGCGCTGTAATCGATAAAGGTTTTGGAGATTTCTTCGATGAGGGTGGAGGCTGCACCTAATTTTGCATTGATTGCCACGACTCTAAGAACTTGATGGCCTCGTTGATTGTAAAGGAAGGTGAAGCGGGATGAGTCTGCTTTCCAGCGCAGGTTGTTGATGCTCCAGGGGTTATTGAAAAGCGATTTGTCGAGTGGGATTTCCTTCATGGTTTTGATGCTAAACAGGTGGGGAAAATGCTGATCGAGCTTGTCGCCTGGCTTATCGTAGTTGAGGGAAATAAGTCTGGGTTGGAGTTGATCTTTGGGAGAGGATTCGATGAGGTTGATGATTCTGCCATCGCCTTGGGTGGATTTAAAAGCGACGAAGGCAGAGGAATCTGGGGCCCAATAAATAGTGCCTTTGTAGCCATTTTTTGCAGAGCCATCGACAGTGAGTTTGATTTCATCTTTGGGCGGGTTAAGGCCTTTGATTAAGATGTTGGAATCGCGAAAGATGATTTGCCAATTACCATCGGGGGAAGTGTTTGGTGGTCTGTTGGGTTTGCGTTCAGGGGATTTTTGTGGTTGAGGTGCGGGAGTATTTTTGGTGATACGAACGATAGCTTTCTCGGCTTGGGCTTTATAAGCGGAGTGAAGTTTGCCCATGGAATCTTGAATAATCCAGATGTGATGTTCGAAGGTGTGTTGTGAGCGTTTTTCGCCTGGTTTGATTTTGCCATAGGATACTTTTACGCCTACGGAAGAGAGCCAGAATATTTCGATCGATTCAGGGAGTTTATTTTCGAAGGTGAGGTTGGTTTCGGCTCCTTGCATGGTGCTGGTCTTGGGAATGGTTTGGATGGGTGCAAGCACTTCCGATTCCTTGCTAATCTTTTTTAGTTCCCAAGGTTTAATGATGGCTTCATATGCCTGGCCTTGAAGGAAGAACGAAAGCTTGCCTGAAGTTTCATCTACTTTTAATTGTTCGAGATCAAGTTTGTTGGTGGGTTCAGCGGGTGCTTTGAGTTGCAGCAATGATTTTCGCAAAAGATCATGATTGAAGAGAGGCGTTTTTTCTTTTTTCGATGGGTTGACAAGGAAGAAGGATTTGATGTTTTTATCATCAGAGGTTTTGAACCAGAAGTTTCCTTGGTTGCCAATGGGTTTGGGTTCGATTGTTTCTTGTTGAACAAGATTTCGGAAGCGTTTGTCGAAGGAAGCAGCGCGTTCAAAATCTTCTGGGGTTCCTTGTGCCCATGCCAAAGAAGGAACGACAACGAATAGAAACAAAAAAGTAAAGGAACGCATCATTTCAGAAACTCCAGATATAAAAGCCCGGGATGAGGTTTACTTTTCGATGCCAAACTTTCCATTCAAAAACGAAATAGCCTTGATGGAAGTTACGGGAATATAAAAAGTAAACGCAGAGGCAGCATCTTCGATAACAAGGTAGTCGGAACCTATTTCAACGATTTTATGACCGATGGGCAGATTTGGTAGAACTTGGATGGAATAGTTATGGCCATTATCTTTTAAGGTTACAATCTGTCCTTTTTTAAGATGTTTGAAGACAGAAGCCTTGGGGTTATCTGCTGCGTCAAGTGTTGAGCTATTTAGGTAAGTGCCAAGGGTGAGGGCAAGAATTAAGATAAGGGGGGATGTTTTCTTCATGGGTGAATTCCTTGAACAAGAACTACTGGGGAAAGTTACTTGTATGATCATCGCAGCTTGAAGATTGATTTAAAAGGGATTTGTGGAAGGTTCTTGAGGCGGAATATCTTCAAGCGGTTGGAAGCGGTATGCCCACCAGGCGACTGCGCCAAGGACTAGGCAGACCGAATAAACATCGAAGAGTGGATCCCATTGTTCCCGGCCTGAGAATCCCTGCTGAGACCGGTAATCAGAATAGAATCCAACAAACCATTGCGAAGCGATTGCACCAACGGTGCCCATGCCATTCATCAAGCCAAAGAGTGCGCCCACATGAGCGCCGGATTGTGGAATTGCAACTGACCACCAGTTGGGGAGCGTTACATGCATTGCACAAAAAGAAGCACCCCAAAGCGATGCAAGTGCCCAGGGATTATCGCAGCGGATGCCAGTGTAAAGGCATATCGCAGCAACTAGGTAGCAGGATACGCCAAGGTAGCGCCTGGCATCCACGGCGTTTGCAAACCAAGAGGGAATTTTGTCTGCGAGCCAGCCACCAAACAACATGCCTATTGCAGAACCAGCGAGCACCATGGAAGAAAGTTTGCCTGTGGTGATGTTGTCGAGTCCGCGGGCAGAGGAAAGGTATTTGGGAAACCAAGAATAAAAGAAGTAGGTATAGAAAGCACCTAGGATCATGATGAGGGATAGGACAAGGATGCCTCGATTGGTAAGTACGCTACGCCAAGGAATGGGTGAATGGGTGAAGGGTTGCAAGACGGAATCGGCTTGAATCTGTTTTAGTTCGAGTGAGTTGACTGCGGGGTGTTGTGCGGGGTTATCGCGGAACCAATACCAGAATCCCAAAGCCCATAGGATTCCCAACGCGCCAAAGACTGCGAAAGTGTATTGCCATCGGATGGATTCGATGAGAGAAGCTGCAGCAATGGGTGCAGCGACTGCGCCGAACTGTGCGGAAGCTAGCATGATGCCCTGAACCCTGCCCCGTTCGGTGATGGGGAACCAGCGAGAGATAACCCTGGCGGCATTTGGGAAGGCGCCCGCTTCGCCAATGCCAAAAAGAAAGCGGACAGAAAGCAGCGACCAAAAGCCTGTGCAAGCGCCTGTGAATGCGGTGAATGCAGACCACCAGATGACGATGCGGGTAAGAACGAGTCGCGAGCCAAGCCTATCGCCAAGCCTGCCTGTGGGAACTTCGAACAATCCATAGGCGAGTGAAAAAGCCATCATTACATAGCTGATCTCGGTGTTGGTGAGGTTCAACTCTTTTTGGATGGGCACAACTGCCTGAGACATGCAGATTCGATCAAGGTATAAAATAGAAGACAAACCACATAGCCAAAGTACTAGAATGAACCTAGCCTTGGTGGGCGCGGTGGTATTGATGTTGGGTATGGGATCATCAGCGTGGGCCATGGTGGGCCTTTCCTTTGGTGTTGGATCAAATTTAGCAGCAATTGAATTGAATGTCATTAGCTTAAAGTTGAATCTTGTCGCATTGGGCGTGGTGGTCTGGTAAAAATAGGGGATGGTTCCATTCTGGAGGTTGCCATGCTAATTGGTTATGTAAGTGATGAGAAGTATTCTGCGTTGCCTGATGTGTTGCTTGAATTTAGCAATGATGTGGGTCAATCATGGGAATGCAGGTCGCGTGCATCAGGTGCGGTGCATTTGGAATTGCCCAAGGGTAACTATCGTGTGGTGCTTCAAAAGCAGGGCTATGGGGCGAAAATCTCGCATCTTTCCTGGCCTTTGAATACGCAGCATCATTTTCGGATGCTTTCAGATTCTTTAGTCGGCTACGCCTGGCCCAAGCAGGTTTGCTCGGGGGAATCTTCGGAGTTTCGGGTGCATTCGGTTGAAGCGTATAAGCTTGAGCTTTGGCGCTATGGTTGGGAGCCTGAATTTATTGCTTCGCTAGGTTGGCATGATGAGCATGCTCCTAGGGCAGTGATGCAAACCACGCCCGATGGGGATTACACTCAGTTTGGGGCAATGTTCAACTTAATTGGTTATGCTAAATCGGTTCATTCCCAGCATGTCAAAGCCCCAGAGAGATCGGGTTTATATTACTTCAGGGCATCCACTGCATCGGGCCAAGAGTTTTCTTTCCCTTGGGTAGTGGCGCCTAAGAAACCCAGCACAGGTCTTGCGGTTCTGGCCTCTAATCTAACTTGGAATGCTTACAATAGTTTTGGGGGAAGAAGCAATTACATTCATGCAGATGGGTTGCCAAGAACCCCGACGATTAATTCGAGGGCAGAGTTAAAGCGATATTCTGATAATGGGTTTTTGACTTGGAACAGTGATAATTATCCGCCTTTGTCTTTTGATCGGCCCGAGCCTTACAACCACATCAACTTCGATGAAAAAATCACTGATCCGATTGAAAGCAGGCAGGGGTGTCATCTTGCGCCAGCGGAATGGCGACTTCTAGGCTGGCTTGAGCGGGAAAATTTCGCTTACGATTACTACGCTGAGACTCAACTTCACAATGGCACGCTTGATCTTTCGCAATACAAGGCTCTGATCACTTCGGTGCATCCCGAATACTGGACCGAGGCGATGTTCAGCCGGGTTAAAAGCTGGGTGTTCGAGGAGAAAGGCAGGCTTATTTATCTTGGGGGCAACGGCCTAAACTGCGAGGTAGAAATCAATCCAGATGGGGCCATGATTTGTCATAATGGAAAACTCACGGGGTTGGATACCAAAGGATTGGGCGGGTTTGAAAGTCGTTATGCGATTCGGCATGAATCGGAATCTGCGTTATTGGGTGTGGTGTTCACGCCTGCGGGGGCAATGACGGGTGCTCCTTATCAGGTGCAAGATGGTTCGCATTGGGTATTTGAAAACACGGGGCTTAAGTCGGGCGATTTCTTTGGTGAAAAGAGTTTGCACATGCGTTGCCCTGGTGGTGCCTCGGGGCATGAGACGGATAAAGTATCGCCCAGTTCGCCAGCAGGCATCACGCACCTTGCAAAAGGTACCAATGAAAACGAGGGGGGCGCGCAGATGGTCACCTTTGACACTCCATCAGGAGGCAAAGTATTTTCCGTTGGTTCGATCAACTATGTTTCATCTTTACCCATCGATGAAAAAGTCTCGCAGATAACTTCGAATGTGCTGCGAAGGTTTCTCAGTCAGACTTAAATTAGGATTATTAAGATGAAGATAAATAGAATTGAAACCATTGCAATCAATGTGCCACTTAAGAAAGGGTTGACAGCAAAGACTGCGCATGGGGAGCATGCGGTTTCTCCTTATGTGCTTGTGAAAGTTCATACGGATCAGGGCATTGTTGGGTTGGGAGAGGCGACTATTTCAGGGTTGTGGTCGGGTGAAACCCAAGGAAGCACCATCGCTGCAATTCGCGATTATATAGCCCCGGTTCTTGTAGGAAAAGATCCCCGCGATATCACCCTCGCAAGGCGGGCGATGGATTTCATCATCAAGCTTAATCCCTTTACCAAAGCCGCGGTAGAGATGGCACTTTGGGATATATCAGGCAAGGCGGTGGGTCTGCCTGTGTATCAGTTGCTTGGTGGAAAAGTTCGTGACAAGGTTCGTATTAAATTGGTGGTTTGGGCCCGCGATGTGGCTGGTTCAAAAATCATGGCACAGCAGCATCTGAAGCTGGGCGTTGATTGCGTGAAAGTGAAAGTGGGGCTTGATCCTGAAACCGATATCGCAAGAGTTAGGGCAGTTCGTGAGGTATGTGGGCCAAATATCCCAGTTACCATCGATGCCAATTGTGGTTGGACTATTCAGCAGGCACGCTATTGCCTGCGCGAACTTGCAGATGTAAAACTCCTGCTTGCAGAGCAGCCTATTCCAGCAGGCGACCCGGTTGCACTTGCAGAACTTCGCAGAGATACCATTGCGCCAATCATGGCGGATGAAAGCGTATTCACCCTGCAAGATGCCTGGCATCTTTCCTATCATCGTGCTGCGGATATTTTCAGTGTCTATCCTGGGAAGCATGGCGGAATAGCTGCCACTGCTGAAATTATCGCCATCGCTAAGGCTGCGGGTATTCGCTGCACTATAGGCAGTAATCTTGAACTAGGGGTTGGCACTGCAGCGATGCTTCATGTTGCAGCGGCGTTTCCTGAAATCGATTGCGATACCTTTCCTGCAGATACCATCGGGCCGTTTTATCACGAGGGTGAAATCATCACCGAGCCACTTGATCTCGGGCCGCCACATGCTATTGTTCCGAACGGTCCCGGCCTAGGTGTAGATCTCGATGAAAAAGCAGTCGCACGATTTCGCATTAGTTAAATAGTAGTTCGAAAAAATGTTGTCATCAACCCCGCCACTGTTAGACTGATTCTTGTTCAAAGATTCACACCATACGAGTACAATCATGATCCGAGCCACGGTTGATTATTCACTTCAAGGTAGGCAGTTTGGCCACCTTTACATCCCCTACTCTTATAACCTTGCTGGCTGGGCAAACCTGATGGTTCCCATAGCTGTGATCAACAATGGCCCCGGCCCCACTGCCCTCGTGCTTGCAGGAAATCATGGCGATGAATATCCAGGCCAAGTTGCAGTGATGCGCCTGCTTCGAAAACTTCAACCCGAGCATGTGCAAGGAAGGGTTATCCTTATCCCCACGCTTACCATGCCAGGCGCCAAGGCTAGCACTAGGCTTTCTCCGCTCGATGGGAAAAACTTCAATCGCTGTTTTCCGGGCAATGCTGAGGGCACGCCTTGCGAAGCTTTGGCGCACTATCTTACTACTGTGCTTTTTCCGATGTCTGATATTGTGATTGATATTCATACAGGCGGTAGGGGAGTTGATTTTTATCCCTGCGCACACATGCATCTTGTACCCGATGGCCCTCAAAGAAAGAAAATGCTCGAAGGTACCGAGGCTTTCAATACTGATTTTTGCTTCCTCTATTCTGATATCGCAGGAACTGGCCTTCTGCCGGTTGAAGCAGAGAACCAAGGAAAAATTGTCATCACCACCGAGATGGGTGGAAGTGAAAATGTAACCGCAGCAGTGCATTCGCTAACGCAGTCGGGCCTTACCAATGTGTTAAACACCATGGGTGTTCTTAAAGGCAAACCCGCATCGCGGAAAGATTTGGGGCAGAAGCCCACGCGCTGGGTGCAGGCCCTTGATTGGCAGGATTATCGATTTGCTCCGGAATCGGGAGTGTATGAAAACATCGTTCCTCTGGGCCATGATGTTACAGCGGGAACTGTGGTCGGAGCCATTCACTTTTTGGAACGCCCAGAACGCGACCCCATCGAGGTAATTGCACCTTCAAATGGCGTACTGATCGCAACCCGTGCCCCTTCCATAGTAACTCAGGGTGATTGCGTTGCAGTGATTGCTCATGATGTAGACCCGAGGAAACTCCCATGAAAATAACTGAAGTCATTTGCCAGATTCTTCGTATTCCAAATGTGCAGGCGAAAACTGCAAGCAGTCAAGATTCAGTGCTAGTTCGAATCCGAACTGATAGCGGGCTTGAAGGCATAGGAGAAGCTGATTCCTCTCCGGAGGTTGTCAAGGCGATCATTGATGCGCCTTTCAGCCATAATATTGCCTGTGGATTACGCAAGATCTTAATAGGTGAAAATGCCCTCGAGAACGAAAGCATTTGGAACAAGATGTACAGGCGCACCATGTACTTCGGCCGAAAGGCTGCGGGTATTACAGCTATGGCTGCAGTGGATATGGCACTTTGGGATTTGAAGGGCAAGGCGTTCAACCAGCCGATTCATCGATTGCTGGGCGGGCAGCATCACAAAAAGCTGAAGGGTTATGCTTCGATTCTTTTTGGCCGTGATGGGAATGAGACAGCAGACATCGGCAAGAAGTGGGTCGATGCGGGTTACAGTGCTGTTAAGTTTGGGTGGGAACCGATGGGCACTTCGGAAGCGGTGGATATTGATCTGGTGCGGGGTGCAAGAAAAGGGTTAGGCGATGCCACGCTGTTGATCGATGCAGGGTGTGTTTACGATGCACGCACTGCATTAAGAAGGGCCAATGCCTTTGCGGAGTTTAAGCCCGAATGGTTTGAAGAACCATTACGCGAGGATGATATCGAGGGATATGTATGGCTGAGGGATCGTTCACCTATTCCGATAGCGGCGGGTGAAGGTGAGTGTGGGCGGGAATCGTTTAGGCCATTTATTGATCAGAAAGCGCTCGATGTTTATCAGGTTGATATATCACGCTGTGGTTTTACAGAAGCTGCATATATTCGTGCAAGGGTTGAAGAAATAGGCGCCCGCCTTTGTAATCATTGCTACACCAGTCCGCTTACTGTTGCTGCCAGCCTTCATTGGCTTTCCACTTGCAAAGATGCATTCTTGTTCGAGGATTGCGTTGAAGATTCGCCCTTAAGGCATGAGTTGACTTTGGAGAAGGTGCAGTCGGTGAACGGGTGGATCGAGGTTCCGGATAGGCCGGGCTTGGGTGTAACCCTTGATGAAAAGTTTGTAAAGAAGTACTTGGTAGCAGAATCAAGATAACTAACATAAGGATAGTAGTATGAGCCGTGCAAAGAGCGAATATCGGTACGAGAAACTTACTTGGCCTGAGATCAATGATGCGGTTGATCTGGGTAAGGTCTGCATCATTCCATGTGGAGCGGTGGAGCAGCATGGGCATCACCTTCCACTGGATGTTGATTTGGTTTGCCCTGTGGGGATAGCGAATGGAACAGGGCGGGAAATTGCTGATAAGATGCTGGTTTTGCCTGTAGTTGCGTATGGATACACGGGCCATGTGATGGATTTTCCGGGTACTATCAATCAAGATTTTGAACACTTCATGCACCATGTGCTTGATATTACGAAGTCGCTTGCCTATCACGGTTTCAAAAAGATTATCTTGTTGAATGGGCATGGATCGAATATGCCTAACCTTGATCTAGTGGCACGCAGGACGAACCTTGAGACAGATGCGGAATGCAGTGTCATCGCCTGGTGGAATCTGCTTACTGTGGACAAGCAGTTTATGCCTCGGTGGAGGCAGAGTAAATTCCCTGGTGGTTGTTCCCATGCCTGCGAACTTGAGACCAGCCTTTATATGTATCTGGATGGCGATAATGTTCGTAAGGATAAAATCAAGAGTGGTACCATAAGTTTTAACAATGAAGAGAGCCCGTTCAATTGGGTTGATCTTTTTGGAGCAGGGCCTGCGACTGTGGTTTCGTGGACCAGTAGTTATTCTGATACGGGTGTGCTGGGCGATGCAGAACTTGCAACCCCCGAGAAAGGCCGTGAGGTTTACGAGGAATCTGTGAAGCAGCTTGCACGCTTTGTGCCCTGGTTTAAAGACCGCCCTAAGGATGTCAGGCAGGATTTTCATCGTAAAAAACCGACCATGCCCATGCCTTGGAATCAACATTCGATCTAATCGTATAACCCTATTTTAAGAATTCATCCCTGGAGATATTGGAATGAAGATTGTTGACTTGCGGATCACGGGACTAGCGGGTGGCACCGTCGAAGGTGGTTGGGCCAAGGAGCTAACCCCCGAGGATAATGTTCACACCATTGTTGAAGTGCTTACTGATGGTGGTTTGGTTGGCATAGGGAGCACCTTTACTAATAGTGAATTAGTGCGGGCTGCTGCCAAGTTGCTCAAGCCTTTTTTGATAGGCGAGCGAACCGATGAGCCTGCACGCATCAGCGAAAAACTTCGCCAGAATATGTTTTGGCAAGGCAGAGGAGGCAGCATAGAGCATGCCATCAGCGGTATTGATATCGCCCTCTGGGATTTGTTTGGGAAAATCACCAATCAGCCTGTTTCAAGGCTTTTGGGTGGTAACTATCGCACGCAGATTAAACCCTACGGTTCGCTTCTTTTTGATGAAGTGGAACCGCTTAAAGAGAAACTTAAAGCTGCAATGAAGAATGGGTTCAAAGCGATCAAGCTTGGGTGGAAGCCATTTGGTCGCAGAGATTTTCAGACCGATGAACAGTTGGTTCGCACTGCAAGGGAAACCATTGGGCCCGATGTTGAGCTCATGATCGATGCGGGTGGTAGCGAAGCTTTCTGGCCACATGGTTATAAGTGGGCCCTGCGCACTGCTCAGATGCTTGCTAATTATAATGTGGTCTGGTTTGAAGAAGCACTTCCCCCGGATGACTTCGCGGGGTTTAGTGAATTACGAAAACATTCTCCTGTGCCCATCGCAACTGGTGAGGTGCTTACCCGCAGGCAAAGCTTCAAGCCCCTTTTTGAAATGCAAGCGGTGGATGTTGTTCAACCTGATTGCACCAAGTGTGGCGGGTTGACCGAAGCTTGGCGCATTGCATGGATGGCGTATGATCATAATGTGCTTTGGGTACCCCATGGTTGGAACACTGCAATCGGGTTGGCAGCAGATATACATCTTGCCTGCGCCATGCCTGTTGCTAAGTATGTGGAATTTTTAACTCCTTCACCTTATGTTGATAATCTGATCAAAACTCCATTCCGCCCTGATGCGAATGGTTTGTTGACCCTGCCTGATAAACCGGGTTTGGGGATAGAGTTAAACCCTGATGCGTTGAAACAGTTCGGGGTGCATGGTTAATTTTGTTGAGGAAGAACATTCAATATTTAGGTGATGAAATAGC
Source organism: uncultured Planctomycetaceae bacterium (assembly GCA_937888715.1). Taxonomy (GTDB): domain Bacteria; phylum Planctomycetota; class Planctomycetia; order Gemmatales; family Gemmataceae; genus UBA969. The sequence continues at coordinate 2,201 of CALARU010000123.1, read as the reverse complement.
ATGAAGAAAATAAATCGTCGGACAGCAATGAAGGCTACAGCAGCGGGGCTTGGTGCTTTGTCTTTGGTACCAAATACTACGGTAGGGCAGGCGCCTGCAAAGCCATTTGGAACAGAGTTTCCGAATTTGGAATCGCTGACTACTGGAAAATGGTGGGCGCAGGAAGCCTCACCAAAAAATCAGACGAAGGGTAAAGGCAAAGGCGGTGGCCCAACCCCTGCCCCAGCGATGAATGTTACCCGAGAAAAAGTGATTGCGTTTGCTTTATACACACATCAAAACGGGGTGCTTAAAGTCTCAGCACAATTATTCCCGCTGATGCCTGAAGAACTTCGCAGCGCCCGCTTTGAAGTATTGCAGCAGGGTAAATGGGTAGAAGTATCTCGTGCAGAGGTTTTCTACCCCGGTTGGGATGTGCATTTTCGTATCGAAAAATGGGACAACACTAAAGATGTTCCCTATAGGGTTTGTCATGGAGAAAAAGCAACCTTTGATGGTTTGATTCGCAAAGACCCTGTGGATAAAGAAGAGATCATCGTTGCCAATATGTCTTGTAATTCAAGTCGCACTGTTGGCATGAGACCCGAAATCATTGAAAACTTGAAGCTGCAGAACCCTGATCTTCTTTTCTTTGGTGGTGATCAGACTTATCGCCATACGGAACATACCGCAGGTTGGATTGAATTTGGTTTGCAGTTTCGCGATATCATCCGAGATAGGCCGACTGTTTGCATACCGGATGACCATGATGTAGGGCATGGAAATGTGTGGGGTGAGAACGGGAAGAAATCAGTTACGCCCGGCGATGCGGATGGTGGATATCGATACCCAGTTGAATATGTGAATCAGGTACAAAGACAGCAATCGTGGAACCTGCCTGATCCGGTTGATCCCGCGCCCGTTGACAGAGGCATTGGGGTTTATTTCACACGCATGACTGTTGGTGGAATAGATTTTGCAATTCTAGAAGATAGGAAATTCAAGACCGGGCCAGATGGGAAGATTCCCAAGATGGGCCCCCGACCTGATCATATCAATGATCCAAAATATGATCCCAAAACGATCGACCTTCCGAACCTGCAATTGCTGGGTGCTAGGCAGGAAAAGTTTTTGCAAAACTGGGGTCAGGATTGGACGGGCGCACAGATGAAGTGCGTTCTTTCACAGACGGCATTTTGTGGCGCGGTGCATATGCATGGTGGGCGAAACAGCAGATTGCTTGCAGATTTGGATTGTAATGGTTGGCCCCAAACCCCGCGCAATAAGGCTTTAGAGCTTATTCGTAAGGCCTGGGCTGTTCATTTATGTGGCGATCAGCATCTTGCAGTAACTGTAAAACATGGCATAAAAGAGTTTGGAGATGGCCCTTATGGTTTTACTGGCCCTGCCTTGGTAAATACTATTTATGGCCGTTGGTGGCACCCGCTTGATGAGAAGGCTGGCCCCAACCCTGTTAAAGGAAGTTCGTTACCATGGACGGGGGATTTTCTTGATGGCTTGGGTAATAAGATTTCGATGATGGCTTATGCCAACCCGGAAGATATCACGGATGAAAAAAAGCGCTCGGATGGATATGGTATTGCCCGGTTTAATAAGAAGAGTCGCACCATCACTTTTGAATGCTGGCCTCGGTTTAGTGATGTAAGAATGGGGGACAAGGCACAGTTCCCAGGTTGGCCCATCAAGGTTGCAATGGATGCAAACGATGGCAGAAAAGTTGTGGGCTATCTTCCGGAGATAGTTTTTGAAGAGGGTGTGAATGGAGTGGTTCAGGTGGTCGAGGAAAAAACCGGCGAGGTTCTTTACACGGTGCGCACTCAAGGGGGGAAATTCTCTCCAAGGGTTTATGCGGAGGGAAAGTACACTGTGAAAGTTGGCAAAGATAAACCGGATGCTCAAACACTGAAGGGGTTGGAACCAATGCCTATTAACAATCCTGCTCAGCTAAACATCAAGCTGTGAATCGAAGGTTCGGTGTTTTATATGGGAGAGTATCAATATGATTTTTTTTGCTAATAAGAGCCCCAGCGAATCCTAAGCGTACTATGCATTTTAGCGGTGAAGGTTTTTAAAAGAATTAAATCATTCTTACCGCGAAGTCGCAAAGACCGCGAAGAAGCAAGAAAAAATATCGTTCTGAGCCGGAAGCGTGAGCGACGGTGGAATAGATTCTCTTCCAATGAACGGCGGATGTTAATCCG
>CALARU010000122.1 GCA_937888715.1 uncultured Planctomycetaceae bacterium | reverse complement strand
CATTGTACAGCAAGTAATCTTGGCATTGCTGCATCACTGCATGTTACTGCTTCCATACCCTTCTTTTTGATCCATGAATTTTATCCTGAGAATGGTGGGTTTAATCCCAAGGGGATTATGCGAATGGAATGGAAAGTAGATGCGGATGGTTATGTTGGCCTTCCCAATGGGCCCGGATTAGGCATTGATGTTGACGAAAAAAAGCTTGAAGAAGAAGGTAAAAAGCCTCAAACCTACCGCTGGCCAGGCCGAACTCTTAAAGATGGTTCAATAGCCGATTATTAAAATCACAACATCAAGGCGATACGAATATGAACCAAGATAGACGCAAGTTGATTGCCGCCATGGGTGCTATGACTGCTGGGCAGGCATTTCTGGATGATAATGTAAAAGCTGATTCTAATCCTGCAGGCTTGGTTGCGGATCGTTCTTCCACGATTCGAATTAAAAGCATGAAGGCAACGCCTGCTGGATCAAAAGTTTATCTAAAGATGGAAACCAATCACGGAATTACAGGGTGGGGTGAAATTGATCAGCTAGAACCAAAAGTAGCTGCGGCTTTAGCCACTTCGCTTTTTGAACTTCTTGACGGTGAAAACCCAACTCGAATTGAATATCTTTGGCAAAAACTTTTCAGGGCGCACAGGAATATCCGTGGAGGGCCATTCATGATTCATACCATTGCAGGTATAGACATGGCGCTTTGGGATATCACAGGCAAGCTTTGGAACACCCCGATTTATCGTATTTTGGGTGGGCCATGTCGTGATAAAATTCTTGTTTATCCATCGATAAGGGCAACCAAGCCTGGTGCAGGCCCTTCAGAATTTTCAGGCACCCCTGCCGAGCTTCAACGTTTTGTTGATTACATTAAAGCGGAGAGAAAAAAAGTTGGTCCCAAAGGTATCGTTATTTTTGATGCTCATTGTGCCCTGCCCCCACCCTTTCTTATTCAACTAGCAAATGCCTTGGATCCCACAGATGTAAACTTCATGGAAGAAATTGCAGTGCCTGGAAATATCGAAGTTTTTAAGCGCATCAAACAAGCTGTGAAAATCCCCTTGGCTAGTGGCGAGCGCGACCGAACTATTTATGAGTTTCTGCCTTATTTGCAGGAAAAATGCTTGGATGTGATTCAACCGGATTGCGCTCACTGCGGTGGTATCACCCAAATGGTAAAAATCGCTACGCTTGCTGAATTATACTTCACACCTCTGGCGCCCCATGCGGTAACCACAGAACTAGGAATATCTGCAAGTTTTCATGCCACTTCAGTTGCGCCGTTTTTTATCATTCACGAATATTATCCGCAGCTTACCCCTGCGGGATTGATAAGAAAAAGCTGGTCGGTGGATAAGGATGGTTATGCATCCCTACCACAGGGACCGGGATTGGGAGCTGAGATTGATGAGCAGAAATTAGAGGAGCTTGCAAAGAAGCCTCATAAGCCGGAATGGCCCACCCGTGGTCGCCTTAGGGATGGGTCCATCGCGGATTACTAAAATACAAACACCAAGGTTAGTTTAACTTACGAACCTTGATGTTTCGATAACGTACAAATTCCTTGGTGAAATCGCCACCGCCGTGTACTTGAAGTGCAATACCACCCGAATCAGGAAGGCGTTTTTCCGTATCGGTATATTCCATGAACTTAATGCCCTTGATGTAAGTGGTAACTTTAGGGGGATTGCCAACAATGCTGGCTTTGAGTTCATTCCATTCTCCGTGCTTCCAGAAGGCTGCCCATTTGTCTGCAGGAACAGGCAATTTAACAGGGGCTGCATCTTCCTTGATATCCGTGACCAGTTTTTGGAAGCTGAAGTTACGAAGATGGGGTTTGCCACCCAAGCCTTCGCCGTACACGCCCATAAGATTCCCGTTGGCATGATAATCAATCATGGCTTGATAACATTTGCCATCTTCAGTGCTGCGCAGAAAAAGTCCACTATCAGGGCCAAAATCATTTTTCATTTCGATAGAAACTTCAAAGTCACTATATTTTTCATCGGTGATAATAATGCCGCCATTACCTGGAATATCTTGGCTTCCAATGATTGCGCCATCAACAATCTCCCATTTGCCGCCTGATTTATTCTTGCTAGGTCCGCTGTGCCCGGTTTTAGAACTTACATGCCAGCCCTTCATGGTTTTTCCATCAAAAATGTTGACCCACTCAGCTTCCTTTTTTTCTTGGGCGACGCAAAGGCTTAATGCAAAAAGAGTTGAAGATGCCAACGATGCAATAAGTAAAAAGTTTTTCATGGTGATCCTTTCACGATCAATGTGTTAAATTCAAAATTATTATTGCGGATGAACTTTGCCATTGCCAGATAATTAAATGCAGGCATGGTAAAAATAAGGCCCCTTGGTTCTAAACCATGAATCCCGAGTTATTCGAAGCATATAAAAACACCACCTATCGGGTTTATTTAACCCATGGCGAAATTGACATCAAAATTGGCGTAATGAATCTATTGTTACATGAATTGCTGTTGAGTAATAATTCGGAATCATGGGCATTTATCACTGCATGCAATCCTTATTCAGTCATGCAAAATTCAGATGTAAACACTTTTTTGAACACACAACTAGAAGACTATTTGATAGGAAAACGGTATTTGTTTTTTAAAGGTATGGGAGTGGGTGATGATGATTCCTGGGAAGCTGAAGCAAGTTTTATGGTTTTGGATATTCGCAAAGAGGATGCAATAAAACTGGGCAAGCAGTTTAAGCAAAATGCAATTGTTGTTGGAGTAATTGGAAAATTTCCCGAGTTGATCGATTGTTTAAATGAATAAAGCACAGGGGCATTTTAAAAAGCCTTATAAAAACAAAAAGCCCTTCAACGGTAAAGAAGAAGAGCTTTTGATTTTGAAAATAGTCGGGGATACAGGATTTGAACCTGCGACCTCTTCCACCCCAAGGAAGCGCGCTAGCCAATCTGCGCCAATCCCCGATATTCCATTAAGTCTTTATCTGTAATAATGATACGGAAGTCAAGATTGTTCATGGTTCTTTTTCTTGACCTATCACTAGTTTGGGTTTATGATGGGATTGTAGATTAGTTACCCGCCTTGCGATGAATCGAGAATTAATCGAAGAAAACGCCAGCCTTAAGGTCATTTGCCTGAATAACTACCGGATTTTTGATTGGGAGAGAGTTTCATGAAGCAATATCTGCTTTTATCGTTAAGGATTTGTGCTCTTGGCTTGATTGCCTTGGTTTTTATTCAGCCCGACATAACCATAGGCCAGATGCTCGATTCTGCAATGCCTCAAACCCGATTGCTTTCGGTAAGCCCTGCTGGGGCAAAAGTTGGCACAACTGTTGAAGTTTTATTTGCAGGAACCGATCTTGAAGGCTTGGAAAAGATGATTTTCAGCCATCCTGGTATTAAAGCTGAACCTGTTTTTGAAGAAGTAAAAAAGGAAGACCCTAAAAAAGCTGATCCGAAAAAGAGCGATAAAGCCCCAGCGCCTCCTGCTGCACCAAAATTGATCAAATTCAAAGTTACCGTTCCTGCTGACACACCTTTGGGTATTCATGATGTTAGAATTTCAGGTAAAGCAGGCATTAGCAATTCCCGCGCTTTCCAAGTAACAGATTTAAATGAAATTAATGAAAAAGAACCTAACAACGATATCCCAGAAGCTCAAAAAATAGAAATTAACACGGTTGTCAACGGCGTTATCAGTGCCCCAACGGATGTTGATTTCTTTTCCATTAAAGGTAAAAAAGGTCAGCGCATTCTTGCAAGTTGCCTCGCCTCCAGTTTAGATAGCAAATGCAATCCACAAGTTGAAATCTTTGACACGGAAAACCGATTACTAACTTCGAGCAAGAATTATGATGGTAATGATGCGCTTGCAGATTTCACCGTTCCCAACGATGGCGATTATATTATTAGAGTTTGCCAGTTCACCTACAATGCTGGCTCTGCAGAGCATTTTTACCGGTTGATGGTTGGTACCTTTCCTTGGATTGATGCTGTGTTTCCAAATGCAGTAGTTGCCGGGCAAACCGTACCCGCAACCTATTATGGGCGCAATTTACCCGGTGGCGTGTTGGACCCAACTCAAAAAGTAGATGGTGTAATTCTGGAGAAAATAAGTGCTCCTCTTGCATGCCCCACTACCGGAGCCTTATCTTATTCCAAATACACGACGAAGATTTCTCCCCAGATGCTTTGGAATAAGGCTTTTGAAGCAAGATTAAAAAACGCATCTGGATCCTCTAATGCAGTGCTTGCAACGGTTTCTGATGTTCCGGTTGTACCTGAAAAAGATGATAACGATACCATTGCCAAGGCACAAAAAATTACTGCTCCCTGCCTAGTTTGTGGAAGAATCGACAAACGAGGCGACAAGGATTGGTATTCTTTCAGTGCCAAGAAAAGCGAAAAGGTTATGATTAAACTCGCTGGTGAATCTTTGGGATCGCAGGCAGATTTGTTTTTAAGAGTTGTGGGCAAGGATGGCAAAAGTACTGTTACCGAGCTTGACGATAAGCAAGACCCGCTTAACATCAAACTCGGCTCTAACACCACAGACCCAGGCAGTTATTTATTTAATGTCCCCGAAGATGGAGATTATTCAGTTTTAGTTGGTAGTAGGCAATCTTCCAATTTGTTTGGTGCTAGGCATCATTACCAATTAAGGTTGGCGCCCCCAACCGAAGACTTCACACTTGTGGTTATGCCCTCCTCCAACTTTCGACCTGATGTGTTGACCATCCCAAAAGGCGGCATGAATTACCTCTCCGTTTTTGCTTTTCGTGAAGATGGCTTTAAAGGCGAAATCGTTGTCACCGCAGAAGGTTTGCCAGCAGGCACCAAAGCGGAACCTTTAACGATAAATGAATCTCTGAATCGTGCGAGCTTAGTAATTCTCGGCGAAGAGAATGCCGCTGAAACCGCTTCGATTCCAAAAATAACCGGCACCGCTACTGTTAACGGGAAAAAGATAACCCGTGAAGCGATTCCTGTCTCTATCGTTTGGCCCTTGGTTGCCAACCAGAATATTGTTGCAATCAGCAGGATTGATCGTGGGATTGTTGCGGAAGTAAGAAATAAAAATTTCCTGACGATGAAAGCTACGATTGATAAAAACAAAATCGTTCAGGGGAATAAAGGCACGATTAAAGTTGTAATAGTAAAGCGCGACCCTGAGATGAAAGCTGCAATCTTAATTGAACCGGTAGATTTGCCTGCCAACTTTGTCAACAACAACAAGGCTATTAGTATTGCACCCGCTGCTAACGATGGAACGATCCCCGTTACAGTTCCTGTAACTCAAACCCCAGGTGTTTATAGCATCGTATTGCGTGGCCAGACTAATCTTGGTTTTGCAAAAGACGCCGCAGGGAAGCAAAAAGCCGCTATTAATATTGTTTCAGTTATTACACCTTTTGAATTAACGGTTCTACCCAAGGCATTAGGCGAATTTAGTCTCGTGAACAATGGGGTTCAAGTCAAAGCCGGTGCAGAAGGGAAACTTGAACTTAAAGTTAAAAGGCTTCATAACTACGAAGGTACTTATAAAGTCGAAGTGGTTATACCGGCAAATGCAAAAGGTATCGTTCTAGAACCTTCAGAATTTGCAATCAATTCTGAGGCAACTCAGATTAAAGTAAAAGTGGCTGCGGATGCCATGCCTGGGCCGAGAAATGATATAGTGTTAAAATTTAAAGGAATGTTTCTTGGCAAGGACGAGATAATTGCAGAGCTTAAGGCGAATGTGAGTGTGGTTAAGTAAGGGCTTTTTCCTATAAGGGGTTTATTATGTTTCGATTAGCGATTGGATTGTGTTTGTTTGGTTTTAGTTCAGCAATGGCAGCCGATGAACCCAAGAAATCAGCCCCCATCAAGCCAATTGATGTTGTTGAACTTAAACGAACCGAACCGGTAACCTACGACAAAGATATCGAGCCGATTTTGGTGAAGAAGTGTAACTTTTGCCACAGCGGGAATATCAAAGAAGGCAAACTGGATATGGGGACCTTCGAAGCCTTGATGAAAGGCGGAAAAAAGGGCACTCCATTAGTGGCAGGCAAAGCTGCAGACAGTTTGATTTATCAGCTTTCAGGCAAAACAACCCGCCCTTCCATGCCGCCTAAAAGCGAAGAACCTTTAACTCCAGAAGAACTTGCTCTGATTAAACTTTGGATTAATCAAGGCGCCAAAGTTCCTAGTGCTGCAAGGGTTAAACCGAAGGTTATAGTCTCTTTGCCTCCTGCCACTGTTTATCCTGTTCGTGGTATTGTTATCACTAAAGATAAAGCAAACCTAATCGCTGCTCGTGGCAACATGGTTCATGTTTATGATGCCAACACCGGGGCACTTGTTCGAAATTTAGAAGCAAAGAATTTGGTTAGCCCTGATGGCAAACCTGCAAAAGCGTCCCATATTTCTATAGTTGAATCTTTGGCAATTAGCCCTGATGGCAAATTGCTTGCCAGCGGAAGTTTTCAAGAAATCCGGATTTGGGATGCTGCAACAGGCGCTGAAGTAAAGCGAATCGATGGCTTTGCAGACCGGGTCGTTGCATTAACTTTTTCTCCTGATAGCAAACTGCTTGCTACGGCTGGGGGCGCAGCTACGGAAGATGGGGAAGTTAAAATTTTTGATGTTGCAACGGGTAAACAAGTGATTGATATCAAGGGCGCGCATAGTGACACTGCTTTTGGTGTTTCGTTTAGCCCAGATGGAAAGATGCTTGCTTCTTGTGGTGCCGATAAGTTTGTTAAAATCTTTGAAGTGCCTTCTGGTAAGCCGATTAAATCTTTTGAAGGCCATACTCATCATGTAATGGATGTTGGCTGGAAAAACGATGGAAAGTTTCTTGCCAGTGCTGGTGCAGATAACGCAATCAAGGTTTGGGACTTTGAAAAAGGCGAACAGTCCAAAACCATTGCAGGCCACACCAAGCAGATTTCCAGATTGCAATTCGTGGGAGTCACCCCAACATTCATTACATGCAGTGGTGATAAATCTTTGAGAATCTGGAATGTTGATACCGGGGGTGCGGTCAAAACCTTTGCCAACGCAGAAGATTTTCTTTATGCACTAGCTGCAAGTGTGGACGGCACTATAGTCGCTTCCGGGGGCGAGGCCGGAGTTATTTACATCTATAACAATGCGACAGGCGCGCTTATTAAAAAACTTGGCCCTACCGGAGCTATCGAGCCAGAAAAAGCTCCGATTAAAAAGTAGGCCTAACCCACCGACCACTGAGATTTGGGTCGATCGAACCCCGGCTTTTTAAGCTGGGGTTTTTTATTAACTCTTACAATTTCAATCCAAAACTTTGCAATTCTTACAAAAGCCAAGGGGGTGTAATCCCTGTTAAAATGCACAAGCCTTGCCGTAAACAGTGATCATGATGGCATTTAAGCTTGAATTGAAACATAGATAAACATTTATATCCGACTTGGCTTCATTTTTGCGTTCATCCTTGCGATGTAAGGAATGGATGCAAAAACGAGGTTTAAATTACATGAAAGCAAAACACGGTTTAGTTCTGATTTTGCTTTCGTTTCTATCCATTGGTGCATCCTATCGGACGCAAAACTTCATAATTAATGCCCCAAACCCCCAGATTGCCCAGCAAGTAGGACAATACGCCGAATATTACCGAAAACAAAAGGCAATGGAATGGCTAGGCAGGGAAATGAACCCTTGGCCAGAGCCTTGCCCTGTAAAGGTGCTTATTTCGTTAAACGGCGCTGGTGGCGCAACTTCCTTTGCGTTTGATCAAGGTCAGGTTTTAAGCCAGGAAATGCAAGTTGAGGGGCCACTCGATCGAATCTTGGTGAGCGTTCTACCTCACGAAATTACTCATACCGTTTTTGCTTATTATTTCCGCACCCCGGTACCTCGTTGGGCTGATGAAGGCGGTTGTGTTCTTTCGGAAGACGATCTCGAAAAACAGCGACATGATTCCATGACGAGGGATATTCTTTCAACGCCCGGCAGAAAAATCCCTTTACGAAGATTGTTCACCATGACCAAATATCCCAATGATGTGATGGTGCTTTATGCTGAAGGATTTTCCGTAAGCGAATACCTTGTTTCTCTTGGTGGGCGACCAACTTTTCTTGCTTTTGTTGCTTACGCAATGAACTACGGTTGGGATAATGCAGTTAAGGCTTATTACCGATTTAACAGCATTGAAGAACTGGAAGAACGCTGGATTGCCTACCTTCGAAATAACCGGCCAGGCCAGGCACCAGGATTACTTGCTTCTAATGGCCCACGAGGCAACGAGTCTTCAACCATTCAAAGCTTGGCAGTAACCCGACAAACATATCCACCGAGTCAGCCTGTTTTGGAAGCCCCCAAGCCTGTATATCGAGGCGCCTCACCGAACCAGCCTGCATCCGAAGACTATTCTAATCCTTCGATTCGGCCCGCAACACCTTCCGCAACTTATAACCAGCCTCAGCAATATTACACCCAACCCCAGCAATCCCAAGGCGGAATCAGCTTGGGCGCGCCCCAGTCTGTAGGCCAAGGAATTCGCTAGTCTTTCTTAATCCAAGTATTTTTCTTTGGCTTCCTGGCTGAGCGTTTGAATTTTTCTGAGCATTTCTGCGGATGGAAATCGTGCAAAATCAAAATCGATTTTCCAAGTGTCGTTTTCGTTGGTGATCTGCACATTTCGTAAATAACCCCGTGGCGATTTACTCATGATCTGCTTGCGAACTTTTTGCCTGTTGATTTCAACCGTGTTGAAGCAGTTGCATTTCTGCCCTGCTTGAAAACTTTCCCAATGCTTCATTACATTGGCTGCGTACGGATCACTAGGGGAAAGTCGTTCCAGCGCTTCTCGCAAATAGGGCAATGCCTGATCTGATTTTCCTTGATGCAAATACACAATACCTGTGATGCCCTTGGCCCTTAGTGTTCCAACAAGATCATCTGTTTTAAACGCTTGTTCAGTGGCAAGCCTTAGCCAATGAAGAGCTTCTTGAAACTTTTGTACTTGATCAAGAAGCATGCTGAATTGGAACATTGCTTGAAAAGATAGTTCGGGGTCTGCAAGCGAATCAAGTTCCCTAATACACTGCAGATAAGTTTCTAGCGAATTACTAAAATCGAAACCTTCCGCATGGGCAAGTGCGATCGCTAATTTCATCTGGATTTTATCAAGCGTAGTGGCAGTCGAAAAATAATCGATCTGCGATTTTATAACGTTGATGCGATCATCATGCCTTTCAAGTGTGCCAAGCAGATTAGCAATTTCTGAATCAGTCCTGAGTTTTTGAACCATGCTGGATTCGGGCGAAGATTCTAGAAATTCACGAAGGTCTTCCAGCACTTCCAACAAGATTACCGGATCACTTTCAGGCGCCCTGATGATTACAGCAGAAACCAACTCTTCCAGTTGCTCAGCGTTGATATCTCCTAAAGAGGTAAACGCTTTGGTTGATGTTGAAATGGTTTTTTGAATCTCTGCGTGTAGGGCTGCTGAGCGCCAATAAAAGCCCTTACGCAATGATTCTACAGCGGTTTCCGATTGCGTGATTTGTTTTTCTGCAGATTCAATATCGCCTAGATAAAGGCTGAATTGGGCAAGATGATAAAACAACCTGCACTGGTCTTCAGGGTTGATTTTTAGATTGCAGCATTTAAGCAGTTCTTTACGGGCTTGTTCAATCTGTCCGGTTTGCGCAATCAACAACGCCAGTTGTGTTACCAAAGTAAGATGAATTTCAGGCGTCGATATTTTTTCAGCGAGTGCACATGCCTGCTTGAATTTAGTTATGGATCGATCTTGTTCGCCAGTCCACCATAGAACCCACCCATGTTCTTTCAGGGCTTCGAGCACTTGTTCGGAATCAACACCATACAAACGCATCATTTTGTCTGCATGAAAATGCGCACTCGAAACCGCTTGATCGGGTTGCCCCGCCTCTAGCAAGGTGATTGCAGTGCGCAAAGTTGGAGTTAAATCGGCCCCTCCATTATCAATCATAAAAGTCTTTCTCTAAGAGATTTTGGAAAGGATGATTTCTTTAGCTTTTACCAGGGCCTCAGAAACCTTGGCGGGGTTCTTGCCACCTGCTTGCGCCATCCCCTTTGGGCCACCACCCTTGCCATCCACTATGGGCGCAATCTCTGCGATGATTTTTCCAGCTTCGATTCCAGCTTTTTGAAGATCATCACTTACCGCACTCATCAA
>CALARU010000121.1 GCA_937888715.1 uncultured Planctomycetaceae bacterium | reverse complement strand
CAGGTGTCGTCAGTGTTTCCAACAATTGAGTTGACACATGGGCCGTATAAGTAATGTCCAAAACATGAGTGGTTGGATTTGCGGTGATTACATTGGGTTCAACATAACCCAAAGGATTTGTCGTAGGGGTAAGCCTATCTTCCAATCGAAACAAGGAAGGCCTGAAAAAAACGTTCTTTTTCTTCTTGATATTCACTACATATTCCCCTTAAAAGAGCTCAAATGATTTATGGATTAAATTACATAGCGAGTAAATCTTCCATATAAATATATTGTTAAAATGGGGAAAGAAAAGGGTTTAGGCAATAATTCGATAATTCTTCACATGTTTGCCAAATGGGGCCATTTTCCCTTAAGACTTGCAGGCATTTTGTATTGAAAGTCGGTTATTTACCGGGGTTGAGTACGTCTTCAAGTGTTTTTCGCACTAATTCTTCGTGAATTTTCTGCACCAGATCGAATTGCTTGCGTTCTTCTTCTTCAATGGTTCGGAGCATTGCTACTAGTTTGTTGATATCGGTAAGGGTACCCATTGCTGCAGTTTCCCGAAATAAAGCCATTGCAAGAAAACCCAATTAATCGGATCACGCTGGTTTTATTTTACTTTTAATGAAAAAATCTTGACCTTATTTTAAGCGCATTCTCAGATAAAATTTGAATATTTAGAACTATTTTTGAAACATCTGTTGTCCACCATCCCATGAATCATCGGGGGGATTCTGATGATAATCCCGGCAACGGTCTGCATAAATTTGACACAGCTTATCACCAGGATTCTCACTAGTTAATTTTAGAAATAAACTTAATGCAATAGGCCATTCTTTTTTTACATATGCTTCATAAGCTATTTTAAATTCTTCGCAAAATCTGACGATACTTTCCGATGTTTCACCTCCTAAACCCAGCAGTTCATGTATCATTATTTTTTTATCTTTCCCCTTCACACCTACTAGATCGATTGGACGCGTTACCACTCTACCACCACAAGCTTGTAATGTGACATCTGAAATCATTATCGTTGTGCCATAAACCTTGTTTAATCCTTCAAGCCGACTTGCAAGATTTACATTGTCGCCCATCACGGTATAACTAAGGTGTTCTTTAGTACCAATATTACCGAGCACCACATTTCCCGTATTAATGCCAATTCTGACCTTAAAAATCGGTTTATGAAGTCTGCCCCACTCTTTTTGCAAGAAGGAAAGATTATGAAGGCCCTGAATTACGGTTTTACAAGCTTTAAATGCATAGTCATCACAATCGCGAGGGGCGTTCCAATACGCCATGATTGCATCACCGATGTACTTATCAACCGTGCCTTCATTTTTAATAATCACCGAGGCAAAACAACCAAGGTATTCGTTGAGTTGTAAAACCAAGTCATCAGGAGACAGGATTTCGGAGAATCTGGTGAAGTCCACAACATCGGTAAACATTATAGAAACATTTTTTTCTTTTCCGCCAAGCGAAGCGCCAATGCCCGCATCAAACAAACTTTTAAGAACTTCCTTGGGCAGATATTGCGTGAATGCCTGAAGCCCGATCTGCATTAAACTCATTGAATGAGCTAAATCCTTAATCTCTATGATTTTTGAATCTGCTTTAGCTTTATGTGTAAAATCAAGCCTGCCAATTTTCTGCGCAAGTAAAACCAATCCTTCAATGGGTTTTGAAGCTGTTCGTGCTAATGCGAACGAAAGAAATATACTAATAATCATCACGACTACCAGAATGCTAAATGCCATGTATAAATGCAAATAAGCATTTCTAAACAACACTTTCTCAGGTACATAAAGGCACAAACCCCAATCTGGAGAAGTTCCAGGTAAAATCGTTTTGATTATTCCGATATGATCAGAGCCATTAACATCAAAGTAAAAAATATTTTCAAAATCGCTCATTAAGCGAGATTGATTTAAAGGGATTTCGGGAAGGGAAAGCAGCATTTTTTCAATTGCAGGATCTTTCATTTCTTTTGGCAGCAAATAATAATTGGTATTCCCCTCTTGATCCTTGGGGAAAACATCTTCTTTGAGGGAGTGAGCTAAAACCATTTTGGTGTTATCTGGAAGTTTTTCGAAAATAAAAGAATTGACCCCTCTTTTATGTATTTCCTGCATTGCCTCAAAAAGATAGTCGCTGATCCATTCGGTACCAACACCGATTCCCAAAACAGCAAATAAATTTTCTTTTTCATCACCTAAACCCGTCGCATAAACCAGACCAGTTCGGAAACCTTTTGTGTTCTTACTAAAAGAATAACAATTAGTCCACCGGCCTTTTTCTATAATCGGTATTGATTTTCCAAGAATATACCAAGGTCTTTGTCTTTGGTCATGCCCTCCGTTTTCGTCAATCGACAAAGGTTTATTCGGAAAATCAGGATAAGAATAAGTTTTTAGAGTGAAAGTGCCTGAAGGGTTGGGGATTGTCTCTTCGACAACAATATCATTTTCTGTATATAATGATACTTGATTTAATCGGGTTGGATCTCGAGAATCAAATTTAAATCCTGGTTTTTCTCGCACTGCAAATTTTACTGTATATCCTGTTTTTTCCTCAGTATAATAAAATGTGCCAAGATTTGGATTTACAATAAGACTGTGAGCCAAGTCATCAAAAAGCAAATGATAATCGACTTTCTCATTTTTCATTTTAAATAAAAACCGCTCTGCAAACTCAACGTTATCCTCTACATTTTGTAGAAAATTATCGACCTTGACCGTGACTGAATGGGTTAGCAAATGTCCAACCTCATGGGTGTAATTAATTCTGGCTGTATAAGATAACCTAAGAGTTAAAAAAGTTATTGTTAAGCCAGAAAACATTGTCAGGCCAATAAAACAAACCAATAGTGCTGTTCTAAGCCGAAATATATTTAAAAACGGTAAGCTCATTAACCTTGTCTCGTGGTTAAACTTCAAAATTTGTCATAATTATAGAATAACAATAAGTTGCTATGTTAAAACAAAATTTTGACTCATCTCGCAAGCTGCATAATAAATTGATAACAAAGAATGCAAACAGGTATTACCTTCCTTATCCCAAGGCTAATTATGCAAAAGCCAAGTCTCTTTATTTTTCCTTGCACTTCTAGAAAAGTCTTGCAACTTGAGCCATATTCTGAAAACGAGAGTCAATGTGCAATGTTTTTAATGAACTAGGGTGGACTAAGAATCAAGCCATCAAGCTAAAAAATTTGTTTGTTAGTTATAAAAAATAGAGAAATTCAATTTGTCGATTGCCTTTTTTTAGACGTCGGAATAAATCTTTTTTAATCATACCTCAAATTAAACTTCAAAAGATGGATTGGCATTTAACAGCAAGAAAATTGTTTATCAAATGATATTTTATAATCCAAGGGGTGAAGTGAATTTAGAATTGTAGTCCAAAACGCAAGCACTTTTATGGCCGTTGCCTTGTCTTCAACTTTTCCCTTTGAGACTAAAATTAAGCGTTTTTGTCTTACTATTACTGATTGAAATCAGGTTATTTGCCGGGGTTGAGTGCGTCTTCAAGTGTTTTTCGCACTAATTCTTCGTGAATTTTCTGCACCAGATCGAATTGCTTGCGTTCTTCTTCTTCAATGGTTCGGAGCATTGCTACTAGTTTGTTGATATCGGTAAGGGTGCCCATTGCTGCAAGAACTTCGTCGATTGCCTGCAATAGTTTCTTGAACTGGGACCGGGATTCCGCCAATGCAATTCGTGAAGCCTCAACTCGTTTATCCAAGGTAAGTGAAGAGTTATCAAGCGCCTTGCGGAAGGAATCAATCGCACGGGTTGTTGCAGGAAATTCCACGAGGGTGATTTTTCGCAAGGGTTCGTGAATGGTATCTTGAACCCGTTTGTATCGTTCTGCATCAACCCGGTTAAGTTTAAATTCTCTCAGAATACGAGTGTAAGCTTCCAAGATTTCGTTGGTGTTGGCCAATCGGGTTTCCAAATTACGATCTATTTCATCGCAGCGGGCAACCATTGGGCCAAGTTGTTCAACTTTTACATTCCCAGCAGAAAGATCAAGGCTAGACAAACCGAGCCTAGATTCAGATTCAAGTAATTGCCCCTTAGCCTGTTCCAAAGCAAGTTTGTGCTTTTCTTCTTCACGGGCGATTTCTGCAAGCAAATCATTTTCCGAGACTATGAAAAACATATAGCGTTCTTTGCTTGTAACCAAATGCGGGCC
>CALARU010000120.1 GCA_937888715.1 uncultured Planctomycetaceae bacterium | reverse complement strand
ATTATCATATCAATAGCAAAGCCTTCTTTACCCTTAAGTAAAGAAGGCTTTCTTGTTTTAAAAGCTGAATTAAGCTTGGGGAAGAATTGGTTGACGGTTGAACTTCTGGTAAGGCAGGCGCACCCCTCTGACAAACTGAAAGTCTGCCCGAAGTGAATCGGGGGCATTGAAACCAGCCTGACCACCGAAGGTGACCACATCATCTTGATCCACACCGTCGCCACTAATGCCGAATCCAGATATAAGCTGGCCACCAACATAAATCGCTGATGATCCGGGGAAGTAGATGACCCCGTTTTGGTTTTGAATCGGGGTTGTTGCTGTTGCAGGCTGTCTAAAGTTACTTCCGGGATGGAAGGAAGTGAACCCAAAAACGCTTTGGAAGGCAGAAGCTGGTAGCGGAACACCAACGGTTTGCGCTGTATTAAGGCTAGTCCCACCATCATTAATTTGCGAGAACGGTCCTGAAGGGAAATCAATACCTTCGGGGAATCTTGGTAATGACAAATACCTGATTGTGCGATTGGTGAAGGCAGTTCCCGCGGGAACGCCTGGTACTTGATCAATGGATTGTAACTGCGTTGCATCGTTGTAATAACGAAGGTTGCGGGCTTTTCCAACTGCAACATCGAGTGAGAAGGTGGTGCCATCTGGCATGCGGAACAAGCCCAGAACTTCACCTGTTACATCGGTTACAGCAATGGTCATCTTGGCATTCTGGTTTAAAGGTAGGCGAATTGCAGATCTGGTTTGAAGCGCCTGATTCACCGATTGCATGATGATCGTATTTACTTGAGCAGCAGTGAAATTCACGCCATCATGAGGGGTTACTAAATATCCTTCAGGAGCAAATAGACCTGCAAAAGCCTGAGGGGTTGCTGTGCCAACAGGAGTTAGATTAGGTGGTGCCCCAGTATACTGAACATAATTTGTCATTCCGTCCCTAGGAAGCAGGTTCGCAAGGAAACTGTTGGTTGCTGTACCTTCTCCCAAAGCTTGGCCAAATTGCAGGAGTTGCGTCGTTCCATTTTGCCCAGGCAGACCAAAGACCGGAAGAGTAATACCTACAAGATCAATCCGTGTAGTGCTTAATGGAGCATTTAAGCCAAAAGATCCATCCGTTGGCAATGCTATGCCGCCGACTGGTTGATTTTGTGCAGCAGCTCCTGTAGGGAAACCGCCCGTTGCTACAAAAGCGCAGTATTCCGCCTCATATGACCGATCAAGTTTGGTTGGATCATAGGTTGATGAGAGAATTGAATTTTCTTCGGTCGCAAAACCCGTTGCACCAGGGTAGAAGACCCCAATACCGCCAACAATTACATTGTTTTTAACAATAGGAACACCACCAGGCAGGGTTGCAATACCGCGGCTCTGGGCATTGGGTGCATAGCCCGACATATAGCCATAGGAATCTGGAGCAGTGTAGAAGGTGCTTAAAATATCTGCAGGAATGTAAGTTGGATCGATATTAAAGCGATAGGGAACAAAAATATCATCCGCAGTTCCCTTGATGCGATCTAGGCCTGGATTGTAAGTTCCATCCCGATTGGTTTGTTCGATACCAAAAAGATCAACCTGTGGTGTGAAGGCAATACCGTTAGGACCACCATTAGTTGAAGGTTGTGGCGGGAAATGGTTACCAATACCCACCGCAGCAACATAACCTGGACCACGAAGAATTGAATTTTCATCCGTGATACTTGGGTAGGAATTGACTTCTCGTTCGGTTACGGTTGTCTGGCTGATGTAACCAATGGTGCGCGATGTCAAAGGTGCTTGGTTATTACCAAACATGCCACCTGTTCTTGCAAGTGCTACCGCACCATCGACAGCAAAAACGAAAAGGTTTGGATCAAAATCCGGGCTGTTTGGGTTCATCTTGGAGTTGATACCGCCTTCAACCTGAATGCCCAAAATTCTACCCTGCCTGTCCACAATTGCAATGATGCCATCCTCGCTCTTAGTTGCAGCAGCAGCCCTTTGTAAAAGGGTGGTTACATCGGTGGTGCTTAAGGTTACATTCGGGCTGGGTTGCAAGTTTAATGTGGAAGAAAGATCCGGAGGTGCCTGGGCAAGAATAAAGTTAAGATCATTAGGAGAAGGATTCGTGATGGTGGCTTGAATTCCGCCATCGGCATTTAGAGCATACCCGAAAAACCGATTGATCCCAGGGCCGCCAGTGAATGCATCCACGCCCGAAGGGCTACCGATGATATCGAAATCTCCTTGTCCAACTATACTGTCATTTCCTGTCCCGCCCGCCATGCGGTTGGCGCCTTGCCCGCCGGTGATCGTCGAACCGCCACCGCCTCCAAACACTCGGTCATTACCCAACCCACCATCAATAACAGCGGGTTGAATAATTTGCGAAGAAATTTGCAGCGAATCATTTCCTGCGCCACCAAATAGATAGATGGAGTTGACATCAGCAGAATTAAAACGGCCTGTCTCCTGGTTGCCATTGATGACTACTATTTGATTGGTGATTGAATCAAGGTTGATTGAAATGCGATCTGGTGCATTGGTTCCAATTACAGAAAGAATACCTGAATCTAATACAGCGGTGGCTGGTACGGATCGATCTTCCAAAGTCTCCATGCGCAGTTGGGCGAAGCCTTTATTGATGTTCTTTTTGGGAGTTTTAAATAACGACCTAAAAATATTCATCTCTTAGATTCTCCAATAGGAATGCTCCAAATAACTGTTTACTATCGATGAGGGAGCTATTCCTTAAAGGAAGAATCGACATAATCGGAAAAGTTTTTCAGTCAATTTTATAAATATTTGAGAAAATTATAAAGTTTTAGGAAATGAGCTCAATGCTATACCTATTGAGGCTTTAATTGCTGGCTGAATAATGATTACAACCCCAATAACACGAATTCCCGACAAAATTGTTAATCTTTATCAAGCTTAACATTTCTAATACCGATAAACACCTTTGTAGACTTTCGAGGAGAATATATTTCTTGTGGTTATTGCAAGAAAGATTCTTCTGCCGATACTTTTTTAGAGGGAATTCCCATGAGGCTGCGAAGCATCCTGTGGGCTCTGGCACTTTGCGGAGCTGGTTGGGCACCGGGTATTATTTTATCACAGGAACCTGTGAAGGATGAGCCATTGGTTGTTAGTCAGGCCGAGAAAAGCAAAGTTGCGAAGGAAGCGATTCCCTTGCAATTACCGAATTTATTACCTACACCTGATTTTAAATCTGCAGACAAACCCTTTGAAGCACCTAGGCCTGCTGACAGTTCCAAGCCGATTGAGCGCCCGTTGGTAACGCCTCCTGCTTTGCAAAAACCGCCCAGCATTGAAGAAATAGTTTCCACCCCGGTACTTCCCCCATTAGGCTTTACAGGTAAATCATCGGTACTCTCCGAAATTGTTGGCGATAACGATTATGTTCCTGTGCCTGACCGCTGGCGTATGGGTTTCCCCGCATTGGATCGATATGGTTTGGGCCACCCCCCTGTTATGGACTACCCCTTTCAGCTTGGTCATTGGTGGGATCCTTATAACCAAAATGTTCTCAAGGGAGACTATCCAATTTATGGTCAGCATACCTTTTTTAACTTTACAGGCTCGGTGACACAGATCACCCAAGCGATTCAAAGTCCGATTGGGACAACACCCTTTGAAAGTACCGCTAGGCCTTTTGAAGAGCAGTTCTTTGGTAATCCCAATCAACTTGCAAACTTGACCTTTATGTCTTTCTCTTTTGATTTATTTCATGGGGATGCTGCATATAAGCCTGTGGATTGGCGCCTAAAGGTCACTCCAATTTTAAATGTAAACACTTTAAATGTTAATGAATTAGCGGTGGTGAATCCCAATGTTTTGAAAAGAACTCAGCGTGATCGGGATTACCTTGCCCTTGAAGAATATTTTGCAGAATCCAAGTTGGTGGATCTTAGTGCCTACTATGACTTCATGTCGGCAAGAGTTGGTTCCCAGCCATTTAATGCGGACTTCCGCGGTTTTCTATTCAATGATATCAACCGAGCAGTGCGTATATTCGGCACACGAAACGACAACCGTGATCAGTTTAATCTGGCTTATTTCCGCCAAGCAGAAAAAGATACCAATAGCGGTTTGAATACTTTCCGTGATCGTGGAACCAACCTTATTTTTGCTAACTATTATAGGCAAGATTTTATCTGGCCAGGCTATACTGCTCAAGTAAGTACCAATTATTATCACGATTCAGCAGACCTTCTTTTTGATCGAAACAGTTTTCTTATCCGCCCAGATCCAGTTGGTGTTTTTACACCCCATAACATTGATGCAGTTTACTTTGGTTGGGCCGGAGATGGTCATATCGAGCGCTTTAATGTTTCGCATCAGATGTATTATGTGATGGGTTATGATGCTTATAATCCTCTTGCAGGGCAGGCGCAGGATATTCGCGCAGCGATGGCCGCTTGTGAACTTTCTTATGATCGCGATTATGCAAGATTTCGTACTTCGTTCTTCTGGTCTTCGGGCGATCGGAATATAACCAACAGCCATGCTACAGGTTTTGATACCATCTTTGAAAATAGTAATTTTGCTGGCGGGCCATTTAGTTACTGGCAAAGGCAATCAGTCAAGTTGTTTGGGGTGAATTTAGTGAATAACGGGAGTCTAATTCCAGATCTCCGTAGTAGTAGAATCCAGGGTCAGGCGAATTATGTGAACCCTGGATTGCTTCTTTATAATTTAGGATTTGATTTAGATATCAATCCGAAATTGAAAATGATCAACAATTGTAATTTCATGTGGTTGGAAAGTAGTGCAGTGATCGAGCAATATGTTTATGCGGGAGGTATTAATAATTTCCTTGGCACCGATTTAAGCTCGGGTTTTGAGTACAGACCTTTTCTCAATAACAATGCAATTATGACGGTGGGTGTTTCGACCCTAGTTCCAGGTTCAGCCTTTAAAGCCTTGTATAATAACCCGTTCGGAACAGTGGACCCCCTAGTAGCCGGATTTGCCCAACTTACCCTAGCCTATTAGTTGTTTGTAGTCATGGAAGCATAAAAACTTTACCTCTCTTGACCTAAATTAGTTAAAAAGCTTATTTTAAACCCATGCGCAGTCTTGCGTATGGGTTTTTTCGTGGCTTAAGTGCAGGAGGCGCAATGGCCATGCTTTTGAATGTTTCTCGTGAAAAGTTGATCAACAGTCTAGTGTTTCTGGCTCTATCGCTGGGAGTATTTTACGGTTTTGGTGGCTTATTTAAAAGCTCGATGCCCCTTTCAGCTGCTCCACCCACCGTTGCAATTGTTGCACCTTCCAATGTGCCTTTTCCTTTGCCTCCTGAGTTGGAAGGGTTGGATCTTAATAAGCAATCTGATGAAGAAATAAAAGCCAAGTCTGCCAATTGTATTTTGTGTCATGAAAATTCCAAGGATCCGCATTGCAAGACTACTGTGAGAATTGGTTGTACAGATTGCCATGGTGGTAATCCGAATTTCACCCGGAATGTAGAAGGCCCAGGCTATCCCGAAAGGCCTGCGAACACTCCTCGCAGTTGCCCTGCAGCTCCACCTGCTAAAAAACCCGGTGCATGGCGTAACTCTGCCAACCCTGTTCGCAGTTACACTCTTCTAAATCAAGAATCCCCAGATTACATCCGCTTTGTGAACCCTGGTGATTCTCGTATCAGCCATATCAGTTGTGGTACCGTGAACTGCCATTCAAATATTGTCACCCAGGTTCGAAAAAGCATGATGAGCCATGGTTGCATGCTTTGGGGTGCTGCACTTTATAACAACGGTTCAATTCCTTACAAAGTGCCCCGTCATGGCGAGCTTTACAGCATGAACGGCACACCATTGCGCATTCAAACTAACCCGCCACCTACCGAATTCGAAAAAACTCGTGGGGTAATTCCGTATCTAGATCCGCTGCCAAGATTTGAAATGACGCAGCCCGGAAATATTCTTCGAATATTCGAACGAGGTGGTAAAGTCCGAAATGAAGTTGGGCTTCCAAATATTTTTGAAGATACAGGCAGACCATTTCTTTCCCGTTTAAGTAATCGTGGTTTGGGTACGGAAAATCGTACCGACCCTGTTTTCGTGAGCCTTACCAAAACCCGCCTCTTTGATCCGACACTTAATTTCTCGGGCACCAACGAACAAGCTGGTGATTACCGCAATAGTGGCTGTACCGGTTGCCATGTGATTTATGCCAATGATCGTTCCCCTATTCACTCTGGGCCATATGCCAAATTTGGGAACAAGGGCCTAGCAACCGACAAAGAATTTGATGATATCAAACCCGACCCTACCATTCCAAAGAATGAATCCGGGCACCCTATTCAACATCGCTTTGCCAAAGGCAATTCCATCCCTACAAGCCAATGCATGACTTGCCATGTACATCCTGGTACTACGGTGATGAATAGTTTCATCGGGTATATGTGGTGGGATTTGGAAACAGATGCAGAGTTGATGTATCCCAAAAAGCAAAAGTATCCCAACAGCGAAGAATTTATTCGCGCACAGATGGCTAACCCCGAGGAAGCCTCAGCAAGAGGCAACTGGTCCGATCCTGATTTCCTTAATAATGTGACCGACCTCAACACCGAAACCAAACATAGCCAGTTTGGCGACTTCCATAGTCATGGTTGGGTCTTCAGGGCTGTTTTCCGCAGAGATCAAAAAGGAAACTTGATTGATTACAATGGCGACCCAGTCAAAGATCTTTCTTCTGCGAACATGAAAAAAGGCGTCGACATCGTCAAAGAACTGCATAGTCGTTTCAAAGAACCTACCGACCCTGCTAAAAAACCCATCAGCCCCGCTGAAGTCAAAAACTTTGAAGCTCATGAACGCGCGGGCATCCCCATGCACCTTGTCGATATCCATGTCGAAAAAGGCATGCATTGCGTCGATTGCCATTTCATTCAAGATATGCATGGCAACAACAGATTACAGATGGAAGTGCGAGGTGCGATTGAGATTTCATGCGTTGACTGCCATGGTTCCTCCACAGACATTGCAAAGCTTCGAACCTCGGGCCCTGCTTCTTACACTTCGAACCCTGATGTGAAACCGGAAGATACAAAAAATCCGCTATACGGTAGGGATCTTACCTCGTTGCGAACGCCTTCAGGCAAAGCTAGGTTTGAACGAAGAGAGGGAAAACTCTATCAGCGCAGCATGGTTGAAAAAGATCTTATTTGGGAAATTGTTCAGACTCGAGATACCATCAACCCACAAAGCGAACACTTCAACGCCAAGTCTGCAATCGCAAAAACGGTTCGTTACGAAGGTGATAAAATCGTTTGGGGTAATGTAAAGGGTGTGGATGCCCATGATGATTCAGGTTGCGCCCACTCCAATAAAAATATGTCTTGTATCTCGTGCCATTCTTCTTGGAATCCGAGTTGCTATGGATGCCATATCCCCCAGAAGGCAAACAGCAAGATGCCTCAGCTTCACGCCGAGGGCGATGTTACCAGGAATTATAGTTCCTATAATTGGCAGACACTTCGCGATGATGTTTTCATGTTGGCACGCGATGGTTCTGTTACAGAGAACAAAGTTAATCCTTCCCGATCTTCTTGTGCCATCCATGTGACCAGCTACAATCAGAATCGTGAAG
>CALARU010000119.1 GCA_937888715.1 uncultured Planctomycetaceae bacterium | reverse complement strand
CTTCTTTTTTTAAAGAAGAATAGTTGTCAATAGCTTTTGAAATGGAATCACCTATGCTTTTTGGATCTTCAGGCAAACATAAGATTCCACCACCGTTTTGGTTGATTTCATCAGCCATCCAGCTACCCCGGGTGACCACTGTAACTTTACCCAGTGATCTTGCTTCAGAAAAAACCCCTGACGTTTGGCTGTGGTAATAATCCAGAGTGTAAGGCAAAACAAATATATCGATCAGGTTCATTAATTTTTTATATTCGTTTTCGTTTAAAGCAGTGGAATAGCAACGAGTGTCAGTTCGATTATTTAAAAGTGCTCCAGCTTGAGAAGCTTGCCATTCGTTTTTATTTCGAATATTTGCTTGAATATGGAATTCAAGTTTATGGTTAGGGTTGTTTTGTTTTACTACATCTAAAGCCTCTGGAAGCAAATGAAATCCTTTATTGGTTCTTGCATCGCCCATGTACCCAATAATTAATTTTTCAGATGTTTTGGTATCAGTTTGCAAGGAATCTGAGGTGTGAGGTATTGGTAAAACAGTATGATATTTTGGCGTGTACTTTTTATATTCTTCAGTTAATTGAGTACTATCTGAAAAAAGATGAATCCGATTTTGATGAGTGCTTTTGCTCAAATAATTAAAAACGCGTTCATAATATCTGTTTGGGAATTTACTAGTATGTAGATTTATTCTACTGGTGAAATGTTGGACTACTGCAACATGGGTGTTTGGATTATTTTTTGTAATTTCAGCAGTATCAATGATCCCTTTAAAGTCGTTGTATGTAAAATTCGGAAATAGAATAATACATTTTTCGTTACTTGGGATGTATTTTAATACATCTTTCATTTCGATTGTAAGCATTTTGTTTCGTAAATAATAATTCCATAGTGGATAATAGTGATTAAAAATTCGGTCTGGTAAAATACTTAGTAGCCAAGGTTCTGGAAAACTATGGAAAAAGCTGTATTTGAAAAAAGGGACTGCATTTAGAATATTTTTTACTTCAGAATTTACATTTTGAGTCGCAAGAATTGTTACATTGATGCCTTGTTTTTCTGCTTCTCGTTTTATTGATTCGCAATAGGCAAAAGAGTGCCCCTGATAGCTTTCCAGAGTGTTATCTGCAATTATCAGTTTCATTTTAACCATCGGTTTTATTTGAGAACTTAATTTGTTTTAAGCTACTGCTGAAGAGGTCATATTCTTGGGTATTAATACATCCTTATGCTGCATAAACCAATTTAAGGTGAATTTTAATCCTTCACCTAGAGTGGTGCGTGGCCGAATAGGCCAAATCTCATCTAATTTCTGAACGGATAAAACTTTTGATTTTGCCCCCACATATTTCGTGGTGTCATAATTAATTTTGGTTGGATCGTACCCAACAATAGCACATATTTCTTTCGCAAATTCTCGGATGGAATGTTCCTCTCCCGCCCCGATGTTGATCAAGTCGTTATCCCTAGAATTTGCTAGATGGATGGCTGTGGTTACAAAATCATCCAGATAAACTAGTTCTCGTTTTTGATGGCCATCGCCCCAAAGGGATACGGGTTCGCCATAGAGTTTACCCCTCAAGATTTTACGCATTAAATCGAAAACAAAATGCATCTGCCTGCCATCGGTATGGTAACCCGGGCCGTAGAGAGTACTGGGAACCAGGCAAAGGTATTTGAGCCCAAATTGTTTATTAAGAGATTTCATGCCAACATAAAGCATGCGTTTTGTCATGGCATAGGTGTAAAGGCTTTCGATAGGTTGGCCTTCAAGGTAATTATCTTCGACAAGTGATTTGTCGGGGGCATAGGCGCAACTGGTGCCCATAGCGATTAGCTTTGCGTTGGGTTGGTTGTTTTTCCACCAATCGAGGACATTGGTGTTTATTTTTTGATTATTGAGCCATTGTTCGCCAGGGTGTTTTAGGCAAAAATCGCCTGCCTGGGTCCATGCTGCAAGATGATAAATGAAATCAAAGTGGGTGTTGTTGAATTTGCTCAAGGAGTTTTGAATGGTAAGGTCTGCATCCTTAGAGCTTAGTGCGATGGTATTGTTGCCTGCTTTTGATAGAGCAGAGACCAAAGCTGAACCAAGAAACCCGCTACCACCAGTTATTAATATGTTCATGAGAATTCCTTTACAATAATTAATTGATTTATTGCCAAAAACTATGATGTTGTTCGTAACGATTGTCATTTGAATAATGAAATTCAGATGCTTTATAGAAGCCAAGATTATTTAATAAGTTTTGAAGATTCTTTCTGGCTTTATAGAATGCCCTTCTTTTCCCTAGCATGTTTTCTCCGGAAGTTAATGCTTCATTATCGTAACCTTGAAATGCTTCTCGGAGAGAAAAGATATTATCTTTTAATACTGATAGCTTGGAAGTCGGGAAATGTTTCTCGATATATTTTATGACGGACCAAGCGAGTTCAATATCAGTGCTCCAATGTGAGCAGTAAGACTTTCTGTATTTTAGGCAAAAAAGTAGAGATTGTTCTACAAATGATTGATCTCTTCCCTGCAGTGCATATTCCATTCCTTCGGGCGTTCGGAATAAATACCATGCGCGTAAATCTTCAAGTTCAGCAGTAGGCGAGTGCGTAGCTCGTTCTTCTGGATAATTGAAGAATATGCCCAAGGTTATCGGGAGTGTTTTCA
>CALARU010000118.1 GCA_937888715.1 uncultured Planctomycetaceae bacterium | reverse complement strand
GCTTTTAATTGCTCGGGGGTTTCAGGAAGATCCGTGGTGTTGAGGCTGCTCCAAACGCCAAATGCTGTCTTGTGCGTTGATGGAGAACTACGAAGCATTCCTGCAATTCCGTAGTAATCCTGCAAACCTATTGGATCAAACTTATGATCATGGCATCTGACACATCCAAGAGTCATCCCCAAAAATGCTGTTCCAATCTTGCTGATCTGGGTATCCAAATAGTCGGCCTCAAGCTTTGCCTTGTCTGGTTCGACAATTTCGACATCCCCCACCATCAAGAAACCCGTCGCAGTCAGATTTTCCGCCCGCTCTTCAGGCTTGTTTGCAGGAATCAAATCTCCTGCAATCTGTTCCTTAACAAACCGATCAAACGGCTTGTCTTTGTTGTAAGCTGCAATCAAATAATCACGGTAACGCCAAGCATGTTCTGCATAGACATTGTTCGATGTTCCCATCATGTCTGCGTAGCCGGTAAGATCCAGCCAATGCCTGGCCCATCGCTCACCATAAGCATGTGAACCCAATAACCGATCCACAACCTTTTCCCAAGCCTGAGGCGAGTTATCGTTGATAAACGCTTTAATTTCCAAAGGGGTTGGGGGCAAACCGGTCAGATCAAAGCTTACCCGCCTTAACCATGTATGACGATCGGCATCCTTCGATGGCTGAAGCCCAGCGTTCTCCAACCTTGCAAGTAAAAATCGATCTACTGGATCTAAAGGCCATGCAGCATCTTTAACCAACGGTGGTTTGGGATTGAGTATCGGTTGGAAAGCCCAATGCTTGCGGCCTGCCTCAATATCAAGGGTTCGCGCTATCGGAATTTCAATCACCTTCCGAGGATCTGGCGCACCCATTTTTATCCATGTTTCAAAATCCTTGATCACAGAATCAGAGAGCCTTCCCTTGGGGGGCATTTCCAAGCCATCATATTTTAATGCTTTGATTAAAAGGCTTTTTGTTGGATCCCCAGGAACCATTGATGAGCCGCTATCCCCGCCCTTTATAAGTGCATGGCGATTATCAACACGCAATCCCCCCTTGATGATTTTTGCGTCCGCAGAGTGGCATTTGTAACAATGGTCCACTAAAACTGGGCGTATCTTCCCTTCAAAAAAATCTACACCAGCCTGATCTAATCGATTAGTATTCTGCCCTTGCAATTCATTGCATATAAAAAAGCTTAAAAGCACTACTAGTGACGATTTAATATTCATGAAGCCTTTCTTATACTGCCTCTATATTTATGCAGTTGAAATTCAGTAGCATCTAAGTTCTTCTTTATTCATATCTCTGTTCCATAATAATATATTGCAAACATCAACCCAACTGATTTTTCCCAAGATAGGTTACAAAGGGGCATATTGCGGAGGCAAACTCACCCAATGCGAAGGCGGCCATCAAGGTGCTGCATTGTTTGCTAGCCTGTTGCCCAAGAAATACAGTAAGAAAGAAGGCAAGGATTGGGAGAAAAAGAAAGGCAAAGGCTCTTTTTTGCCGTGGTTGTCTACAAAATAATCTGAGATATAATAAAAGGTATGGAGACTCAAACAACAAATTCAATTTCAAAATCCCGTTCTAGGTACATCGCCACCTTTTTGCTTTTGATACTCCTTCTTTACTTTGGTTATTCCTCCACTAAGTGGTATTGGCAACGCTCTGCATTGAATGAGATTTCAATCCTTCAGGAATCAT
>CALARU010000117.1 GCA_937888715.1 uncultured Planctomycetaceae bacterium | reverse complement strand
TCGCCAACAATTGCCTTCTCGCCCGCAGGATGATCGAACGAGGCACCCGTTATGTCCAACTCTTCGACTGGGGTTGGGATACCCATGGCACCAGCGCAGGCGATGACATCGTTAACGCCTTGCCCCGCAAATGCAAAGAAACCGACCGCCCCATGACCGCTCTTCTTCTTGACCTCGAACGCAGAGGCATGCTTGATGAAACCCTCGTTGTTTGGGGTGGCGAATTTGGTAGAACTTCAATGAACGAAGCCCGAGGCGGTAGCAAATTCCTAGGCCGTGATCATCATCCCCACTGCTTCACCACGTGGATGGCGGGGGCAGGTATCAAGCGTGGATTCAACTACGGCAGCACCGATGAACTCGGCTGGAACATCGCAGAAAACAAAGTCGGCGTTCACGATCTTCAAGCTACCATCCTGCATCTGATGGGGCTTGATCCAGAAACTTTCAGCTATCCTTATCAAGGTTTGAACGCACGGCTTATCGGCCCCGCAGAAGGCCCCAAAATTCTCGACAAAATTCTAGTATGACGCTATTGGTGTAGATTCCTCCGTCAACCTCTGCTGTATTTTTGCCTTCAAGCCCATCCCACTGCGGCAGGCGGGTTGTATTTTAACTTGCAGCAAATCACAACGATTCATTTCTGATTATTATTGAATTAGTTTACTCAATTCAAAATATCACCAAAGGCGATTGATGCCATAGCAATCAAGGCCAGCGTCGGCGCTAACCAATGGAATACCCTCTGCCAAAGACTGGCAAACCAGCAATCGATCAAACGGATCCTTATGATGAATTGGCAGCGTAATAAGTAAATCCGTATGCGGTAATTCCAATGGCAGAATTTTAAACTCATTGACTGCAATTTGTGATTGCATGAATTGCAAGTAAGGTTGTGGCAGAGAATATTTCTTTAGTCTTATCTTGATTGCGATTTCCCAATAGCTTGCCGGGCTAATAAGAATATCATTTTTTTCTTCTTCAATAATCCCTCTTGCAAGGGTGCTTAGTTTTGGGTCATCCAAAATAAACCAAAGGAAGGCATGGGTATCAAGTAATACCCTCATTCCATGTATTCCTTAAAATCATCCAAATGCTCTTTGTCATCCTCGATAATGGTCAACAAACCTTTGGCACTACCAGCCTTACGCGGTTTGCGTGCGGGTTTACCTTCTGCAAAAAGCCTAGCTATAGGAAGTTCATTTCGGGTTATCATCAATTCTTCACCTGCAGGCAAATGCTCAATCAACTCTGCAAGTTTAGCTTGGGCTTCTTCAATCGTTACGGTGGTCATGGAATACCTCCCCCTTATCAAACATTTAATCAATGCTGTCAAATTTCAGATAATGCTTACCAATGCCTTTTACTGGCTTCATTTAATTCTTCAATTCCATATCTATTGAATTCTACTTGAAGAATGGATCAAATGCATGATTTAGCCCTATTATTTTAAAACATTCCCCTGCGGGAATTCTTTTCAAATACAGAAGCAGCAAGCAACAAATTGGCTAAGTAGTACTTATGGAGTCCTCGCCAAACGGAACCCACGGAGCCAGTTGTCCCGATAGGTCGGCGAGAAGTTGTACCGGACGGAAGAGCGAGCATTCGATACATTGACGAAGAAAGACCCGCCCCGCAACACACGGTTTGTGCCGGTCGCTGGACCTTTAGGATCTATCACTGCACCCGCTAAATAATCTGATTTAAAATCTTCACACCACTCCCATACATTTCCATGCATATCGTAAAGGCTGAAGGCGTTCGGCTTATAACTACCTACTACTTTTGTGCTGCCTGCTGGTTCACCATATTTCGCATCATTGTTCGTTAGGCTATCACCAAACGAATACGCTGTACTTGTTCCAGCCCTGCATGCATACTCCCACTCTGCCTCCGTTGGAAGCCTGTAACCACCATTCGTTTTTGCATTCAACTTCTTAATAAACTCCTGGCAATCTTCCCACGATACATCCGTTACTGGCAACTTAGCACCTTTATTTCTACTACTTGGGTTATTTCCCATCACCGCTTCCCACTGTTCCTGCGTGACTTCATACTTACCCATGTAAAATGGTTTTGTAAGTGTTACTTCATGCTGTGTTTCATTATCACTGCGGTCCTTTTCAGACGCAGGCGATCCCATCTTAAATTTCCCCGCTGGGATTAATACCATCTCTAACTTTATCCCTTTGCCTAAATCAGCGTTCTCTTCCACTTCCTTCTGCAAACTCTTCGCTACCGATTTTTGCACTTCCTTGGCTTTGGCTTCGTTAAATGGCGCTACTAATAAGCCGTCCGTTGTAGGTTTTATCAGCGTAGGATCTGGTTTTGGTACTGCTGGTACAACGGCAGCTTTCATATCGACTGTCCTCGCCAAGCGAAGCCCAATGTAGTGACCAAGATCCCGGCTTAATGCATAGTTCCGGAGTGACGAACGAGCAGACCAGAATTCTTGGTAAAAAGACCCGCCCCGCAAAACACGGCGTTCCCCCGTCGCTAGCCCCTTCGGATCCGTCACCGCTCCCGCTGGATATTCCCCGGACCGATCTTCACACCACTCCAACACATTGCCGTGCATATCATACAAGCCAAAAGCATTTGCCTTATAACTTCCTACTTCAACGCTCTTACCCTCAGGTCCATAATTTGCGTCACTCTTCGTAATGTTATCACCATACGAATACGCTGTAGTTGTTCCCGCCCTGCATGCATATTCCCACTCTGCCTCCGTTGGCAATCGATAAATACCGTTCGTCTTGGCATTCAACTTCTTTATAAAACCTTGACAATCATTCCAAGATACATTGGTCATCGGCAACTTTTCACCTTTTACTAAACTCGGATTATTTTCCATCACCTCTTCCCATTGCTCCTGCGTAACTTCATACTTGCCCATGTAAAATGGCTTCGTAAGGGTTACTTCATGATCTGCCCCCGGGTCTCCCATCATGAACTGCCCTGCAGGGATTAGTACCAGATCTTTTTCTATACCCGCAGCAACTTTGACTATGTCAGCTACTTCTTCTTTGCCAGCTTTAGATTTCTCCAACTCCATCTGCTTCACCTTCATCGCCTCCGCTATTTGCTCCTTATCCTTTTCCTTTACTTTGGTACCCAATTTCATGAACACCATTAAAAACAACACCAAACCAATTATGCCTGTAACCACAATTACTCTAGACTTATAGGTTTTTTGTAAAAACCTATTAAGTAATGCAAGCGTTTTGCCACCAATATGCTTATCTGTTTCTTTATTTCCTTCTTTGCCTTTATTCGTAATTACTGCTTCAACATCTATTGTTTCTGGATAACTGCCTCGTTCAAAATAAGTTGTAGCTAAATCTTTTGTTCCAATTGGATTTACTCCGCCTTCCACTTCTATTCTTGATAAAGCGGAAATTACCTCCGCCATACTTGCATAACGGTCCTCCACTTTCTTAGCCACCATTTTGGTAAATACAATTTCAAGTGCGGGGGTTATACCAGCTCTGGAATTGCTAAGCGATGGGATAGGAGATTCCCTATGGGCCAACATTTTTTCAAATGCACTATCGCCCGGAAACATCACTTTTCGCGTTAGAAGAAAAAATAATGTTGCTCCCAAACTATAAATATCAGCCCGTGCATCTACATTTTTAGAAGAAAAACCCTGCTCAGGCGACATGAAATCCACCGTACCC
>CALARU010000116.1 GCA_937888715.1 uncultured Planctomycetaceae bacterium | reverse complement strand
AATCTTCTGGTCCACCGATTTTGTCACGCTGGTGACAAGCGTAGCAATTCAAAGAGAGAAAGGTTTGATTGATCAAGGCTTTGCTATCTTGGGAAGGGGGCATGCTGGCCAAGTTTTTGAGGGCCAATGCGACAGCAGCTTTTTGTTTTGCATCAAGGGCGAAGTCGGGTGACTTGCCTTGTGGATTTTCGGAAAGGCAACCGGTTTCTGGGCGCAACTTTAATAATTCCGGACCTTGAACCAATGCGGGAATTCGCTTGTTGTTTTCGTTCATACCATGGCAATTCGCACACCCAACAGAAGCAAACAGCGCTCTCCCTTTGGTTGCCAGTGCTGCATCCAATTTGAAAACTTCTGGCTGGCCAGGGGCAGCAGCAACATTTGCAACCGCAGTCGTTCCTTCAGCGGTTTTTTCATCCAGCGCACAAATACCTGATAAAGGCTGTCTAGGTAGATTATTGCTTTCAATTTCAACGGTTAAGGAGTACTCACCTCCGCCATCAAAAATACCCACTTCAACTTTGTGTTCACCTTTGTATAGTTCAACTGTTTTGCTGATTACGGTGTGTGGATGAATGCCATCGTTATCGATGATGAGTTTGCCATCGATCCAGATTTTTGAACCATCATCACTTCCCAGATGAAGGGTGTATTTGCCTGCGCTTTGCAATTTGAACCAGCCTTCAAAACGGAGTGCGTTATTGTTGGCTTTTTTTGCAACTTCAACATCGAAATCGGATGCGATACCTTTTGCGATTGCCTTAAGCTTGGTGAAATCAGGAAGCTTAGTCCAAGAGCCTTCAAAGTATTCGAACTTTAAAACACCTGCAGATTTGGGTGATGCTTTTGCACTTTGAAGCAAATAACACGCAACTGCATGAGCCTCTTTTTTATCTTTAAGCACTGCGGGCATTCTTCCTGAAGGCCGAACTTGATGCGGGTTTTCGAGAAAGTTGGTAAGTGAACCCACCGTGTATTTATTCTCCAGTGGCCCTAAGGGAACCGAATTGTTCACATTAAGAATTTCCTTGGCAGCTTGATCTCTTCCAGCATGGCAGGATACGCAACCCGATTGCGCAAAAAGGGTTTTTCCCAACGCAACTTGTTTGGGATCGAATATCAGTTTTTCGTTAGGCCCGGCTTTTTGGGCCAGATAGTGCGCCAACGCTTTTGCAGTGGCTTGTTTTTCTTGCTCGGTATTTCCCAAGGACACTTGGGGCATGGTTGAACCAGGTTTTATCTCATGCGTTTTCGCAATAAAGCTTTCAAAATATTCTGGCTTGATTCTTCCGCCTACTTTATCCAACAAGGGTGCTTGCTTTGCTTGGATTAATCCTTTGGTAGTAGCGGTTGGGGCATGGCAACTGGTGCAATTTAATTCTCCCAGTAACAGTAAGCCTAATTGGGCTTGGTCTATTTCCTTACCTTGAGAGAACCGTTCGAAGCCGGGAACAATCGGCCTTTTGGAAGCATCTGCTGCCAATATTTGGGCTGGATTGACCGCAGTTATGAAAAAGCAAAGAGCAAGAACGGAGATGTTTTTTCGCATGGTTTTATAGTTTCTAGGAGGGCTTTAATAATCACGGGCTAAAATAGGAAGCATGAACATCATACTTTTTAAAATATAGCCTTCAACGATTGAATCATTTGAAGAAGTTTATCATAAAAGAGATGATTATTTAATGCAAAGAGTTTTGCGAGAAAATGGAAAGATTAATCCGGGAAACCAGAATCGCCATAGGGTCGGGCATGGCTGGGTGCAAGCACATGATCTTGAAGATGTCTGCCAGCGAGGATTTTGTGGTCTTCGTTCAAAAAAATATTGTCGCCAATACCGTTTTGTTTTCGAGCAGGCAACCAGCGAACATGGCCGCCTACAAACAGAACGTTGTTTCCCGAGCCGCCATGATTCATTGCCATGTTAGAAGTGGACGGATTTGTTTTATCTGCCAAAATCGGTGCATCGCCCGCGGATTTGTTGGTAAGGCCAGTGAGAGACCCTTCGTTATCGTAGCCGAGGGAATAAGCATAATCCCCGCCTGCATCTTTAGTAAGGCGTTGATAACCTTGGTTGGATTTATTTTGATACATGGAGGCAAGTTGATCAAGATTGGTTTCGGTTGGAAGTTTGCGTTGGTTGGTGGGACACGAAACGGAATGGTAATCACCCAGCAAGCCATGTTGTCTCAGAGTAGGGATGTAAACGCCTGCAAAACTGCGCGGCCCATTAGGTTCAACGAAGGGGAATTTCCCATCAGGTTGCAAAGAGGCATAGTGCTGGAAGGATTTGTGAAATTCGCGCATGTTGTTGGCGCAGGCTAGTTTCTCTGCTTGCGTTCGGGCTTGATGAAGCCATGGTGCAAGAACCCCACTGATGATGATCAAAAGCCCTGAAGCTACTAGAAGATCAAACCTTCTAATGGAGTTTTTGTAATTTTCTGCATGATAGATGGGCTGTTTTTTTTGATTGAAACGCATGGTCTGGGTTTTCACACCCTGAACACGCAGGATAGTTTTCTTGGCAAGATTAAAAGATGGCGGATCTAAGGCCCGGTCTTCATTTAGCAGGTTAAGGCTTTTACGCATCACTTCCAAATGCGCTTGAGCCTCAGGTTCTGAAAGAAGACGGCGCTTTATCTCCGCCACTTCGGCCGACTCATGAATATTCATTGCGTAACGCAAAATCTGGTCCATATTATCACCGTTTTCGTTCATTATGAAACCACATCCTGCATTCGTTCCCAAGATTGCTGGAATTTTTCCAGCGCTGCATGTAACCGGGATTTTACCGTCCCTAATGGAATCTCAAGTACTTCGCTAATTTCTTGATATTTGAACTCGTGAAAGTATGCTAATAATAACACTTGGCGCAAATTTTCAGGAAGCATGTCTATCGCTTTGCGTACTTGAACTTTCTTTTCATCTAAGATTACCAGATTGTCAGGTTTCTCGTTATGGCCTTCCAAAGCGTCGCGTAGGTTGCCAGCCTTTGCGCTGCTTTCGCCACTGTCCCATTCACTTTCCAAACTGACCGCCTGACGCCTTTTCCTTTTTCTTGAAGCGTCTATCGCCTGATTCGTTGCTATTGCATACAACCAAGGCTTGAACTTTTTGCCTTCTTCAAAGCTTTCAGCTTTTTGATAAATCGTCATGAAGGTGTTTTGAAAAGTATCTTCAGCAAGCTCTCGGCTGCGCAGATACCTGTTCAGGTAACCAAAAAGCTCTCCTTCGTAACGATGAACCAAAGCATCAAAAGCGGAGGCGTTTCCCGCACGAAAAAGCTTAAATAGCTCTTCGTCAGATCTTTCTGAAATATTTGATGACTGACTCACTCTACCTGTGCTTTCTACGCTGCTGCTGTGCAAAAGGTTCGCTATAATAAGGAATATTTTTCCATTTGGTTAGAAAAGGGCCTACTTTCAATGAAATAAGGGCACTAAGCTGGCTTTTGAATTCTCGGAAGCAAGGGTTTTACCTTGCCATTCTCTAGCTCTGCAAGGATTTTAATGCTTAAATAGCTATTTATTGGCTTTAACGCTTCCGCATAATTGATAGACACCCAAGGTGCTGGAAAGTCAAAGCTGGTGTACAATTTTTCAGCAAGCTTTGGTAAAAAAGGTTTAAGTAGAACTGCGGTAATTCTTACCGCTTCGATTAATTGTACTAGCACTATCTTGGTTTTTTCTTTATCTGTTTTTACAAGTGTCCAAGGCGCTGTTTTTTCTGCATATTGATTCGCAGGATCTAAAATCAAAGACCAGATCTTTTGCAGTGCCTGGCTGTAATGGCAAGTTTCAACCAAACTCTGAACTTGGTCTACGATTGATTTTAAGTTTTCTGCAACAAACAAGGGGGGCTCATCAGAAGCACCAATATTGGTAAGTTCGCCCTCGTAATTCTTGCCTATCAAACCTACAACTCTGCTGTAAAGATTGCCCAAATTATTTGCAAGATCCGAATTGTATATGTCTACAAATCGTTGCAAGCTGAATTCCCCATCTGCGGGGAAGGGGCATTCCCTAAGAAAATAATAGCGGAAAGCTTCTGCGCTGAACTTGGTGATGATATCCATCGGTTCAACCACATTGCCCAAGGATTTACTGATTTTCTGGACATCTCCTGTTTCTTCATTCTTGGCATAAACGAAGCCATGGCCGAAGACTTTTTTAGGGGGTGCAATACCTGCAGCAAAGCACATTGCTGGCCATAAGGCACAATGAAACCGGGTTATATCTTTGCCAATCACATGCAAATCTGCGGGCCAAAATTGGTTGAACTTTACTTCGTCTTCGCCATAACCAACTGCAGTGATGTAATTGAGAAGGGCATCAAACCAGACATAAATGGTAAATTCTGGATCGAAAGGAAGGGGTATACCCCATGTTTGGCCAGAGCGTGTGATGTTCACATCTTTAAGCTCGGTTTGAACTAGTGCAAGGACTTCATTGCGTCTGCTTTCGGGTTGGATAAAATCTGGATTTTGCTCATAGAAGGCAAGAAGTTGGTCGCGGAATTTGGAGAGGGCAAAGAAATAGCAGGGCTCCATGCGTTTGACTGCAGGGGTTTTGTGGCTGGGGCAGATCTTCTTTTCATCGAGTTCTTTTTCAGTTTTGAATGCTTCGCATCCTTCGCAATACCATCCTTCATAGCCACCTTTATAAATGTGCCCGTTATCAAAAACTTTTTGCGTGAAGGCTTTACAGCATTGGTGATGACGGGGTTCGCTGGTTTGAATGAAATCATCAAAACTTATATCCAAGGCACGCCAAACTTCTTTGAATTGGTTTGCCATTTCGTCGCAATAGGCATTGGGATCCTGATTAAGTTCGGCGGCTCTGCGAGCAACTTTGATGGTGTTTTCGTCATTACCCATGAGGAAGAAAACATTTTTGCCCTGCATGCGTTGGAAGCGAGCCTGGACATCAGCACCAATTTTTTCGAAGGCCGTGCCAATGTGGGGCCTGCTATTGGGGTAATCGATTGCGGTGGTGATAAAGAAGTTCTTACCCGAAGACATAAGGAGCCCTTGTAACAGAAAAAGAGGGAAAATCTTAAGAAGGTAATTCTAGCAGAAATTGTGGTTAAAAAAACAGAAACTCGGAAAGGGGAAAAGTTAGGGATCAAGAAAAACAGAAAAAAGGTTGACAGTTGGGGAATAGAGTACTAAATTAGTTTTAGGTTGATTTTGAGACTCAGTATCAATAAGAATCTCTCTCAGGAGTTTGCTTATGCGCAGGAACTTTCTTAAAAAAGCTTTTACCCTTATCGAACTTCTTGTCGTTATCGCCATCATTGCCATTCTCATTGGCTTGTTGCTTCCCGCGGTTCAAAAAGTTCGTGAAGCTGCTGCAAGGCTTTCGTGTTCCAATAATTTAAAGCAGATTGGCTTAGCGCTGCATAATCACGAATCAACTTTTCAATTTTTCCCTACGGCTGGTTCCTACCCGATTGTTACCGCTCCTAATATTCGGGCTTCCAAATCCTGGTCTGTTCATTCAAGGCTCCTTCCTTTTATTGAACAAGAAAACCTTCAAAGGCTCATTGATTTTACCAAATCTTACGATGTACAACCCAATGTCACACAGCAAAAAATTCCCATGTTTATTTGCCCTAGTGAACCCAAAGCTACTCCTAGGCCAGATGGGGCTTTAACTCATTTTCCCTTAAATTATGGCGCAAATATGGGCTCTTGGATGGTTTTTGATCCTTCTACTACCCAAGGCGTTGGGGGTGATGGGGCTTTTATTGTTGGTCGTAATGTTCGTATTAATGAATTAATGGATGGTACCAGCCAGACCATTGCTTTTTCGGAAGTAAAAGCTTACACCCCTTATCTTCGCGATGGCGGAAATCCTTCTGCTGCTGCCACTGCTATGCCTTCTACGCCTTCCCAAGTAGTTAATTATGGGGGCACTTTTAAAACTGATTCAGGCCATACCGAATGGGTTGATGCTAGAGTTCATCAATCAGGATTTACTGCAAGCTTTTCCCCCAATACGAAATTTTCTTACACTAATGGTGGGACCGAGTATGACATTGATTTCAATTCCATGCGTGAAGGTATTACCTCGACTTCTATTACCTTTGCCACTGTAACTTCCCGCAGTTATCACTCTGGCATTGTCAACGCAGTTTTCATGGATGGATCGGTGAAATCGATCCCCAATAGTATTGATCCAATAGTATGGCGAGCGTTGGGCACCCGGGCTGGTGGCGAATCAACCCAAGGCGTTCCCTAATACTTTGCAAGCTAAAGCTTACTTCTTTTTGTTAAAGGCTTTTCTTCGTTCAGAGAAATACGCTTCGACTTCATTGGTGATAAGGGTGTTGAAAATTTCATCTTTTTCGAGCCATCCTCGTCTGGCAACCGAAACACCATATTCATAATATTCCAAGTCTTCGGTGCTATGGGCATCAGGATTAATCACGAGTTTTACGCCTAGTTCCTTAGCCCGTTTACAATGAATCCAATCTAGATCCAGCCTCATTGGGTGTGCATTAATTTCAATCAGAGTTTTGGTTTTTACTGCTTCCTGAAGCACTGCTTCTTGATTGACTGCGTAGGCATCCCTTCGTAAAAGAAGCCTGCCGGTAAGGTGGCCCAGCATCGTGATTGCGGGGTGATTCATCGCTTTGATGATTCTTTTGGTCATTTCTTCACGAGTCATTTGAAAATGAGTGTGAACACTTCCCACTACATAATCAAAGAGCGCTAAAACTTCGTCATCATAATCTAGAGAGCCATCTGCGAGAATATCGCATTCGATTCCTTTGAAAATCCGAAAGCCCTTCATCTTAGAATTAAGCTCATCGATTTCAGCGATTTGTTTTTTCACCCGTTCAGGGCTTAAACCATTGGCAACGGTAAGCGATTGGGAGTGATCACCAAAGCCCAAGTATTTAAGACCTAGACTTTTGGCTTGGTTGGCCATTTCTTCAAGAGAGTTTGCGCCATCGCTGTAGGTAGTATGATTGTGAAAAACGCCTTGGATTTGTTTAGATTCAACTAAGGTAGGAAGTGTTGCTTTTAATGCAGCATTAATTTCGCCTGTATCTTCTCTAAGCTCTGGCGCAATGTAAGGAAGTTCTAGCGCCTTGTAGATATCCTCTTCAGTCTTGCATTTGATGTTTTTATTTTCGCCTGTCAGTCCATATTCGTTTAGCTTTAGGCCGTATTCGATGGCCCGCGATCGCATTGCAACATTGTGTTCTTTGCTGCCTGTGAAATA
>CALARU010000115.1 GCA_937888715.1 uncultured Planctomycetaceae bacterium | reverse complement strand
AAACAGTTAGCCTTGATTCAAGGCTTGCTTCGAAAGAGCAAGATCCCATATCAACCTCTTTTGGGGGAGTGTAAAGTAAGCTCATTCAATGAGTTGACTGTTCAACAAGCAAGTAGGATGATCGAAAGTCTTAAGGCTGGTGGTGTTAATTAAACTCAAGAACCCAACCATTGGCTTAGGCCGATGATTGGGTTCCTTTTTTTTAGCTATTGGGGGTTTGCAGGCTATTGGTGTGTGAATTACTTGTTTGGTGGACAAAAGGATTTAGCTCTCAGAAACCTTCCCTTTGTGATATCAGCCATTTAAGGAGCCGACAGTATCCTTTTTGCCATCCCAAAACGAATTCTACTACCGTTACTTAGGTGAGAAAGAAGTTGAAACTCCAGCAGGGCTTTCGAACCCGGTGGGTCTACCAGACCTGCCAGAGAACCTCTTCATTTGGCCAAGCTTTCTTCCGAAGGCTTAACACAGGACTGCGATGGACTTTGCACCTTGGCGCTCTCTACAGGTTAACGCCTGCAAATTCTGGCAAGGCAAGGTACTCGCCAAACGGAACCCATTGTTGTTGTTCCGATTGGTCGGCGTGTTGTTGTTCCGGTTGGAAGAGCGAGCTTTCGATTCATTGTTGTTGAAAGAACCCCCACGCAACACACGGCTAATTTCTCACAGCCCTCTGAAAACTTATCTTACTAAAAAGCCGTTTCCTTAGCTCGCAAGTATTGGCGTTCAGTGCATGGCCAACCCAACTCATTAACTTTTGCTGGATAGACAGAAACGAGGTTACTCCGGCAGAGTATTCCTTTTGCATCTGCTTGACCCTGCGCAAAAACCTCCTGACATTTTCCTTAGGTAATAACCTATGGCTAGGGAACACCCTATACCCCAAGAACCGTATTCCGTTATTCACTGGTGATATGGTGTTTTTCTTGGAGTGTAACCTTAGCCTGTAATCATAAAGAAACTTACCTATTAGGTTTCTTGCATCTCGCAGCTCAGTCTTATTATTAGCGAACAGGAGGAAATCATCCACATAACGAACATACCCTTTAAAGCGTAATTTCTCTTTAACAAAGTGATCGAGCGGGTCTAGATAAACATTCGAAAAGAACTGGCTTGTCTGGTTACCTATGGGAATACCACGCCTTCTTCTAAAAGGAGTGAACAGATCATCCCCTGGAAAGTAGTTGTTTATCTCTTCCTGCTGATTACTGTTGTCGATAATTAAATGGATCAGCCATAAAAGGTCAGGATCCTTGATTTTTCGTTCCAGAACTTCTTTCAGCACTTCATGATCCATGGAAGGGAAGAACTTCTGGATATCTGCTTTCAACACATAATGGTATTGGCGGGCAAAATGCTGACAGCGATCCACCGCTGCATGGGTACCTTTTCCCTTTCGGCAGGCATAAGAGTCATGGATAAATGCCTTATCGAAGAGGGGCTCCAAGATTCCTACCATGGCGTGATGTACCACCCTATCTCGGTAGGGTGCTGCGCTAATCTGCCTTTGTTTGGGTTCGTATAAGGAAACTGCGATAGGCGCCTGGGGTATAGGTTTTGCGGAGAAGCTCGTCCTGCAATTTGCAAAGCTCATATTCAATATTGAAGTTGAAGGCAGCTACATCAGGGCGAAAGCGTTTTCCCTTTTGGGCTTTATTGGCAGCTTTTAGCAAAGACTCGAAGCTAATCATTTGTGGCCAAAGGTTGCCTACTCTTTTCATACCTTTGGCCTGCTACTTTTTATCCAGCTCCCTAGAAGCTTACCGATTTCTTCAAGGGCTCTGGCAGCAAATCCGTAGCTTTCCGCCTTAAGGCATTTCAAGTCTTTTGCAAGCCTCATTTGAAACCGTAAAACCTCTAATAAAAGGTTAGCTTGCTCTAATAATTCCAAGCGTTGCTTCGTGTACTTGGATCGGATAAGCAGTTCAAGTAAGTCGTAAAGATTCCTTTCGAGTCGTTCACCTAAAACAAAGCGATGATTCCTAGGGAATTTACTAGTGTGATTACAAGACCATAAAATCAAATCATAAGTTTTGGTTATTACGATAAGCTCTTGGTGATTTTTACTTTCAGACATAATCAACAAGTACCTGTACAGATATACAAAGCCACCAATTTTATAAAAATTCCCCCTTCGGGTATGCTTTCTAATACCAAAGCAACAAGCAGTAAAGCAGTAAGGGGGCTAAGCAGTAATTACGGAGTCCTCGCCAAACGGAACCCATAGTTGAGGTACAGATTGGTCGGCGTGAAGTTGTTCCGGAGGGAAGAGCGAGCTAACGATACATAGCTGCTGAACGACCCACCACGCAACACACGGTACTTTCCCGTTGCTGGCCCTTTTGGATC
>CALARU010000114.1 GCA_937888715.1 uncultured Planctomycetaceae bacterium | reverse complement strand
CCTGAAAGGGCGAATTAAGGCTGGCTAGGGCGATGGATTGTGTACCTAGGGCGGTGTAGGTTGCCCCTTCAGGGCTGGGGATTCTATTGGGCCATTTTCCCAGGGCGTTGCCCTGGGCTTTCATATTTTGCCCCTTCAGGGCAATTATTGAACGGTCTCTGAACTTAACGGCCAGTTCGGCAAGCTCACTGACCGTACCGAAGGAACCCCGGTCCCTGAGCTTGCCGAAGCGGCCGTCCCCAAACAGTATATTTATACCGTCGCTCACGCATCCGGCTCTGAAAGATGTGTGTGTCTTTTCCGTGTTAATCCATGTCTAATCTTCTGCTTCTGCTTATTTCCGTGTTTTTCCGTGTTCGTCCGTGGCAAATGCTTCTGCTTCTGCTTCTGCTTCTGCTTCTGCTTCCTTCCGTGAAATTCCGTGTTAATCCGTGGCTATGCTTATTCTTAATTCCGTCGCTCACGCATCCGGCTCTGAAAAACATGTTGCTTTTATTTCCCCTAAATCTAGCATTTACATTGGTTTACGATAACGCACATGATGAATGGGCTTACCCTGCGCTACGAATTTTCGCTCGAAGTTGGTTAGGTGGCCATCCACCAGAGAATCTGGGCTATCTTCGCCCCAAGGTTCGCCAACTAAAGATGGAAGTTTTTCTGCAAAGAGAGCAGTTATTTCCTGAAAGTACTCTTCGACATCGGTTGCGATATTAATCCACCCACCCGGCATCAGCACAGGGGGAATCGATTGCACAAAATCTGCATCAAAAAGCCTGCGCTTATGGTGTCTTTTTTTCCACCAAGGATCGGGGAAGAAAATATTTACCGCTTTAAGCGAACCGGGCACGATGGCCTTTGAAACCACCAATTTTGCATCTGCACAGCATACTTTTACATTGGCCAATTTTCGTTTTACTAATCGAGTAGCGGTATAAAGTTGGTATTTACGAATAATTTCTATGCCAAAATAGTTGATATGAGGGTTAACTTGGGTAGCGTTAAGCAAGAACCAACCTTTTCCGAAACCTATTTCCATTTCAACCGGGTTGGAATTCCCAAAGAGGGTTGGCCAATCAAAAGTTTCAGGTGGTTCGGGAACATTGGCGGTACATGGTGCAAGTTCCTCGAGAG
Organism: uncultured Planctomycetaceae bacterium; assembly: GCA_937888715.1. Classification (GTDB taxonomy): domain Bacteria; phylum Planctomycetota; class Planctomycetia; order Gemmatales; family Gemmataceae; genus UBA969. The sequence continues at coordinate 66,428 of CALARU010000114.1, read as the reverse complement.
ATAGTCGTATAGGTTTTCGCACTTTTACACCCAAATGAAATGGCTTAGCTGGCGGGGTTCATGCTTAAGGGGCCACCAATAACTTCGCAATGGAAAGCCATGGTTGAACCTACAAAACCTTGAACACTAAAAATAGTTTGCCTACGATTAATTTTGATTGATTTACCTACTAAAACAAGCTTATCGCCTGGTTTAACAACAGAGCGGAATCGAACATTTTCCAAACCTAAAAACCCAATGAAATCGCCCTTCAATAACCCCTGACTCACTATATAGTAGGAGCATAATTGGGCTGCGGATTCACACATGATCACGCCTGGAAGAATCGGATAACCGGGCATATGCCCTCGAACCCAAAACTCATCATTGCGCACATCCTTATAACCAATGATAATTTGTTTTTCTGGGTCAATCAGCAAAATCCCATCCAAGTGTTCCATTTCGAAACGCTGAGGATTCGCCTTACGGATTTCTTCCTGACTTATTACAACTTTGTTTAAGTCGAGGGTCGTATGATCAAAAATAGCTTCAGGAGGCATAATTAAAACCTAACCAAAGGAAAACAATAAATCTTATCATTTATAATACGAAATTTAAGAGCGTAAGTCGCAAAACTAATCCATCATTTATTAGTTAATTTTAAGTTGTGACAACGATGACACGACAATTCATCAGCAATGAGGGCTTTTTGTGGAACAGTTTCATGTGATCGGGGCAGGCGGAATCGGATTGGCAATTGCTGCCAGCCTTTATAAAGCGGGCAAACAGGTTCTTCTCATCGAAAATAACCCTGAAAAAATCGCATTCTGCAAAACCCATGGCGCCATGGTTGACAACCAATCTTTCCCTATTAATATCGAGGCGTTTGAAAACTGGGCCCCCTGCCCTAATGTCGTTAATATTCTTTGTGTCAAATGCTACAACAATGATGAAATATTAAAAAAGACCAACGATCAATCTTTGCTTTTTCCCATTCAAAATGGCTTTGACGAAATCTTAGCTTCCAGACCTTTAATTGGAGAAGGAATCGCATCTTTTATTTCCGAATGTAGACCAAAAAAAACCATTGCAGCAATTACTCGAAGCGGGAAGCTTCATTTGGGCCCGATTCAACCTTGGACAAACATGCCCCTACTTTTTGAATTAAAAACAGCTTTAAGACAAGGTGGGATTGATTCCCACTTAGTTGCTTGGAGCTTGCCTTACAAAAACACCAAGTTGATGTACAACGCTGCAATCAGCCCATTGACTAGCGCTGGGGGGTTCGAAAACTCTGCGCTTTTAAAACCGGGTAAACTTCGAACCTTCTTCTTTCAACTTTTGCTTGAGAACTATGCAATTTTAAAAGCCTCTAACCAACCTATGGGTACGATCGGGCCATTCCACCCTGATAAAGTGGCTTGGTTACTAACCCACAAATGGGTGGGAGAAAGCATGGCGCCATTTTTCAGGCCCTCCCTAAAAAAAACCTACTGCTCCATGTTTCATGATGTAATGGGCGGGGTAACAGAAATCGAAAATTACAACGGCTATCTCTCCCGCCTTGCCAAAACCTCTAAATTGCCCAGCCCCTTGAATGACTTGGCCCTCAAAGTCATCACCCAGATGGCATCCGAGCGAAGTACAGGCAACGCCCACTGGCTCAATGCAATTCTTGATGCCTTCTAACTTTCATTTCTTCGTTTTAAAATAAATCCATCTCGACTTGGCAGCACGATTTCATTTATTCTTCCTACTTATTGCATTATTTTGCTTGGGAGAAAGTTAATCATGTCAACCGATTCCACAATCAAAGCCTCCGCCAAGGAAAAAATTAAAGGCTGGATAAAGATGGCCATCGGAACAGCAGGCGGCTTGCTTTCTGGCGCTATCGTAATGTATGTCACCCCCTTGGTTGACAAAGTGGTTAGGCCATCGAAACCCTTGGCTAATTTTTCCCATGAAAAAGATGGGCTGAAGCTTCGCTTTCAAAATTTATCCTCAGGCGGACAAGGTTGGTGGGAATTTGGCGATGGCTCTCCTTTAGAACCTGTTTCTCCTGAGCGTGTATTTGTTAATCATGTATACACCCGCCCGGGTGAATACACGGTTAAAATGACTCTGCGAAATGTCCTTGGTGAAGAAAACGAAAGGCAGGTTGTCGTCCGCCTCGACCCGCCACCAACCCTTGAACCCACGAAGGTACTTAACTTGGAAGCTGTTCCGGTTAGTGCTGGATCTTATGCACCTGCAACTTTCAAAATCATGAGCACAGTAAAAAACGCCCAGTTATGTGTTTGGGATTTGGGAGACGACCGCCCTCTCGAAGTTACCAATGCAAAAGCTCAGGAAAGAATGGTCACTTTTCAAAAGCCAGGCGGGTATGTCATCAAGCTTGCAGCGGTCAATGGCTTAGAGCATGATCAAAAAACTGAAATTGTCAATGTTCTGGAACCGCCTGAAGGCACTGTTACCGCACTACTCACCATTTCAGATACTGGTATTAATGTTGAAAAAACCAATCGCAATGGCACTTTTTCAACCACCTTTCTTCCTGAACATAGTGACCCGATTTTTCCTTTCGAAAGGCAACTGGCTGCAAGGCCCAATTTCACCTTCGGTGATGTTCGCTTTCAAACCCCTTCCGGAGAAATTTTGCGACTAGGGCAAAGAACCCGAATGATTCTCGACCCAGGCGTTTTTAAACTTCAGTCTGTAAGAAATCTCTTGCTGACAATTTCAGCAGACCGAAAAGTCCTCAGGCTTACTGGAGAACTTGTTCGAAGTGAAGATGCCTCGCTAGGTAAAGCGCCACTACCAACCATGACTTTGCCTGTTGAATTAGTGGAAGAAAGAAGAACCCCCGCTAGCAGGTCTGGCGTTCCTGTTGCAACAACCGTTGCAATTCCAAGTAATGGCCAATCCAGTGTTGCAAGCCTAATTTTACCCTCACTTCCCCAAGATTGGGTGGAAGTACAAAGAAAAATAAGGCTCGAGCTACGCGATGAAACCTCAACTCTTTGGCAGGATAGTAAAATTCCATCCAATGGCTTATTAACATTCCAGAATAAAAGATTTCTTATTTCTGCAACCAAAAGTGCAGAGCAAATACGAATCGATCTGGTGGAAAATCAACCCGAAACAAAGCCCACTCCGAACAACTAGTTCGATACTTTTTGCCCCAGACTACAACCAAATCCCTCCTTCTTTCCTATAGTAAAACATAGGCAGAAGAGGGTTTTTGTTTATGACTGAGAATAACTTTGCGCTTTTCCCAAATTCCTTGAAAAAACAGGGGGACGACTCCCTATTTATCGATTGGAATGATGGCCATCAAGGCATCTTGGGGTGGAAACATCTCAGGGGAAATTGCCCCTGTGCAACTTGCAGGGACGAACGGGATAAACCTGCCAACCCTTTCCATATTCTTAAACCTTCTGAATTGGTGCAACCTGCCCCTACATCGCTGGTTCCCGTAGGCCATTATGCCTATCGAATAGTTTGGAACGATGGGCACGATTCTGGAATATATACCTTGGAAAGCTTGCGCGCCCTGTGCCAGTGCCAAGAATGCATAGCAAAGAAAACTACTACCTAAAGATTTACCATAAGGAAATAAGTCATGCAGCCACAAGCAACAATGCCAAAGTTAAGCCTGCCTAATATTCGGACTATCATTGCAGTAGCAAGCGGAAAAGGCGGGGTTGGAAAATCAACCGTTTCTGCGAACTTGGCTCTAGCACTTGCTGCAAGCGGAAATAAAGTTGGGTTGATGGATGCGGATATTTATGGCCCAAGCATGCCTACGATGATGGGTATCAATGGAGTAATCGATCAAGCAACCACCCCCCTTCCCCTCGAAAAGCATGGCTTAAAAATCATGTCCATGGGCTTTCTGGTTCCACCCACTCAAGCTGTTATCTGGCGTGGCCCCATGGTCCACAGAGCACTCACACAGTTTCTCTCAGACCTTGATTGGGGCGTACTTGATTACCTCGTAATTGATTTACCACCAGGCACAGGCGATGCCCAACTTACCTTGACTCAAACTGTTCCATTGAATGGCTCGGTTATTGTTACTACTCCCCAAGAAGTCAGCATGATTGATGCCAGAAAAGGCATCGAAATGTTTAAGCAAGTTCGAGTTCCAATCTTAGGCATCATCGAAAACATGAGCTACTTTATTGGAGACGATGGTAAAAGGTATGAAATCTTCCGTCATGGGGGCGGAACCAAACTTGCTCAAGAATATAATGTACCGTTTTTAGGTGAAATACCGATCGATCCTAAAGTAGCTGAATCTGGCGATGAAGGGTTACCAATCGTTCTAAAGCATCCTGAAAACCCCGTGAGCAAAGCGTTTATGGCTTTAGCCAAATCTGTGATTAGCGAACTAGGCACCATGGTTGCCCCAAAAGAATTGCCAAAACTAGAGCTATAAAAAAGATAAAACCCGCATACCGAGGGGGATCGATATGCGGGTAAATTTCCCATGATCAATTGGGGTAGTGTAGTTGGCTAATTGGGGGGTGCCATCCACACTTCATGGGTCTCCGCCGGGGGACGGTTTTCACTGCTACTTTGCCCAACAAATGTTCCAGATCTGCAGGGCCACTTTTCTCTGTTCCGGCCCCTTTGACAATATGTTCCATTGCTTCAAGGCCGCTGATAATAAGTAAAGCAACATGCGTGCCAATAACTAATATTATTTCAAAGCAAGTTGAAAAGCCTGTAATACAAGGCGTTTTGATCAAAGTCATGTTTTCTGTAGAATCATTCGCATTCAATCATTATGGTAGTTTCTACAATTGCTAGACTTTTGTTTGGTAAAAATTTCAATCATCGAGCAGGGATTACAAAACATCATGAGCACCTCCCCTTCCCAACTTCGCCATCTGCTCGCAAAACCGGGAATCATTCGCAGCTTAGGCGCACACGATGTTTTCACCGCACTTCTTGTTCAACAAGCAGGCCTTGAAACCGTTTTCCTTGGCGGCTTTGGTACCTCTGCAAGCTTACTTGGCCTTCCAGATGTTGGCTTAATCACCCTTACCGAAATGGCCGATGCGGTTAGACGCATGGCTTCTAGGCTTCACATACCCGTAGTTGCGGATGGAGATACCGGGCATGGCGATATCCATAATGTTCAGCGCACTGTTCGCGAGTTTGAAAATGCAGGCGCTGCTGGCATTCTTCTTGAAGATCAGGCAAACCCAAAGAGGTGCGGGCATTTTTCCGGCAAGCAAATAGTTTCTACAAAAGAATGGCTTGATCGCCTGAAAGCAGGGCTCGACGCTAGAAAAAACCCTGATTTTATCATCATCGCCAGAACAGATTCACGGGCCATTGAAGGAATTCATGCTGCAATCGATCGTGCCAATCAGGCAAAAGATCTGGGCGTTGATGTCTGCTTTGTTGAAGCCCCGCAATCCATCGAAGAACTTCAACTCGTTGCCAAGGAAGTCAAACTTCCCCTACTCGCCAACATGCTAACAGGTGGAGCTACCCCTATTCTTTCAGCAAGTGAACTTGAAACCATGGGCTACAAAATTGCTGTCTGCCCAATTGAAAGCCTTATGGTTACCGCTGCAGCCATGAAGCAATTGCTTAAGGTGTACATGAAACATGGCAGAGTCGATCGACCAGATGCGGGCGCCATGTTTAACTTTACAGAACTTAAAGAAACCCTAGGGCTCGAATCTATCTCCGCATTGAAACAGCGCATTGAAAGCAAATAACTGCGAGCAGCTTATTCAACAATCAAAACTCTCAAATCCATCACATTAGTTCCGGTTGGGCCGGGTTGAAAAAGTGAACCAGCAGTTTTGAAATAATGATAAGCATCATGGCGCGCAAGAAAATCGGAAGCGTTCATTGTTCCAGACTGCTTGAGCGTACTGGAATCTGCAAATGCCCCTGCGGCATCGGTCGGGCCATCTTCGCCATCGGTCCCCGCTGCAAGAAAAGTGATTCTCTCCAAATTGTGATCTTTAAGCGCACAAAGGAAAGCGAGCGCCATCTCTTGGTTTCTGCCACCTTTACCAGGGTTTTGACCTAAATTCACCGTTGTCTCGCCACCCGATAAAATACATACCGGGGGCTGGCAAGGCTGATCATACTTAAGAATAGATCGGGCGATCGAAGCGTGAATCGATGCCAACCCAGCGGTATCGCCCTCCATGCAAGACCCGAGATTAATTACCTGATAACCAAGTTGCCTAGCTTGGTTGGCAGCAGCATCGAGTGCTAGGGCATTATTCCCGAGAACTTTATTTCGAATACTTGCAGGCAAATCCTTGGGCGTATCTGAAATCTTCCCTGCTATTCCCGATTGCAAATGCTGAAGAATGGAGGCAGGGGTTTTATCTAATAGAAGATGTTTTTGGAGGATGTTAAAAGCATCGTTGAAGGTTGTGGGATCGTTAACGGTGGGGCCGGAACCTATTACATCGAGCTTATCTTCAATAACATCGGACAAAATCAAAGTAACAATTTTTCCTTTTCCTTGAGTAGCTTCAAGGAAGGCCTGAGCAAGTCTGCCCCCTTTAATTTGGGAAAGGTGCTTTCGAACGCAGTTTAATTCATTGATAGAAGCGGAAGTTCCGGAAAGAAGTGAGGTAATTTTTTGTTTGTCTTCAAGAGAAACCCCAAGGCTGGGTAAAGGCATTAGGGCAGAGCCCCCTCCAGAAATCAAAGCGAGGAGCAAATCGCCTTCTTTTGCCTCTTGGGCAAGCTGGATCATCGCTTTAGAGCCTTCAACTGCTTTAACGGTAGGCTGATTCATTCCCGCTGGCCTAGCTAAATTAAGCTTAATTTTTTCTAACTTTGGGTAATTTGCTTCGGGAACATTCAAAATCCCAACGGTTTTAGATAAAAACGGCTTTATTTCTTGTTCAAGACCAAGTGCCATGGCTGCAGTGGCTTTACCACCGCCCACGACCAAAATACTTGCAGCCTCGCTTAAAACCGACTGAAATGAAGCATCGGACTGAACAAAATGGGCCACTAAATCTCTAGGATCAACAGCCTTAACCCCTTTATTCCAAATGACTTCCAGCTTTTTTCTCGACTGAGTTGATGGCTTCATTATAACTCCAATAGCCTAATTAGCAGGAGGCACCCATTTTAACACTTATCTGCAATTGTTTATCGAATATTCAAAGCAAACTTTAAAAGAATGAAATATTCACAATTATTTTGGAACCTTATCACGAATAAGCCGACTAACTTAATGTGATAGATTAATTTCCCGAATAATTGTAAAAGATTCTGATAATTTGTTGACAATGTCTCAATAAGATCAGAAACTTAGGATAGCTAAAGGCTTAGAGTTTAAAACTCGTATTTTAGGAGATAACTATGGATCGTCGTCATTTTATGCAACATGTTGCAGGTGCATCAGCAGTAATGCTTCCAAGCACCGGTTTCATGCAAAATCTGCGTGCAGCAGAAACCAATCTTAAGAAAGCTAATAAAAGCTTAATCATATTCTGGATGGGCGGCGGCCCTAGCCATATGGATCTTTGGGACCTCAAGCCAAACGCTCAAACCGGTGGCGAATTCAAAACTATTAAAACCACTGCTCCAGGCGTGGAAATCAGCGAAGTACTTCCTACTATCGCTTCCCAGTTCAAACACCTTGTTGCTGTTCGTTCCCTTGTTACCAACGAAGGTAGCCACGAACGAGGCACCGTGTTGATGAACACTGGCCGTATGGTTAGCCCTGTAGTTCAGTACCCAGCATTGGGTGCACAGGCATCTTCGCTTCTGACTCCTAAAGATCTTGCTTTGCCTGGATTCATCGGCGTAGGCGGAACAGCTCAGCGAATTGGACCCGGTTTCTTGGGCATGATGAATGCTCCTTTCACCGTCCAGAATGCTGGTCAGCCTCCTGAAAATATCAAGGCTCCTGCTTCCCTTGGCAGTGAAACCGAAACCATGGAAAGGCTTCGCAGACGCCAACGCTTGTTCTATTCTGTTGAAGATACTTTTGCAGAAAACAGCTTCCCACACATGAGGAAGCCTGAAGATCGTGAAGCCGCTGGCAGTGCTGCTCAAGCTCACACTTCAATCTACAAAAAGGCTTTCGACCTTACTGTTTCTCCTTTGCGAACCGTGTTCGAAGTTTCAACCGAACCCGCAAGCGTAATCGAAGCATACGGCGGTCGAACCAACAACTTCGGTATGGGTTGCCTTCTTGCCAGGAAATTGGTCGAGAAGAATGTAACCTGCGTCGAAATCGATTTGGGCGGCTGGGATAACCACGCTGGCATCTTCAACACCATCCGAACCGGGAACGGCCCCCGCCTTGATAAAGGCATGGGCAACTTGGTTAAGGAACTTGTTGAAAGAGATAAGTGGAAAGACACCGTTGTTATGTGGATGGGCGACTTTGGTCGTACCCCCAAGATTAACCAAAATGGTGGTCGTGACCATTGGGCACGATGCTGGTCCGTTGTTATCGGTGGTGGCGCCATCAAGGGTGGCCAAGCTTATGGCTCAACCAGCGCCGATGGTATGGACATCAAAGATAAGCCTTGCTCCATTGGCGACCTCTTCGCAACTGTTTACAAGGGCCTTGGACTTGATCCAACTTCCCAAGTTCGCGATAACCTTGGCCGACCTATGGCCATTGCTGATGGCAAGCCTCTCGAAGGCGTTGTTTAATCGCAAACCTTTTAATATCAAAAAGAAGAGTCCAGTTTTCCTGGGCTCTTCTTTTATTTGATACACACAATTATTCTCTTCTATTTGCCATGCCTTTGTGTAAAATATCTTAAGTCTGATAGATTTCAGAATGTAAACGACTATGGCCAAGGATTGCTATCACAATGTCGTCAATAAAGAACAACCTTATTCAGAGTATAGCTAGCTTGTTTTTCAAGCTTAAAGGCATCTACCAATTAGATCATGAAAAAGCCCGCTGCTTTTGGAAGTCTGAATTCCAAGGTGCGCTTTTAAAACTCATAAAAAACAACAAATCAAAACCCTTCGGAAAACTCAACGACTTTAGCAGGCTTAAAAACCCAACAGACTTCCAAAGGCTTGTCCCCATGGGCAACCAAACGCTTTCTGAACCTACAAGCAACAAACAAGCAATTGAAAACAGCCCTGCTCGTACTCGGGGTATCACCCGCGTATTTGAATTGATCGCTGGTTGGCACCCTTGGCCCATCTTTAACTCTGATTGGCTGATCGCTTCCAACCTTTACAACCATTCAATCTCTTGGGCACATTTACCTTCTTGGCTAAAACTTTTATCTGCATCACCTTCCGAATACTTCACCCCGAATTGGAGTGGTATTTTTGCGTCCGCAGATTGTCTTGTTACTGGTTCGCTAGATTCTTTATTAAAACAGAGGGCAGAATCATTCCCTAAAAAGCCTGCCATTATTCTTGGAGAATTTACAGGCACTGAAATATTATCCATCAAAATCGTAAGTTCAAAAATACCTAGTCACTTTACTTTTCTACCCATTTGGCGCGAAGCTATCGGGCTCATTGCAATTCTTGACCCCAAAAACAAGCACATGCGATTTCTAGCAAATGGAGGGTTCTACCCCGAACTATTAATACTCGAAAAGAACAAGAATCTAAAACGAGTATCCCTTGCAGAAGTTGAAAAAGGCATGAAGGGAGAAATAATTTTAAGCGCATCTGGCCAAGCTTGGGCAAAACCTACAGGGGTTTTTGTAAAAATTGAAGATGCCGATACACTTCACTTTAGCTTTCAAGAATGGCAAGGAAAGGTACCCAAGCTATTCTCTGAAACCACAAACAATGAAACTAACCAACCCCCGAAGAAGGTTGTTCAACCTCATCTACAAAAAGCCGGGATTTCGGCAGCGCTTGCAAGAACCGCTTCCCATACCCCTTGGTAAGAATCCTAGGATCAAGGATAACGATAATGCCCTTATCCGTAGAGGAACGAATCAGCCTGCCAACGCCTTGCTTTAACTTAAGAACCGCTTGCGGAATATGAAGGTCGTAGAAGCCATTGCCTCCCTTTTGCTGAACAGCTTCGTGCCGAGCCTGGGCCAAAGGAAGATCAGGAACAATAAAGGGCAAACGGGTGATAATAACATTGGAGAGTGCCTCGCCCTGCACATCAACGCCCTGCCAAAAACTATCCACGCCAAGAAGAACTCCATTTTTCGAAGCCCTGAACTCATCCAACATACGATTTCTAGTCATGCCCTGCCCTTGAGCAAACAAGGGGAAACCGCGCTGCCTGCACCAAGATTCAAGCACCTTTCCCGTGCGCTGCAAGAATTGATAACTAGTAAAAAGTACAAACGCACTGCCTTGCGATTTTTCAAGAAACTTGCAAATCATACCCAGCGATGCTTCTTCAAACTCTCGCGGTTGAGAAGCAGGATCGGGCATATTCTTAAAAAGATATAACTCTGATTGATTGTAATAATCAAATGGGCTTTCAAGAGCAAGAACCTCAGCCTTATCAATCCCAAGCCTTTCTTTAGCAGCCTTGAATCCTTCTTTACCACCGGTTGAGAGTGTTGCGCTTGTGAGGATAATTGGAATATCTTTTGAAAAAAGCTGTTCTTTAAGAATAGGGGCAACATCAACAGGAGCCCTACACAGATTCAACCTAAGTGCTCGCTTACCTGCTAATTCCAGCCAGAACACATTCCCTTTATGTTGCTGCTCGAGCCATTCTCGAACTCTAACCCCGAGATCAACAGCTTTATCTGCCATCGATTGAAATTCAATTTTTTCCTCATCGGGCAAATCAGCAGATTCATCTTCAAGCTTCTTGGAAAGATCGGTAAGAGTATCCGTGATATTATTTTCGACAATGTTTTTTTCGAGAACCCTGAAATGTCCTGCATCGCGTACCGCTCCTGAAGTGCGATCAGAGCCAGCACCAGAGTGGGAATTCATCCAGTTTTGAATATTCAAGAAAAACAAATCAACCTCTGCCCGTGCAGAATGCAATTGTTGTTTAGCTGCAGTAAAACCATCGCCAGCGAGTAAGCCTCGTTCTTTTTTGCCGGAACTTGCCAGCCTTTCGAAAAGATAATGAAAGGCTCCCTGGCTAAGGCGGTCGCCCAATTGATCAATTGCGACATCTTCCACCATGTGGCCTTCGTCAAAAATAACTGCGCGATAATCAGGCAGCAGGCTGGAACCTTTACCCCGTACAGAAAGGTCTGCAAAGAAAAGGGCATGATTAACCACAAGAATATCAGCGTTGGCGATAGTTCGCCTTGCCTGATAATAGTAACAGCGCTGGTAATCCTTGCAACTTCTGCCCATGCAGTTGCTACTATCACTTTGCACAAGATCCCAAACCATACCGTCTGGTTCAAACTCCATATCAGATCTGCTGCCATCCTTGGTATCAAGCGACCACCGACTGACATTATAAAGTTGTTCGTGAAATTCATCAGATTGAATGAGTGTGGGCGCTTTTATTTGGGCGACCCGCAATCTACGCAAGCTGATGTAATTGCCCCGCCCTTTGACCAATACCACTTTTAATGGATACGGTATAATTTTTTGCAGCGCCGGGATATCTTTTAAAAGCAATTGCTCTTGCAGGCTGATCGTATGGGTTGAAATAACAATGGGGGTTCGTTTTTTATTAAGGGCGGAAAGAAAAACAGGGACTAGATATCCAAAACTTTTACCCACCCCGGTTCCAGCTTCTGCGAGTAAAGTCGCACCACTAGCCAAGGCATTATCAACAGCTTTCGCCATTTGTGACTGCTGGGCGCGTGGTTCAAACCCAGAAAAGTTTTGAGCAAGAACCCCATCTTTAGAAAAGTAATTGCCCAAAGATGCATAATCAGAGTCAGCAAAAAGTTCAGTTTTTAGAAAAATATCAGACCCCGAGAATGTTCAAGTTTGAGGATAATCGAAAATAGCAATGCCTGAAGCTGCGAGTTGCTTTAATTTAAGCCACGCAGCGGTAACTCTGGCTTCTTCCTCTGCGACATAACCAACATCTAGAAAACTCTTAGCGAAAGGGCCAAGAGTATTTACATCATTCAAAGGTTCAAAACCTGAATCCACAATGTATTGAGCGCGCTCAGAATTACATCGGATATGGCAGTCGGGCTCAAGATGCAAAACTTCTGCTTTAATCTCATGAAGGAGATAGCGTAGGTAAAGGTCAGATTCAGTTATTTCATCGACTGCCTTACCACACACTTTGCAAAGGTAACCTTTATCACATTTCGCCATCGATTACTTCACTTTTAAGTTGTAAGGAAGCATAAGCCATAAGGGTTCATTGCGCATACGCAAAAACGTATCAAGCCCTTTTACTTCGTTAAAAAGAGATGAAATCCCGGAGATATCCAACCCCGACTTCAGGGATAATTGAGTTTTAGGTTCTAATAAAGAATCCAAAAAGCTTTTACCCTTAGGAAGAAGGAGAAGCTCCGGATCGGTATCCACAGCAAGCCCGCCAAGCTTTGCGGCCATCTTGATGGCATCTTGCATGGTACCTAATTCATCGATCAAACCATTTTCCTTTGCTTGCCTACCGGTCCAAACGCGACCACCAGCAAGCCCTTCCAAAGTTTTTCGATCAAGTTTGCTGCCTGCTTTTTCACGCCCTGTTAGCGCCTTGGTAAGGAATTGATCATAACAATCATCAATGAGTTTAGTCATTGCTTCACGCTCTGATTTGGAAAAAGAATTGGTGGAAGAAAAAAGATTAGCATTCGCTCCACGGGTAATAACCTCGGATGTAATTCCAAGTTTCGCATAGGTGCCACCCATGTTGATCTTTCCACCAAATACACCGATAGAACCAGTGATGGTGCCCGGCTCAGCATAAATTTTGGATGCCGCCATGCAAATGTAATAACCGCCACTGGCTGCAACATCAGACATCGAAGCAATAATTGGTTTTTTGCATCGCATTAATTCCGCCCAGATAAGATCACTTGCAAGAGCAGAACCACCAGGGCTATCCACCCTTAAAACAATAGCTTTAACATTTTTATCATTTTCAGCCTGTTTAATCGCCTGAATCATAGAAGTAGAACCACAAGATTCAGAGCCCAACAGGCTCTGTTCACTCTTTCCAGTATTAATGGTGCCAGAGGCATAGATGACAGCAATTTTAGGTTTAGAATTACTTGAAATTTTTGGAGCAGCAAAAAGTTTTAATAGTGCAAAGGGGTTGGAAAGATCAATGTCATCAATTTTGTCTTTGCCATAATTTTTAAGCAAAGTGATATCATCGACTTTTAGTTCCTTTTTAAAAGCTTCTGTAACTGCGGGGAAATAGCCCACCAAATCAACAAGCCCCAATTCTTTCGCTTTTTTGGCAGTGTAAGGGCCATTATCAATAATCTTGCGGATATCCTCGGGAGCCCATTTTTTAGCCTCTCGTTCCATCTGAATTCTTGCCACAATAGATTTTTCATAAAAATCATCGAGCATGGATTCCATTTGCTTGCGGCTGCTTTCGCTCATTGTGGTCCGAGTGTAGGGCTCAATCGCTGATTTGAAATCCCCTACTTTTAAGAAGTCTGCTTGAGCGCCTATTTTCTCGAGCATTTCCTTATAAAAAGTAACTTCCGCCCGTAAACCCGTAAGCATCAACCAGCCAGATTCAGGCAGCATTATTTTATTGCTAGACAACGCAATAAGGTAATCCTTCATCTCGCCTGATTCCAAATAAGTATAAATCTTCTTCCCAGACTTTTTGAAATTATTAAGTGCTTCCGTCAATTCATCAAGTTTCCCCCAGCCGACATCAATCCCATCGATTTCGAGAATCAAGCCTTTGACATTAGCATCTGTGGAGGCTTTTTTTATCCGATCTAATTTGCTTTTAAGTGTTTCCTTTAAACTGGAAAACAAAGGTTCTGCAGGTGCTGCGCCTTCCTCCAAAGATCCACTGATTCGAATATGTGCAATCGCAACAGGCTTAGGCTTTTCTTCAGCCTTTTTATCCTGGGCAAGAATTAAATTCTGCGCATTGAAAAAGCAAGCAACCGTAACAGAAAATATTATTAACGACTTCATAACTTCGCTCCTGTATCACAATAAAGTTCCATCATTGAATGCATCATAGATCAATTCTTGATTATTTCAAACTATTTACCCTTAAAGACTTACCCTTATATTATCAGCAGAGTTATTTTCTCTTTTGGCCCAACAAAACATCCAAGATTTATCTTAAAATGTTCGCACACTAGCTGTTTTTCAAGGATAATAAATTTTGACTTGAAAGATTTAACCGCTGGGCAATTAGATCATGAAACAACCAAAACATTTAATGCAACTGTTTTCGTTTTCAGTTATTTGCTTGATTTGCTTGCATTACCTTCTTGTTCCAACCAACAAAGGTTACGGGATACAAGAAACAATTTCCCCGACAATATCGGCACCTAATTCAGGGGCAGAACCCCCTATTGAAGGCCAATCTCCAGCAAAATCCATCCCTGCAAAAAGTTCATTGGGCACATTCTCCCCTTCTGATCCACCCGCACCTTTTGTAACTATTCGTGTGCGAGTTTCCGCCCAAGCCAGCCCCAATGATGAATTAGAGTACCGCATCCTCATCGAAAATCATTCTCCAGCTGAAGCACACCAAGTCCGTGTTAGAAATAATATCCCCACGAATGCTAAATTCCTCAGGGCCACCCCTCCACCCGATAGCCTCGAAGGCGAACTCATCTGGAAACTCGGCTCCCTCCCAGGCAATTCCAGCAAAGAAATCAAATTAGTTGTGATGGTAACTGGTACTGGCGAAGTTGATTGCATTTCTCGAGTCCAATACGAACATGGCCAAGCTGTTAAAACCCAACTAGCATCTCCCCTACTCATAAAAATGACAGGGCCCATTCAAGCCATGTTGTACGACACACTGAGTTACCAAATAGATATATTCAACACCGGTAATTCAGAACTAACGGGTGTTCAACTAACCAACATTATTCCTGATGGACTTGAGTTCTTAACTAGCAAGCCTTCAACCTCGGGTGAAAACCCGTTAATTTGGAATATAGGCGCCATCCCAAGCGGACAATCTAAGCGGTTAGAATTTCAAGCTGCTGCCAAGAAAACAGGAAAATTCATAAACAAAGCAACCGTAACAACAACTTCTGGGATAAAAAAAGAAACCTCCTCCAAAGTTGAAGTTGGAGAAGTTAAACTTGCATTAAATATTGGTGGCCCCGATCGCCGTAACATCAATCGACCTACAAGCTACCAAATCACCATCACCAATTCCGGGAATCAATTGGTTCGAGGAATAAAAGTCTCGACGAAATTAGATGCATCTACGCAATTTCTTGCAGCGAGTGGCGGCGGTAGAAACGAAAACGGGGAAATCAAATGGCTGATTCCTCAACTTGCGCCCAAACAAAGGCAAACCGTGCAAATGGTAATCAAACCCACCATTGCAGGCACTTTAAAAAATCGTACGGAAGTAACAGCAGATAAAATCCCAACAGGTTGGCAGGTTGAGAAGATCACCATTTTTGAAAACAACAATGGCTTGGTTGCTGAAATTGACAAAAGCATTGATCCCATGGAACTAGGAGAGCAAACCGCACTCACCTTAAGGCTAATTAATAACAGCCCAAACCCTATTAAAAATTTGATCTTAAGTGCGATATCGCCTGATACTACAATTGTAACCGAAGGGCGTGGCCCAACAAACTTCAGCAGGCAACCAGATAAAGTGGGCTTCCTGCCATTGCCCAGCTTGGAGCCAGGAAAAGAAGTAACTTACTCATTATTTTTGCAGGCAAAAAAAACTGGAGATGGGACTTTTAGACTGGAATATTCAGCAGATGAAGGAATTTCGGGTAAGGCGGAAGAAACTATTTCGATTCTTCCTTCAAGCAAGGCCCCTGCAAGCAACGAGCCCCCTGCTCTACCTTGATTTTTATCGCATTGCTGAATAGCCAAACCCTTTAACCATGGCTGCACGCCAATGCTTGGGCTGAACTTTTCTGTAGCGCTGGGCAGCTTCGGTATTTAACGAGTCATTCATTACAGTCCTAGAACCAACTTCGTTAGCCTTTGCTTTTTTGTTTGCACCTAAAAACATCAATCCACTCAGAACCAAAAAGCTGGCAACAATTCCGATTACCCATTTTTGCATTGCAACACTTCCTTGTGCATTCTTCCTTAAAAGCCAAGATTAAATCTTCAGCAACTTTTAAGTTAATCAACACTAATGCAATAACTATGCCTAAGACTTTATTTTTTGCTATTAGAAATATCAAACCACTCTAAACCATTACAAAAAGCCTGATAAAACCTTTTCCCATTCATTTAGAAAAAGATTACCCAAGCTTCAATATTTGAAAATATTACCGATCGGTTGTACTCATGCACTACCTAAGCTTGCACATATTTCAAAATGATTCTAAAGGATCACTTTCCGACTCAGAAGCTATAACTTCCACTGCAGTAAATCGGGATTGAAGCTTAGTAGCCAACGCATCAATACCAAATCGCTCTGATTTATAATGCCCCAGCAAAAGAATCGACTTGTTCTGATCTTTAGCACTTAACAAATCATGAAACCGTGCTTCCCCGGTAATAAAACTTTCCGCACCTTGCATGAAAGCTTGAGTCATCAGTGATGCCCCACTGCCACACACTACCGCAACCTTGGAAACCAATCGCTCCACATTCCCCGCAAATGAAACCCGGGTGATACCTAAAGCTTTCTCGAATTTTTCAGCAAGTTGTGCAATCGAAGTAGGCAGCGTTAGCAATCCAATTCTACCCGTGCCTGAACCTGTTGGTTTAGGTTTAAGCATGACAAGATCAAAAGCTGGCTCTTCATAAGGATGAGAATTTTTAAGCGCAGAGACAACTGCTTGAATTCGTGAAGCTGGGCAAACAACCTCAAGGCGTTGCTCCAGAACTTTTTCCCGCTGCCCTTTTTTCCCTACCACCGGGCTGGCTTGTTCATTGCCAAAAAAAGTGCCTGTCCCTTCCATAGTAAAACTGCATTCCCTGTAATTACCAATAACCCCTGCGCCTGCTTCAAACAATGCCTCACTTACTTTTTGAAGATTCTCCCCAGGCACAAAGGTAACCAATTTTACTTCTTCCTTACTTTGCGACGAAATGATCGGGCCAAGATTTTTCGCACCAATCATTTCCAATAAAGATTCATTGATGCCACCTTGCGCATCATCCCAACGGGTATGCAGCGAATAAACCCCTATCCCTTTCGTTGCAAGCTTCCAAAGAATCGACCCTTCCGAACTACTCGTATTCATGTTTTTAATTGGTTTAAAAGGCAACGGGTGATGCGTGACAACCATCTGAACTTTTCGGTTGATGGCTTCATCAGCAACTTCTTTGGTAAGAGTCAGGCAAACCAAAACTTTATTGACATCAGAAGAAAAATCGCCCATTAATAGGCCGGTATTATCCCAATCCGCAGCAAGCGAACGCGGCGCAATTTGATCAAACCAAGATGCCAGCTCTGAAACTTTTGTCATAAAATCTGCACCCCTCTACTTTCCAGAAACTTGTAAAAGATAAGCTAATAAGTTTGACATATCTTCTAGCTTTACCTGCATATCCAAACCTTCGGGCATAAGAGATTTGGCACTAGCCTGAATCGATTCAATTTGATTTCTAAGGATGGTATCTTCAGCATTTTCGCCACGCTTGAGATTCACAGAAGTCCCGGATTCTGATGCCAACAAACCGCTAAATATTCGCCCCTGCTTTGTTTCGATAGTGTAATTAACATATCGGGAATCAACTTCCCTGCCGGGGTCGAGAATCGCAATTAGAAGGTATTCCGAATTTTTACCACGAATGGCAGCAAGAAGATCTGGTCCAACCTGATAGCCCATGTCATCAAATTTATGGCAAGTCGCACAGTTTTTCCTGAATACTTCTTTTCCCTTTAAATGATCACCCTTCATTTCCAAAACCTTGGCATACGAATCCACCACCTGTTTACGATTAGTTGAAGTGGTTTTTGCAAGTATCGCAATCACTTTTTGTTGCAGAGAAACTTGGTTTAATTTTTTAAGCTGGTCTATTCTGGAAGCCTCAAGATGCGATGGTTGGATGATCCCTTTTTCCATCCCATAAATAATAGCTTCAATGCGATCTTTTCTAGAAAAAAGAGTTTCCACCGCTTCACGCCTTAACGCTGGACTGAAAGAAGGCCATGCATTAAGAATGATCTTACTCACTTCTGTTTTTTTAAACGCAGACAAAACCTGAAGAGTGGCTGTTTGAATTGCGGGAGGTGTTTGCGCTTGAAGTAATTCAGGTGCAAGTTGCGAAATAACAGAAAATGGCCCCATTGCCAGCAATCGCAATGCAGACAACCTGCTTGTAATCGGGGCGTTGGAAAGTCGAGCAGTATTTGCTGCATTAACAAACAATGGCATCAAACTATCGAGAGCCTTTTTCAATTGATCATCCGGTTTTTCCCAGAGATCTTCAGCAGAATTCCCGATTGCAACCTGACTTTGGGCAATGCCTTCAAGAATAGCTGCGCGTAAAGTAGGTTTAAAGTTTGGCCTTTGCACCAGCATCAACAATTTTGCCATCTCAGCATTTTCCAAACGGGTCGAAGATACTGCAGAAAGCCGCGAAAGAAAAGCTTCCCGACCCGTGTTTTCCCCTGCACCAATTGATTCATCCTCAAGAAGTTCTAAAAGAAGTTTACCCCCAACCTGAGCTGATGAGCTAAGAATTGCGGTTTGCATCCAACGATCTTCTCCATCACTTTTCACGAGCTTAATCAAAGTATCTTTACATTTATCAGGCCCGACATTACCCATGGCAAAAGCGACTTGGCAGCGAACGCGCGCATCTTGATCCCCACCAAGATTTGAAACTAATTTCAACACCGCATCCGATTGACTGATGAATTTATTTGAAAGCCTTACAGCATGCAACCTGACGCCAGGCGATGAATCTGCAAGCGCATGAACCACCTGCTTCTCTTGCAGCAACTTTAAACCATCAAGGGTACAAAGGGCATGCATTCTGGCTTGTGGCGATAGACTTTTCTGGACAAGATTGACGAGTAAATCTTGGGCACCAACTTGATTACGCTCGACAAGTAATTTCTGGGCCATCATTCGTCTGGTTTGATTTCCTGACTCTAACTCTGCAACCAATCCGATAAAATTTGAAGCCTCTGGAAAAGGTTGTACTTTCTTTATCCCATCTGGAATGATTCTCCAAATACGCCCTTTTCCCTGAGTTTTTAAGGGTAAAACAGCTTTCATATCCTCGGGAAGTGACAAAGGCGTTTCTATTACTTCACGATAAAAATCAAGCACCAATATAGAACCATCCAAACAAAGATTTAAATGCACAGGCCTGAACCAGTTATCCGTTGAAGCGAGAAATTCTTTTTCAGGATCGCCCCGCCTAGAAATAAAGGTTACACCTTTAGGTTCTAAAACATCACGCATGATTACATTATTCGCAGGTTCGCAAATGATGATACTATCTCGGTAAGGGGCCTGTACCGAATCAGAATCCAGCAAAAGCGGACTGCAAGATGATGTAGAATATCCTCCCGGAACCAATTCCGTTGCTGGCAACCTCTTGGCTAATTCGCTAGATTTTCTTCTGCTCGTGCGTTCCACCCGCCACGCTTCAAACGGACTAATCCGAAACACCTTGCAAGCTGCACCATGTTCCGCAATATCCAAAGCCATGCTCCCCACAGCAAGATAAGGATTTCTACGAATCTGATCATCAGGCAAAACCATGTGCCTTAAATGTTGACTGTTGGTGGAAGAAAAAAGAGCTCCGAAAGAATCCATGGTCAAACCATATTGCCCGCCACCGGTAACGGGATCAAGGCTATCAGGAATATCAGGCCTGAATCGAATCCCCCTGCCCCGCAATTCAACTGGAACCATCTTGGGGTTTTCTTTGCTGGTAATAGTTCCGCCGTTGCCTCCTGCTACCGCATGAATTTGATTGTCGAGGCCCCATCTAAAACTGTTCAACATTTGTTGAATATTGGAAGTGTGAAAACCAGTGAAAAGAACTTTGGAAGAATCCGCTTTACCATCATTGTTAGTATCTTCTAGATAAATAAGGTCTGGCGCATTTGCCACAATAAGGCCTTTTTTCCAAGGAAATAACCCTATAGGAAAGCGCAAACCCTCTGCGAAAATAGTGCTTGTTTCGTAAAACCCATCTTTGTCTTTATCTTCCAACAACTTAATTCGCCCGGAAGAAACATCCCCCGTGCCAACGCCCCCATTTGGATAGCCAATCATTTCGGTGACAAACAACCTGCCTTGTTCATCCTCTGCAAGTGCAACGGGGTCAATGATAGTTGGTTCTGAAGCTGCAAGTTCGATTTTAAAACCTGATGCGAGCTTAAAGGTTTTCTTTTCTTCGGCAGGTGTCAGGGCACCCGGATTACTTAAATCCAGAGGTTTAGCATTCTGGCCCATCAAACCTATGGTCCCAAATATTAGCGTCCCAATTGATAAAATAACTGGAGTTAATTTCATGATTGATCCTGTTTTCCAGTAGACTGCTTTAATCAAGTGTATCCAAAAGGTTCTTAATCATGGCAGGAAGATTTAATTTACCTCGCAAGGGCGACAATGCAACCTTAATATTAATAGGGGCAAGCGTTCGCTCCTTGGCATTTTCGTGCATAAGAGCAGGTTATCAGCCATGGTGCATCGATCTTTATGCAGATGAAGACCTCGCAAAAAACTGCCCCACCACCTTGATTACAAAATCGTTTCCCGACGAAATCTCGGACTTGATCAAAGCTGCCCCGAAAGTACCCATACTTTATACAGGTGGCCTGGAAAACCATTCAGCACTGTTACATTTCCTATCCGCCCAGCGAACTATTCTTGGTATAACTGGACGTACTCTTTATAATCTCAGAAACATTCCTGGATTTTATAAACTGTTAAAGTCCAAGCAAATAAATACACCTGCAATTATTATTAGTATGAAGGATTTAAATAACGAAACCTCATATCTCCGCAAACCTAAATACCGTTCTGGAGGGCTTGGAATAAAGCCTTTTGATCCAAGTAAACAAGCAATGGTAGATGATTCTGATTTTTACTATCAAGAATTCAAAAATGGCGAAAGCCGTAGTGCCATCTTTTGCTTTACCGAATCAGGCTTTGAACTTTTAGGCTTGAGCATTCAATCTTCAGGCACACAATCTTTGCATGCAAATGATTTTTTATACTCGGGCAACATGGGGCCAGTAAAACCTTGTAACTCCGAACTAAAAGAACTTCAAACTATTGGCAAAATAATATCCAGCAATTATCGCCCCCGTGGTCTACTAGGGTTGGACTACATTTTAAATGATTCAAAGGTTTATCCACTTGAGATAAATCCTCGCTATACAGCTTCCATGGAAGTATTGGAATTAGCCCTAGGCCAAAATTTTATAACTAAACATTTGCAAGCTTTTGGCATCAAGCCTATTTATGAAAATCCTGCTCCCAGCGAAACAACCGTAATTGGGAAAGCCATCTACTATGCTCCACATGATGTTTTGATTCCAAAAGAAGCACCTTGGCATTCAATCGAGGCAAATCCTCTGTTGTTTTCACCTTTTGCAGATATTCCAAAAACCGGCTCTGCCATTCACAAGGGCTCACCGGTTATTACTGTTTTCGCAAAAGCAGACTCTTTAACCGAAGTCAAAGTTCAATTGAAAACACGAACTTCTCAATTAGACTCACTATTCCATGTTGGCACTTTGCAAAACAACTTGGTTTAATTGTCTGATTAAAGGTATTAGTTTTGATCAACATAAAATCGAGGATCGCATGACAGTCAATTTAAATCTTAACGCTGGCGCTCTGCGCATTGTAAATCGTGCCCAAGCTAGAATTAACGAACTTGGTTTGGATGAAAGCAAAACAGAAGCGAATGGAACTTTTCTCGATTTTGGCATAAAAAGCAAAGGTGGAATTCAAGCAGGATTGGAACTAGCACGTGCTTGCATGTCCGGCCTTGCTAAAATTTCTTTGGCCCCCAGCCATCTAGATTTATGGAAAGGGCCCGCCATCGCAGTAGCGACCGATCACCCCGTTCTTTCATGCCTGGCATCGCAGTATGCAGGCTGGCAAATTGCTGTGGGAAAGTTTTTTGCAATGGGTTCAGGCCCCATGCGCGCCCACTATGGCAGCGAAGATTTATTCAACCATATTCCAGGCAGAGAAAAATCCCCCCATGTTGTTGGCATCCTCGAAACAAGCAAAGCGCCCGACTCTGCAGTCTTTGATTATTTATCTTCCAAGCTGGAATTGCCTCATGAAAACATAACCCTTTTAGGTGCACCAACTGGCAGTATCGCAGGCTCCATTCAGATAGTTGCACGAAGTGTTGAAACAGCAATGCACAAACTTCATGAGTTAAAATTTCCTATAGATGCGATCAAACAAGGTGCAGGCTGGGCACCCCTTGCGCCACCATCCCCAGACTTTACCGAAGCAATTGGCCGCACCAATGATGCAATCTTATATGGCGCAGCAGTACATCTTTGGGTCGATACCGAAGATGATATCATTGCAAGCTTTGGCCCCAAAGTTCCCTCAAACTCTTCTTCCGATCATGGACAACCTTTTGCTGAAATCTTTCGCAAAGTGAAAGGAGATTTCTACAAAATTGATCCCCTCCTCTTTTCCCCTGCAACTGTCCACTTTTACAATTTGAAAACAGGAAGGTGTTTCCAGTTCGGTAAGTTTGAAACCAACTTGCTTAACAAATCTTGGAACTAATTCCACTTTCATTCACGGACATTATTTATGATTTTCAACATCATGGGTGGCAAAGAAGGTTGGCATGTCAAAGACTTGCTGCGAGCAGCACAATCCCTTGGGGTTAAAGCCCATGTAACCGACTTCCGCTTAATATCCCACTCTCTGGCACAGCCTTCAAAACAAGCGTTTGAAGAAGCAGATTGCACCATCATCCGAACCATGCCACCAGGTTCTTTGGAGCAGGTTGTTTTTAGAATGGATGTACTTCATGCCCTACAGCGCCAGGGCAAAAAAGTTTTAAACCCACCCCGGGCACTCGAATCTGCAGTGGATAAATTTCTTGCAAGCGAACTCCTGCAAACACACGGGCTGGATATTCCACATACTTTTTGCTGTCAAGATTCTGATACCGCAATGGAAGCCTTCGAAAGATTTGGCAAAGATATCGTTGTAAAACCTTTATTTGGTGCAGAAGGCCGGGGAATATTACGGATCGAAGATGAGCAACTGGCATGGAGAGTATTCCGTGCGATCGAAAAGATCGGGGGCGTCATTTATCTGCAACCCTATATCAAACACCCAGGATGGGATCTTCGCATATTTATTCTCGGTAAAAAAGTTCTTGGGGGGATGAAGCGAACCGCTCCCCAAGGCGCTTGGATGACCAATGTTGCACAAGGTGGAAAAGGCGAATCCTACAAACTAAACTCTAATCTTGAAGAGATTGGCATCAAGGCTTCCAACGCAGTGGGGGCTGAAATTGCAGGAGTTGATTTGATATTAGATGAGAATGGAAAATGGTTGGTTTTGGAAGTCAATGCTGTTCCGGGATGGAAGGCCTTTGCACCAGTTACAGAAATCGATATCGCAAGAGAAATCCTTATTTATGCAAACCATTCCTGAAGAAACTATGCTTGAATTAGAACTCTCACGACAAATTCATGCAGCATGTATATGGGAGGCAACTGCCCGAAAAATCGGAAATGTCCACCCTCTTGCTTCGTTTCATAACCTTCATTTCACAGATTTTATTTTAAGTGCCGGGGCCATTGCTCCCATTCTTTGCAAAACCCGAAAATTAGGCTTGGCTAATGCTATTTTTGAATCAGTCAAAACAACTAAAACCTCCGTTGGAACCAATACCAACCTTGGAATCATCCTTTTATTTGCTCCGGTTGCATTCGCCAACAATGGCGCAGAACTCAAAAAAGAAATGCAAAAAGCAATTGCAGACATCTCCATCGAAGAAACCAAAATCATTTATGATGCAATCAGACTTGCATCCCCAGGCGGCATGGGTAAAGAACCTCAAGCTGATATTAACGAGGTTCCGACCTGCACACTTTTAGAAGCCATGCGATTGGCGCAAGATCGCGACCTAATTGCCCAACAATATGCGGATGGGTATTGTGCGATTTTCAATGATGCAATTCCAACCCTGGGCGGTGCGCTAGAGCAACTGGGCTGCATGGAAGGCGCCATCATTTTCACCCATCTATATTTAATGGGGAAGTACCCCGACTCACTGATTTTGCGCAAATGTGGCCCCAATGATGCCAAAGAATCTTCTGAAAGGGCCAAAAAAGTTTTAGAAAAACAATGGCCTTTGAAAGAATCTGGCTGGGCCGAATTCAAAGATCTTGACCGCTGGCTTCGCATGGAAGGCAACAAACGAAACCCGGGCGCCACTGCTGATTTAATTGCTGTCACCCTTTTTATCGCCCTGCGCCTAGGGCAAATCTCTCTACCCCTAACCTTCCCTTGGTCGGATGGAATTGAAAATGCTTTACGAAGAACTGCGCCAGACTTTTAATTATTCATAAAATATCTATACGATCAAGGCGCACTCATTCATTGACTGGAAAACGGCATGGCAAATGAAAAATACAAGATCACTGTAACCAAAGATCACCTGGTTTTCTGCTCTGGGCATTTCATTAGCTATGAGAACAGCAAATGCGAAAGAATTCATGGGCATAACTATCGAGCCAAGATTGAAATTGAAGGCAAACTCGACGAGAACCACTATGTTTTCGACTTTATCGCTCTAAAACACCGTACCAAAGAAATCACCGATCTACTTGATCATCGCATGATGCTTGCAAAAAACAATAAAGTCATCGAAGTCCGGGAAGAAGGCACCAGAGTTTGCGTTAAATACAAAGAAAAAGAATGGGTTTTCCCTGCAGAAGACTGCGTAATTTTGCCCATATCAAACACCACTGCAGAACAACTGGCGCTTTATATTGGAAAAACCCTTCTAGAAAGCTTGAAGAAACAGCACAATTATACGCCTGATATTTTGCGGGTTGAGGTCGAAGAAAGTTTTGGCCAATCAGCAACCTGCGAATTACAAGGCTGATATTACTTTTATTGCTTGCCTATCAAAAGTTCCATCGTGCAACGCACGAGAAACAACCACCGCATTCGCACCTGAATTTTTCAAGCCTATTACATCTTGAAAACTCCCAATCCCACCCCCCGCCATGATGAAGATTTTTTCTGATAGGGTTCTTGCTTTTGCAACCAGACCATCAGTTAAAGCCCCTTTTCCTGTTCCAACTTTTGCTAAATCAAGAATAAAAAGATGATCAACGCCAGCATTAATGGCATCCTTCATTATGGATTGAGGTGATTTTAAAACCAGTTCCTCTCGGGTGGTAAAAGGTACACCATTTTTCATGTCCAATGAAAAAACCAACCGGCTCCCAAACCTCTTGGCTGCGGTTTCCAGCTCTTCACTGCTTTCAATAGTTTCCAATCCTGCAACCACTTTAAAAACATTCATGTTCATCAAATATTGAAGGTCTGCACAATTCTTGGAGCCAGCATCCAAATAAATGTGGACACCCTCTTTTACCAACAAAGAATAAAGATTCTCATTCTTTTTCCCAGTTAAAATCGCATCTAAATCTGCGATATAAAAATCATTGAGGCCCAAAGCCTCTCGCATTTCCATAATCAATTCAAATGGATTAGTTGCACTTACAAGCTTTGAAATTAACGGCTTATACGACTCCCGGACCCCCGATAATCCTGCAACAACCTGACCATTTAAAATATCGATAGCAGCGATCACACGCATGGCATCAAGCTTTCTCAGAAAGCAAAGGAAAGAAATTATTGCGGATATAATCTTGAGCCCATTGCGGGTAGTAGTTGGGTAATTCCGACAAAACTTCCATTGGTTCGTAACTAATAGGATGCAGGAATTTTAGATAATAAGAATGCAAGAGGATGCGCTTATCCGAAGGGTTTAAATCCAAACTCACTTTTGCATGATAATGGGAATCACCAACAATAGGAAAGCCTCGTGAAGAAGATTGCAACCGGATTTGATGCATCCTGCCTGTTTGGAGATGTATATCCAGTAAGGAGTGCCCGCTTGAAGTTTTAAGTACGTTCATTTCAAGTTGGGCTAATTTTGCCCCTGCTTGATCATGGCTGCATAACATCGCTTTTGCTACATCTGGAATTTTAACCATGTAATCCAGCCAGCAACATTGGTTTTCAGGTGCATCCGGGTCGAGTTCCGCTTCCACCAACGCAAGGTATCGTTTGCTGATAGTTCTTTCACGAAACTGTTCTGCAATTCTTGCAGCAGCTTTACTACTACGGGTGAAAAATACAATTCCCGATACCGGGCGATCTAAACGGTGTGGAATGCCAAGATAAGGCCTGCCTGCTTTTACATACTTGGTTTTAAGGTAAGAGCGAGCCCAAGACTCAAGGCTAGAGTAGGGATCAGGGGCCTGAGTCGCTAATCCTGCTGGCTTTTCGATAATCAAGCAGTGGTTATCTTCAAATAAAACCCTAGGCTCTATAACCACATACTTCTCGCAAAAAATTGAAGGAATAATCCGCTTACGATACCCGTGGTTGAAGATTATCGAGCGCAGCTTTTTCCTTCTGATTGTTGATATATTCAACCGCTTTTTCTAATACACGGTCTACAAAAGGCTTTTTATCAGCTTTTTTAACATCAGGCTTTTTATCGCGAATAACATCCTTGTCGCTTCGATCAAGCAGAAATTCAAGCCTTTCCTCATCTTTCAAAATAATCTCGTAATCAGGGTTTGGCTTTACGCCCCACTCATCAGTTTCTTTGCTATCAGGAAAACGATGGATGTTTTTGCCACTTGGGCGCCAGTAACTTGCAGTGGTTAATTTCAACGCACTGGATTTGTTTTCTAAATCTATGATGTTTTGCACACTGCCCTTACCATAACTGCGTTCGCCAATCACAACTGCTCGGTTGTGATCTTGCAAAGCAGCAGCTAAAATCTCGCTTGCACTTGCGCTATTACGATTGATCAAGACAGCGATCGGGTATTTTTCTGCGGGCAAAAACATCGTACCTTCGGGCCGGGCATCGATTACTTCTTCCTGCTGGTTTCTACCCCGGGTACTAACGATTTTTCCCTCGGAAAGAAACATGTCTGAAATTTCTACAGCAGCCTTTAACAGCCCACCGGGATTATTTCGAAGGTCCAAAATCAATCCCTTTGCACCCTCTTTCTGAAGATTTACGATAACATCTTTAACTTCTGCGGATGCAGTTTCACTAAACGAACTAATTCTCAAATAGCCAATTTTCGAATTCTGGTCGAGGAAATAGTCCCACTCTTTGTTTTCCTTACGCTTATCACCCAAAACACTTTGCACTTTAATAATGGCCCTTCGAATGCCGATTTCTACAGGCTCTTTGCCACCATCATGAACCACGGTGAGGGTAATTAAGGAATCTGGATCACCTTGAATCAAATCAACTGCTTCGTCGATACGCATATTATCCGTATTTTTACCATCAATTTTCACTATGGTGTCGCCCGCTAAAACACCCGCTTCATATGCAGGGGTTCCAACCATTGGGCTTATCACCGTTAGCAAACCACGATTGGATCGATCATAACCCACTTGAATACCAATGCCGCCAAACTTACCCTTGTTATTACGACTAAATTGTTTGAAATCGCGATTATTAATGTACGAGGAGTGAGGGTCGAGTCGCTCGAGCCCTCCATTGATCATGTCTTCCACTAATTTGCGTTCGCGCTGGGGTGAAATCTCGGTGACGTACCTACCACGAACTTCGTGTAGAACATCAACTACAAGCCTAACGAGTTCGTAATCACGGTCGTTTTCGCGGGAAGGAGCATTGGCAACAATAACTAGGCCAAGCAAAGAAACAGAAATAATACCGAGTAACCAACCCAAGTTGCGCCTTGACATAACTTTTCACTCCTTGAAAGCCCGTAAAAATTTACAGGGCCGGTGCAATCCTCTAATCCAAGTTATTGTAATACAAATCATGATAATAAAGGGAGTGGAGAATTGCGTAAATTTTAAAAGGAAGAGAAGAAAAACAAGGAGTATAAAACTGACCAATTGAGCCCCTAGGAATAATCAGTACATTTTCTCGATATCCTCCTAATTTTATTGACACACTTAGCCAATTGCCCTATCTTACTTTATTAGTAAAGGTTACCTGAGTTTAACCTTTCAAATGTACACTTATTTTATTGAGGAGTTTTCTATGTACAGTGTAGTTCTTGCTGCGATGATGAGTACTTCGACCGCTGCCCCTGATTGCTGGTGGAAATGCTGCTATCCGCCACCACGAGTTTATACTTGCTGCGGTGGTTGCTATGGTCATATCGCTTACCGTCCAGTAGTTTACGCACCCTACGCCAGCTGCTATGGCTACCCAGTTGTTGCATATTCATGCGGTGGCTGCTATGGTTCATCTGCGGTAGCAATGCCAATGTATGCTCCAAGTGCACCTGCAAGATCCCAAGAACCAGCACAAGCAAAACCTCTGCCAGCCCCTAAACAAGGCGCAATCGATTCCAATAAGGCTACGGTTGTTTTCAAAGCTCCTTTGGATGTAAAAATTTCCATCGAAGGAAACGTAATCAACCGAACCAACATTGAAGAAGCATTTGCCACTCCAGTTCTGGAAAATGGCAAAACCTACAGCTACAATGTTCAAGCAACAAAAGAAGAAGATGGCAAGAATGTATCCTTCTCCAAGAAGGTATCAATTAAGCCAGGTACTTCTGTAGTAGTAGAGTTTGAAGAATTCAACGCAACGCAAACTGTTGCTAGATAATAATCGGTTGTCAACTAATCAGGTGGGTTCCTTAAATGGAACCCACCTTTTTTATTGGGCTAATCTCCACTCATTTGAATCATCGCTTGGGGCTAAAACGATCCCCTCTTCGCTAAGTTTAATCAAACCTGCAAGTATTTGCTTTTGAGCCAACTTCATCAAAGGATCGGGCAACCCGCGATACACTTCATTAGCTAAAGCCTCTACGGAATTGCAATTATTCCCCAAGGCTGCAAGCAAAGCAGTTTCTCTTTTATCCCTATGAAAAACCGCTGTTTGCAAAACGCTTTTACCATTAGCGCTTGGGCAACCATGAAAAGGCATTAGTAATGCAGGGTTAAAATCCGCCATCCGATTCATGGAATGAATATAAGTGGCAAGGTGGCCATCGGGGGGCGACACAAGAATTGTGGTGGAGGTGGAAACCAAGTCTCCAGCAAACAAGGTTTTGGTTTTGGCTTCAAAAAAGACAAGATGCCCCGGTGCATGGCCAGGGGTATGGTAAGCCGTCAGCACAAGGTTGGAACCTGTAAAAGGGTTAAAGCCCAAAGGGATTTGGTCACAATCATCAAGGTTCTGGTTTATTTGAATTTTGTTTAAGAGTTTTTCAGCAGTTGCAATATGGGCCAACACAGGTACATCCCAAAGGTCTGCAAAATGGTTAGCAGAGTTGGTGTGATCTGGATGATGATGGGTGAGCAAGATGCCATTAAATGAATCACCATCACTCACTCGAGATTGGATGGCATTTTGGATGGCCAGTACGCCACTCTCATCGAGTGCCCCTGGGTCGATCAGATAAAACTTGGAAAGGCCGACAAGAAAAACATTCCCTATTTGGGGAACGGAAGGCCCAGGGCAAGCGACCGAAACGACTTGGATCCAGGATGCAAAACGAACTCTGTCTAAAACAAATTCATCCTGCGAAACTAAACCTGCTCCTGAAGACAACCTCCAATCCGAGGTTGGGATTTTATTCAATATTTCCAACAGTAATAAGACCGGAGGGGAAATCAGGATCTCGTCGGAGTACCATTTTTTCAGATGCTCTGCAGGAGTTCCCCAGACACCGTTTTCGAGTTCATTCTTAAAGACTTCGGGGGTCTGACCAGAAGGGATTTTTGCGAGGAAGAATCTAGTTTCAAAGCGCATAGGAGAAAAAAGCGGCGTGGTAAAATACCCGATCGGATAAAGATCGGAAGCGGATAAAACCCATTTGTTATCGCGAAGAATTGTGGCAAAATCACTTCTTTTTTCGAGAAGATCGCACCTTATTTGTGCTAATTGGGGGCTCGACTTGATTGAATTATTTAAACTATCGCGGCATAAAAGCACGCCTGATTCCTCGAATAACTCGCGCACAGCAGCTACCAATGCAACATCCCAAGGGTTTTGAGACTGCGCTATATCTGCATCAGGGGGATCGACTTTGCCCCCAGGAAAAGCGTAAAATCCTCCCAGAAACTTCAAAGCTTTGGCTCGCTGAACCAGAAAAATGCTTCCAGGAGAATAACGATCTTCGAGAATTATCGAGGCAGCGGGCAAAGGATTAGACAAAACCTTCCTCCATGTTCATGAATTGATACTTAATTTCATGGAGATTAATAAAAACTTACTCTTTAGCTTTTAAAGGGGCATTGATAGCTTTTTTAACGGCTTCAAGCAACTCATCCATCGAAAAGGGTTTGCGCAGGTAATCAACCACGCCAAGGTACTCTGCATAGGCCTTGTGCCTTTGGCCTTCGTTTGCAGTCATCATGATAAAGGGCGGAACATCTTCTTTGCCCCTAAAATGCTCAAGAACGGGATACCCACCCATTTTAGGCATCATCATGTCAATAATGACCAAATCCGGCCGCTGATTGTAAATCAATTGCCTTCCCTGCACGCCATCTCTCGCCTGAAGAACTTTGTAGCCGTTCTTTTCAAGAATTAGCCTAAGCCCATCACTTAATTCGTAATCATCATCGACCAGCAGTATGGTCTTGGAATCAACCATTTTAATCATTCCTCTATTAACAAACAATACAGGCAGGAAGCTAATAGATTAACAATCTTCAAGCAACGGCACAATACTTTAAATTAATATGCATAAAAAGCAATCATTAGGGGGAACAATTGTTGCACTTGCAGAATAATCGATTAACATTGAAAAATTAGATAGACTGACCAAGAAAACAAGGATGTTAGGTGATGCGATTTACCACGCTGGCAAGCGGAAGCAAGGGCAATTGCTCTATCATAGATGATGGGCAAAGCTCGTATTTAATCGATGGCGGCATTAGCCCGCGAACTCTTGAAACCCACTTAAAAATTTCAGGTTTCACCCCACAAAGGCTTCGGGGCCTTATTCTAACCCATACGCATGGCGACCATTGGAACCCAAGATTATTAGCTTATTGTGCTGAAAAGAAAATCCCTTGGTATCTTCATAAAACCCATGCCCGAACGATTTACGACCAACTCCCAGAATTTAAAGCCTTTTGGGAATCGGGATTGGCGCGTTTCTATCTGCCCAACACTCCTTTTGAAACTGCACCGGGCTGGAATTGGTTTCCTGTAAACCTATCCCATGATTCTTCAGAAACTTTTGGCTTTCGCCTCGATATAAAAAACGCACAAGTGCCTTGCGTTTCGATTGGTTATCTTGCAGATTTGGGAATTTGGGACAAAGCACTTGTAGAACAATTTACGGATTTAGATTTACTGGCATTAGAATTCAATCACGACGAGACTCTGCAAAAAAACAGCAAAAGGCCACAATTCTTAATTGAACGAATCATGGGTAATGATGGCCATCTTTCCAACCATCAAGCCGTTTGCTTCTTGGATTATTTGAAAAGCCTAGGGGTAAGCAAGCTGCCCAAGCATCTGGTACAAGTTCATTTAAGTGAACAATGCAATTCGCCTGAACATGCTCAAGCAGCATTAAAGTTATTTCTTAAAGACAGCACGATAAACATGAGGCTTCAAACAGCACAATCTAAAAAAACGACTAGCCCGATTAATCTTCTCGAAAGAAACCTGTTTGCATTTGCAGAGCATCTAACAGAAAATTATTAGTAGAATACAACTTCTCAACATCCTTAGATAATATTGGAAAGTCCCCATGACACCGGAACAATTGCTAGCCAAGCTTTACGAATTAAGAAAAGATTTTCAGGATGAGGATGAACCAACAGATCCTAATTATATGGCTCTGCATCATGCGTTTTTGTTTATATCGTACAACATGGATGGATTTAAGAAGTATTGTAAAGAAGCATTTAAGAGCAAAGATTCCCCTGCTCCCCCAACCACCTGAACTACCAAACCATCAAAAAAAACATGATAATTATGTGCCAAACTGGTGTAGACAAGTAGGCAATAAAAAACGATAGGCCCCTCAAGTGATTGAAAAGCCAAGCAGCCGCGGGGGCGTGCTGACTGGATTTAAATCGATTTTTTGAGGGGACTAAATGAATATTAGAAAAATAGCGTATGCAGGCATTTTTGCCATCTCGATCACAAATCTTGCTACCGGGGATACCGGAAGCGCATCTACTACAGCTCCAAAATCCAAATCTTGGTGGGGTATGGGTGGAACTGCTAAAAAAGAAAAAGAAATTGTTCCAGAAACAGAAACCAACGACCAAGAAACCATCTCGAAAACGGTGGTCAGCGAACAAAACCGCAAAGTTCTAAACCGCGAAGAAAAGGCTTATTTCAGAAGGCTGGAAGCTTGCGATCGTCTGATGCAAGTAGCTATCACCAAAAACGATAATCCAATGCAGGAAAAGATCATCACTCTGCAGGAAAAAATCCAAGCAGTTTACAATCGAAAAACTTCAAATTTACAATTACCTACGCAAATGCCCAGTGGGGGCGGCCTGACGGAGTTAGATTCCAATCTTGATAAAGATGTGGAAAAATTGCTCACGCCTTCCTCAACCAAATCCAACAAAAATCAATCTGCCCAGAGAAAGGATAATTAGTCATGAAGAACCTAACCACAGCCTTATTGCTGGGAGTTTTTGCAACAACGGGTTGCGTAACATTACCAGAAATCGATAAAAAGGCTGAAATCAGCAGCAGCTTAGAAAAAACGCGGGGATTGTCTAACGACAAGATTCCAGTGATGGCAGACCAAATTAATACTGATAACGCAACCAAGATGCTTGCAAATCTTGAGGAAGAAGTTAGCAAGGCTTATCAGGAACCCTTGGATTTGTCGCCCGATAATAACTAATAAAGCCCGGGATTCCGGGCCTTATTATAAAAATGACTATTAGGGACTATGACAAGCTATTTTCCCTAAACGCTTCCAGACGCTGACTGCGTGCTGGTTGGCGAAGTTTAACGATGGCCCTTGCTTCTATCTGCCTGATTCTTTCACGAGTGATGCCGTAAGTACTTGCTACATCCTCTAAAGTTCTTGGATGCCCATCCAATAATCCAAATCTCAATTCTAAAACTTCCCTTTCCCTAGGGCTAAGAGATTTCAGAACTTCCTGAACACGATCTTTTAAAAGATGTCGATCCACAGCAACACCCGGACTGCAGGTATTGCGATCATCAAGAAAATCTTCCAGAGCCCTTTCGCCATCGCCCCCCATGGGTTCGTGAATACTCAGCGGGTTTTTCGCAACAATCCGTAACAATTGTGTTTCTTCTGCACTTACCCCGACTATTTTTGCGATTTCTTCTGCTGTAGGCTCTTTACCAGTCAAACTGGACAGTTCATTTCGAACCCGTTCGACAGCAGCAAGCATACCCACTTGATGGCAGGGAACACGGATCGTGCGAGCATGATCTGCCAAGGCTCGGGTAATTCCCTGCCTGATCCACCAGGTGGCGTAAGTACCAAACTTATAGCCCAATCGGTGTTCAAACTTATCAACTGCACGCATCAAGCCCCGATTTCCTTCCTGAATAAGATCAGAAAAAGCAAGGCCCCTAGTGCGGTAACGCTTGGCAATCGAAACAACAAGCCTAAGATTTCCCTCTGCAAGATATCTTCTGGCATTGCGATAATGCTCTCTTCGAGAGATTAAAACCTCATTGAAAGCAAAGAAGTCATCTGCGTTGGAAAACGAAGAAAAACTAAGGTCCCGAAGTTCTTTGACAAGTCGGGTATGCTTTTCCCGGTGCTGCCTAGAGCGCAAACTACCTCGCATTTCAAAGGTGATCTCTTTCATTCGGTTCGATCGGTTTATTAGATCATCAACCCAAACATCGATAAGATCAATGCGCGGTGCGAGTTCCTCCGCAAGCTTGATCGCCTTGCGGGTTTTTAACCAAATCTCTTTACCCAGACGCTTTTTTACAGCCATAGATGTGGTGCGAAACATCGCTTGAAAATCACTCTTGGCAGCATTAATAACTCGCTTTAAGGTGCGAAGATGAAAAGGCAATCTGGCCAGAATTTTTTCCCGAGTAATTCCCATGGTGCCCACAACATCTACATGGGGATCGATTGGAAGTTCTCCCGCCTGAATCTTTTCAAACATCTCAACCACACGCGTCAGATTCAAGAGGTTAGACAAGGCAGCTTTACGAAATCGGGAACGATGGCGCTCTAAGCTGACTGCCAGTTTTAGCTCTTCCTTTCGGTTTAAAAGTGGAATGGAACCCATCTGCTTGAGGTATAAACCCAAAGCATCATCGGCACCTTGGCTGGCAATGGGCTTAGCCACTGCAACCGCAGCATTTTCTTCGCCAACCTCTGCTTCAATTTCCGAATAGATTTCTTCAGCAACAGCAGGAGAAAACCCCTCGTCAGCTTGGTAAGAGACCGAGGTTAAAGTTTTAGCGGTTTTTTTAAGTGGTGAAAGATTGATAATCTTTTTTTGATTGGTTAGCACTTTTTTAATGTTTTTTTTCATAGTTCAAACCATCCTTAGTGAGCAACTCTTAAGCCTAAAAAATTATATACGCTTGAACAAGAACTTGTTTCAAAAGAGATATTTTTGCCTAAAAATACTTATATGCATAAATTTCAATTAACAATTACTGTTCAAAATCGTAGAATTAGTCATGCATAAAAATTATCTTGATAGCTTTCCGAACACTTTTATTATTAGGCTTAAGTCAATTGCTTTTGCCTGCTTTGACCAAATTTCTTCTAAAATTCTCAAAAAGATGGGATTACTTGTACCATTTGCTCTGCTTGTAGTTGCAAACAGTACCTTGGGGCAGGAAAAGGTACCCTCAGAACCCGAACTTACACCTGCTGATAAATCCCACTGGGCGTTCCAATCCCCTAAAAACAGGCACCTTCCAACCGTAAAAAATTCCACCTGGGCCACTAACCCCATCGACCTTTTCATTCTGGAAAAGCTCGATGCAAAAAAACTCGCACCCTCTCAACCCGCAAGCAAAGAGCACCTTATTCGAAGAGCGACTCTTGACCTGATTGGGTTGCCACCCACAATTAATGAAATTAACGCCTTCCAAAATGATCAAAACCCCAACGCTTACGAATCCTTGATCGATAGGCTTTTAAGCTCGCCACACTATGGCGAACGCTGGAGCTTATTTTGGCTTGATCTGGCACGATACGCTGAATCGAACGGGTACGAAGCTGACGGAGAACGATCCCAGTTCTGGCGCTACCGCGATTATGTGCTAAATGCTTTTAACTCGGACAAACCATACTACGAGTTCATATTGGAACAGCTAGGCGGCGATATTCTTGCCAAGAGCATGATCAAACCAAACGAGGACATTTCCCAGGCAATCCTTCGCAATCCGAAAATTGCTGAGCTATTCAACGCAGCGGGTTTTAATCGTTGTGGCCCTACCCACATGGTGGGTGGAAATACGGATCAAGAGATTCTGAGACAGGAAAATTTGACAGAAATGACCACTGCTGTTGGCAGTGTTTTCATGGGCCTTACAATCGGGTGTGCCCGTTGTCATGATCACAAATTTGATCCACTTTCCCAAGTTGATTATTACCGCATGCAGGCATTCTTCGGCAGCACTTATTTCAAAGAAATCGACATGGTAAGTGCGGCACAAAAAAAAGCTCGTGAAGATGAGGCCTTTAGATATAAGCAACAATTAACGCCCCTTAAAGCTTCTGTAGATGCCATCGACAAACCAGTGCGTGAAAAACTGGTCAGGGCAAAAATTGAAACGCTTGATAAAGAAACTCGAATTGCTTTGACGACCGATGTCAAACAGCGATCTCCTCAACAGCACAAATTGGTTTCCATGGCAAACCCTTTAGTAAAGGTAACTTGGGATGAGGTGCTTGAAGCTCTCACTCCCAAAGCAAAGGAGGAACGAGATAAAATCAAAACCCGTATGCATGACATCGAAGCACGAAAGCCCCAACCATCACCACAATCATTTACGATTGCAGACAACGGCACTGGGGGAACAAACTTTTTAAAACGAGGTAATCCAAAAAGCAAAGGGGCTAGGATTGAACCGGGTTTTCCCAGATTGCTGGCCCCCGAAGGATTACAAGCAGGCAAAGGCAAGACGCCCGATCGGCTCGATCTTGCCCAATGGCTCATCCGATCTGAAAATCCGCTTACTGCCAAGGTGATGGCAAACCGAATCTGGCAACAGCATTTCGGCACAGGTCTTGTTGCATCTCCAAGCGATTATGGCATCAAGGGGGTATCCCCAACCCATCCGGAATTACTCGATTGGCTGGCATTGGAATTCGTAAATTCTGGCTGGTCGATCAAACACATACATAAGCAGATTGTTTTATCGTCTACCTACCGACAAACATCTAAAAATGAAAACATGGCAGGATTGAAGGCTGATCCCGATAACAAGTATTTATGGCGAATGAATCGCAAGCGGATGGATGCAGAGATTCTGCGTGATTCGATGATATTTGTCGGGGGGCAGATGAATCAAAAATTTCATGGTCCGATGATCAAAATCCCGCTGGAACCCGAGGTATACGATCTTATATTCACCGAAGGTGAGCCCGATGGATTATGGCTTGCCAACCCTGATCCGCATGAACATTTCCGTAGAAGTGTTTATTTGTTTAATAAACGCAATGTAAGATTGCCCTTGCTTGAAGTGTTTGACCAACCCGACACCCTGGTTACCTGCCCGATTAGAAATTCTTCCACACATGCCCCCCAAGCCCTGACCATGCTAAACGGGCCTCTTTCTCAAGAACTTTGCCTTGCTTTGGCTGCCAATATTATTGATGCTGCAGGTTCCAAGCAAGAAGACTGGACCACTCTACTTTGGCAACGGGTTTTAGGGAGAAGCCCCACCCCGATCGAACAGGAAAATGCGATCACTTTCCTCAAAGAGCAGGCCCAGAGAATTGAAGCTGCGATTTCGGAAAAAATCGTTCTGCGCATACCTAAAACTTCTAAAAAGCAACAGATAGCCCCTATTCATGCTGCAGCTTTTTCAGATTTGTGTCTCGCTTTATTTAACACCAACGAATTTGTATACAGGCCTTGATCTTATATGAGTGACAATAAAATCTTCGATGTATTGGGCATGGGTTGTGTTGCGGTTGATGAAATCTTACGCATTCCAAAATGGCCCGAACAAGACACCAAAGTGCGCCTAACGCATTACGACAGGCAATGTGGCGGCTTGACAGGAAACGCACTAGTCGCGGCTTCGCGCTTTGGCGCCAACTGTGCCTTCGCTGGACATCTGGGGCTTGATTCCAATTCTGATTTTGTCAAAAGCTCATTCCTTAAAGAAAACATCAATCTAGATCATGTGCCTTGGAAAACCGATTCCATGCCCATCCACTCTTTCATCATTGTTGATGAGTCCAATGATACAAGAACCATACTATTTCATTTGAATGGTTCGACGGGGGCACCCGCAGACTCACCCCCAGAAGATGTAATCCGTTCCAGCAAAGTTTTGTTTGTTGATCATTACGGTATCGAAGGAATGATCCGAAGTGCAAAAATTGCAAGGCGGGCTGGAATTCCCGTTGTAGCAGACCTCGAAAGAAATGAATGGCAAGGGTTCGACGAACTACTTTCTCTAGTCGATCATTTAATCATCTCGATAAAATTTGCACGCAAAATATCGGGCTGTAGTTCTCCCGGTGCAATTGCCCACAAGCTTTTCACTCCTGGAAAAAAAGTTGTGGTGGTTACAGGTGGCGAAGAAGGATGTTGGTATGTTGAAGAAAATCGAATTCTAAAACACTTCCCTGCCTTTAAAGTAAAAGCAATCGACACCACGGGTTGTGGTGATGTTTTTCACGGGGTTTATAGTGCTTGCCTTGCTGCAGGCTTACCAATTCATGAAAGAATAAAGTTTGCATCAGGTGCTGCAGCGATGAAATCTTTACATCCTGGAGCACAAAAAGGAGCACCCACCAAAGACCAAGTTACGGAGTTTCTGCAAACCCGTTAATAGCTTTTGCCTAAGCGTTACGAAGCCTTGGTTTCAGAATCTTTACCGCCCAGTGAACCATCATCTTCCAACTGAGGCTCCACCCGTTTGGCCTTCGAAAAATCAACACTTCCATAATATAAATCAACTTCGAGCCGGGGTTCGGTACTTAGCTCGATTGGAATTACAACGGTAAAGGTACTACCCTTGCCTAATTCACTTTGAAGTGAAACTTCTCCCCCAAGCAACTTGGTAAGTTCTCTAACGATAGACAAACCAAGGCCGGTGCCATCATGTTCGCGGGTGAGAGTATTCCCAGCCTGCCTGAATTTTTCAAAAACGAGCTCCTGCTCTTCGGGGGCAATACCAACACCAGTATCCGAGACAGTCATGATGTGATTTTTGCCTTCCTGCTCAACTTTCAAAACAACCTTCCCGCCTTCTGGGGTAAATTTCACCGCATTCGAAAGCAAGTTGGCAAGAATTTGCCTAAGTTTAACTCGATCTTGTCTAAGGTTTTTAATATCCACAGGGATGACCGATTGAAGATCGATATTTTTCTTTTCAGCAAGGGGCCTAGTCATCGTTAAAAGGCCTTCGCTAACATCATCGAATCTAAATTCAGTGATCGAGACTTCCATCTTGCCCGCTTCAATTTTTGCAAGATCGAGAATTTCATTAATCAAGCTGAGAAGTTGTTCCCCAGAACTTCGAATGTTTCCTGCCCAACGAATATGTTTCTCTGTAAAGTTTTGGGTGTTGATCAACAAGTCGCTGAAACCAAGAATCGAGTTCAAGGGGGTTCGGAGTTCGTGCGACATCTTTGCCAAAAAGTCACTTTTCAGCTTATTTGATTCAAATAATGCCAAGTTTGCATGGGCCAATTCATCCACTTTTCGATCAAGGTTTGTGTTCACCTTTTTCAATCGATCCTGCATGCTTACAAGGTTTCTTAGCATTCGATTAAACGCATGGCTGAGATCTTCAAATTCATCGCCTGTCTGGATTTCACTCCGAACATTCAATTCTCCTGCGCTGATCGCATCGCTTACTTCCTTCAAGTGCTTTACTGGTTTCACGATCACATAACGCACAATCAGGTAACTTCCGCCCATGATTAACAGCGCGGTTATCAATGCATTAGAAATAAGAATTGCACGGTTGATATGCACTTGTTTTTCTATTGAATCGATCGGGATATCCACATCAATTTGAATCATTGCGAGGAGATCATTTTCTTTAATTGCGCCCTGCAATTGCGTATGACACCCCATGCAAGATTTGCTGGCACGAATCGCTGCATAATAATGGTTCACCGACCTTGAAAGGAACAACTTGTTCTCTTCGTTCCGCTCAGGATTGTTGATAAATTCATTTAGCTGTTCATGGCCATAAGGGTCATCAGGTTTATTTTCGGCTTTGGTTGCATTTGGGGTTATAAGCCGATAGCGATATTCTTTGAGAGCTCTGGGCCAGTTTTTTTCCCACTGTCTGCGAAAGTCTGCCAAAGCTCTGGCTGTATCTGGGGCAACAGGGAGCGCTCCATCAATAGGTTTGCCATCCACTCCAACCGTTTTACAAACAGAAGTTAAAAGATGATCTACAATCTGACTAACAAGCAACCTGCAGGTTGTAGGAATTTGCTCGTAGGCAAGATGCTCGGTCTGATAGGCATAAAGCGAAAAGCTGCCACTGATTAGAAGGAGGATAAACCCCCCGAAAAGGAAGCGGCATTTTCGCTCGAGGCTGGTTTCGCCCAACAATCTTTTAAAAGCTCGATAAGACATTATTCCCACATATACGATTAACTAATTAAGTACCAAAAGAGATTCTACCGTGAACGAGGTTTTTTGGGCTGACAAATCGGGCAAAAATGTGTGGATCTTCCTGCGAGCACGATTTTTTTGATGGGCTGTCCACATTTCCCGCAGGGTTCGCCCGTTCTTCCATACGCTTGAAATTCATCCTGATACCCGCCCATCAAACCCGAACCGCCAACATAATCCCTTATTGTGGAACCCCGATTTTCGATGGCACAGCCTAACACTTCCCCTATGCATTTGGCCAACATTAATGCTTCTTTTTTAGATAACGACTCTGCTTTTCTCGAAGGGTTTAATCCCGATTTGAACAAAGATTCATCTGCATAGATATTGCCTACGCCGGTGATGTTTTTTTGATCAAGAAGGAATGCTTTTAAATTGCGTGAACTTTTTGCGAGGGTAGTAAGCCAGTAATCTTCGGGAATATTAAAAGGCTCGGGGCCTAACTCTCTCGATTCGAAAAATTCGTTTAGCGCTTGTTGGGAAAGAAACAGGTCGGCTGAGCCAAACCTGCGAATGTCACGAAATCGAAGTTCTTCTGCCCCACGATCCAATGAAAAAACAAGGTTGACATGCGATTGTCGGGGCGTGTTTTGATTAAAAACACAAAGTTGACCCGTCATACCCAAGTGAATCAGCAGTTGCAAATTTGAGCGCAACGAAATAATGATCCATTTGCCCCGGCGGGCAACTTTCTCAATTGTTTGATTTTCAAGCAATTGGCTCCAGAGTGGGTTCCATGGCCTGCGTAGTTTTTTTCCCGGAACTTCCACTTTTACAATGGTTTTTAAGGTCAAAAGGGGAATTAAATCTCGGACTACTGTTTCCACTTCCGGCAATTCTGGCATGCCTTTTCCCTTAACTCTATCGCCTTGCGGCGACTTTTTTGCTCTCTTTTTTACTTCCTGCAATTATTGAATAACAATCCGACTCATTTAGCAATAAGTTATTATGTAGAACTTATATGCAGGTTCGCTTGACCCCCCGAACCTTCGAGTCTAGTTTGAACAGTAGGGTATTATGTTTTTTGCATTAATTTAAGGTTAGACATGAACGCTAAACTTCAATCAACTCCAGATGCTATGGGCAGATTCGGACTCTTTGGGGGCAGGTATGTACCTGAAACCCTTATAGAAGCATTGAATGAACTAACCACAGAATACGAAAAGGCCTGCAAAGATGAGGCTTTTCAACAAGAATTTCATCGTTATTTGAATGAGTATGTAGGCAGGCCCTCGCGTTTATATTTCGCAGAACGACTAACCAAAGAAGCGGGCGGCGCAAAGATCCTTCTTAAGAGAGAAGACCTAAATCACACCGGTGCTCACAAAATAAATAATTCCATCGGGCAGGCACTTCTGGCAAAAAGAATGGGCAAAAAGCGAATTATCGCAGAAACTGGTGCGGGTCAGCACGGCGTTGCTACTGCAACTGCTTGTGCACTTTTCAACTTCCCCTGCAGGGTTTACATGGGCGAAGAAGATATCCGCAGACAAAAACTCAATGTCTTTAAAATGCAAGCCATGGGGGCGGAAGTTTGCCCTGTAACCACAGGCAGTAGAACCCTTCGTGATGCAGTTAACGAAGCAATGCGTGACTGGATGTCCACCGTAGGCGACACCCATTACATCATTGGTAGTGCGGTCGGGCCCCATCCTTTCCCTTGGATTGTCAGGGATTTTCAATCAGTGATCGGCAAAGAATCACGCGAACAGTGCATCGCACAAACAGGAAAACTGCCTAAGGTGGTGGTGGCCAGTGTTGGTGGAGGTAGCAACGCCGCTGGAATGTTTTTCCCGTTCATTCACGACAAAGATGTTGAAATAGTAGGCGTTGAGGCGGGGGGGCGCGGCCCTAAACCGGGCGGGAATGCTGCGACTTTATCGCATGGAGCGCCCGGGATTTTACACGGAGCATTCAGCTATGTTCTTCAAGACACCGATGGGCAAACTGCGGATGTACATTCCGTTTCTGCGGGGTTGGATTACCCAGGAGTTGGCCCCGAACATAGTTACTGGAAAGATACGGGCAGGGTTAAATACACAAATGTAAATGATGAGGAAGCCTTGGCTGGTTTTGACCTCTGCTCCAAATTGGAAGGCATCTTACCTGCGCTGGAAACAGCTCACGCAGTTGTAGAAGCAATGCGAATCGCATCCAAACTAACCAAGGACGATGTGGTGCTCGTATGTTTTTCAGGCCGTGGGGATAAAGACTGCTACGAAATAGCACGAGTAACAGGCGAAAGCCTGGAATAGTTTTTACGCCCAAAACCATTGAATAATAGATTCAGGAACCAAATAAATGAATGCAATAGATGCTGCTTTTGAGCGCTTGAAAACCGGGAACAAAAAGGCGTTTATTCCCTTCATAGCTGCCGGAGACCCCGACATTGAAAGCACGAAAGAGCTTGCTAAAACTCTGGCCAAGAATGGCGCCAGCATTATTGAAATTGGTTTCCCATACAGCGATCCAATCGCAGATGGTCCGGTCATTCAAGCGGCCTACACCCGAGCCCTTAATAAGGGTTTGAAAATCGAACACATTCTTAAGGCCATAGCAGAAGTCTCGCTAGATTTAGAAAAAGAAAAGATATTGGTTCCCTTTGTTGCAATGGTTTCCATGAGCATCATCCACCGATTTGGCAAAGACAAATTCATTGAGGGATGCTTGAAAGCTGGGTTTTCTGGCCTTATCATTCCGGATCTACCAGTTGAAGAATCGCTCGAGATTGCCAAGGATCTAAAAAAAGCTGGGCTTTCTTTAATTCTGTTGGTGACGCCAAACACTCCAAAAGAAAGAGCTTTGCTCATCCTTTCTGCATGCAGCGGTTTTGTTTATTGTGTAAGCGTTTCTGGCATCACAGGGGAAAGAGACAAAATTCCCGAAGAGCTTTTGAAAAACCTTGCTTGGTTAAGAAAGCAAACCCCCTTGCCCTTATGCGTGGGCTTTGGCATTAGTAAACCCGAACATGCAAAGGTATTGCGCGACCACGCAGATGGCGTGATTGTGGGCAGTGCTATCGTAAAACATATTGAAACCGCTGAAAAAGTAGGTTTACCTGCAGTAAAGACTGCAATTGCAACTCTTGCAGAGTCTTTAGTTAGTGCGCTTAACTCTTAGAAAAAGGACGGGCAACTTGCAGGACCGAAAGCGCAGAAAAATCGAACGCGAGTTTGGCGTCCCTATTGCAGGCGAAATTCTCGACCCCCAGCATTGGACTCAAACTGCACTCAAGAAACTTCCCCTCGATGGCAACTTGGATATCCAAGAATTATTTGGTAGAAGTGCCCCCTTGGTTGTCGATGTAGGCTGTGGCAACGGAAGATTCATTTTAGGCAGTTCTGTTTGGCGAGAATCCTTCGATCATTTGGGCGCAGATATTCTCCCCGTTGTAATCCGATATGCAACACGCAGAGGAAACCAGCGGGGCTTAAATAATGTGCGTTTTCTGGTTACTGATGGGCTAAAATTTGTTGAAAAGCTTTTGCCCAAGGGTTCGGTTTCAGAGCTGCACTGTTATCATCCCCAGCCCTATCACGCTCCAGAAAAATCTCTCGAACGATTACTCACGCCAAGATTTATGGCTGCGGTACACAGGGTTCTTGTGCCTGATGGGCAAATTTTTCTGCAAACAGATAGTAAAGCTTATTGGGATTACACAAAAAGTATCACTTCACATTTTTTCAACTTTAGCGAAAGAATTGGGTGTTGGCCCGATTCGCCTCGAGGCCGTACCAGAAGAGAAATACTTGCGATTAAGCGCGGAATGACTATATACCGCGGAAGTGGGACCAAACTAAATCATTTGCATGAAGATGATTTACAAAAGCTGGAATCAGACTTACCCATGCCCTTGTTTACAACGGAAAGCTTTCTGCATAAGCTGGATTATGAAGAAAATCTGACCCGCCAAAGAGAGTAATTCCTTTAGTGGAACTACCCTCGCTTTGGGTAGAAACAAATCGTTTACTTATTCATACCAGGGAACTCAAGTTTTTCTGCCAACTCGGGATCCAAGGGTTTGGTACCCTTGCATTTGGGGTACTTGATGCAACCAAGGAAAAAGCCCTTACGGCCTGGCCTTAACTTCATGGGCCCATCGCACTCGGGGCAGGTATCAGTAATTTCGATTTCGGGGATATC
The DNA here is from genome assembly GCA_937888715.1 of uncultured Planctomycetaceae bacterium. Lineage (GTDB taxonomy): Bacteria > Planctomycetota > Planctomycetia > Gemmatales > Gemmataceae > UBA969. The sequence continues at coordinate 22,332 of CALARU010000114.1, read as the reverse complement.
CACTTTTGGTGGTGGTGGATACATGATATTAACCTTTTCCTTTAATTCTTCAGGAATAGGTTTGGTGCTGCGGCATTTGGGATATGCAGCACAACCAAGGAAAGGGCCACGAGGGCCTTTTCGGACATTCATCGGACCGCCACACTTCTCGCATTTCACGCCCAGATCCGTTTGTACTATAAGATTTCCCTCTGCATCAACATCCTTGGCATTTTTGCATTTTGGATAACCGGTGCAGGCAAGAAAAGGCCCTCGTTTACCTTCACGGATAACCATGGGTTTGGAGCATTTTTCGCACATATGTTCAGTAGGTTTAGTTGTCACAACGGGTACCCCTTCAGGGTCAAAATTCATGGTGGTTTTACAATCAGGATATCCAGAGCATCCTAAAAAAGGCCCTGTTTTGCCTGATCTCTGCAACATTTGTTTACCACAACTTGGGCAAATATGTTCAGTAAGAACGGGTTTTTCGCGGGGTTCAACACCTTCAGCACGCTTGATATAATTACACTCAGGATAACCTGCACAGCCATAAAAACGGCCTCGCCTGCTATACCTTTCGATAATTTCCTTGCCACACTGTGGGCACTTTTCCATAGCGCCTGGCATTTTTTCTTTGGCATCTGTCATCGAAGAAGAAAACGGCGCAAAGAAATCATCCAGAACTTTATTTCTAGGAACTGCATTAGTTTCGATCTGATCTAATTCTTCTTCCATCTGGCTGGTAAATTTAAGATCCATGACCGTGGGAAAATATTCGACCAAGAGATCGATTACTTTGATTCCTATATCAGTTGCAAAGAACCTGCGCTCTTTGACTTCAACATAAAATCTTTCCTGTATTTTGCTGATAATGGTGGCGTAAGTACTAGGGCGCCCGATGCCCTCTTTTTCCAACACTTTCACCAAACTAGCTTCACCATAGCGTGAAGGTGGTTGGGTAAAATGCTGACTGCCAACCAACTCTTGAAGATTTAACTTCTGTTTTTCTTTGAGATCGGGAAGCATGGTATCTTCCTGTTTCCCACCTGGAGCAAGCACTTTTCGAAAGCCTGCAAATTTAAGAATCTTACCCTGCGCCTTAAACAAACCCTTGTCGCATTTCACCTCAACCTGGGTAACAGAAAAGACTGCGGGCTTCATCTGGCTTGCAACAAATCGATTATAAATCAGGGCGTAAAGCTTCGATTGCTCGAGTGGAATCAAAGCTGCGACCTTTTCAGGCGTATAGCTTAAATCGGTGGGGCGAACGGCCTCGTGTGCTTCCTGAGCGCTCTTCCCAGAAGTAAAACGGTTAGGATTTGTGGGCACATAATCTGCACCGTGCGTCGTGGTTATTAGTTCCCTGCATGCTTTCAGCGCATCATCAGAAACCCGGGTGCTATCGGTTCGCATGTAGGTGATCAAAGCAACCGAACCTTCGCTGCCCAAATCCACACCTTGGTACAAACGCTGGGCAATGCCCATGGTTCGCTTTGCGGTGTAACGCATTCTAATACTTGCTTGCTGCTGCAAGGTACTGGTGGTGAAAGGAGGGGGAGCTTTTTCTTCCCGATCTTTTTGTTCGAGCTTGGAAACTTCGTAAGTGCCTTTTTCAAGAATATTGGCTATTTCCAAGGTGCTTTCTTCATTGACGGTGGAAAATTTCTTTCCATCCCATTCATTGAGTTCAGCTTTAAAAACGTCTTCAGGAAGGTCGTTGGAACTGGGTGTTTCTTCCGCAGTTCCTGCTTCAATTTCTGGATCGGCTTCGTCTTCATCTTCGGATTCTTTTTCAGAACCCTTTGCCTTTTTTACCGTCAAAAGATTTTTCTTGGTGGCTTTCCCTTGAGTGGAGAGAGTTGCTATAATTCTCCAATACTCTTCAGGTTTAAAAGCTTGGATTTCTTTTTCGCGATCAACAATTAGGCGAACTGCAACCGATTGCACCCGGCCTGCACTGAGTTCGCGTGCCAAGACTCGGCTTAAAAGTGGGCTAAGATTATAGCCCACCACTCGGTCAAGAAATCTTCGCGCTTCTTGAGCATTTACAAGCCCCATGTTAATGGCGCTTGGGGTATTAAAGGCTTCTGTTACTGCCTTTTTGGTGATTTCGTTAAAAGTCACACGCAAGGTTTTTTTAGGGTCTAAGTCTAAAGCTTCGCTAAGATGCCAGGCAATTGCCTCACCTTCGCGGTCGGGGTCAGGCGCCAGATAAACCATGTCCGCCTTGGCTGCCAACTTTTTTAGAGCAGTTAATTCTTCTTTTCGGTCAGAAAGATTCCTGTACGTAGGAATCCAGCCAGCCTCGATATCAATACCGAATTTACTTTTTGGCAAGTCACGGATATGACCTTTGCTAGCAGCAACATCGAAGGAATCACCCAGATATTTCTGGATCGTTTTTGCTTTTGCAGGTGATTCAACTATGACCAAACTTTTTTTCTTTTTCGGTATAGTTTTTGCTTTTACAGGTGATTCAACAGTGTCCAAGCTTTTTTTCTTTTTCGGTGGCACTAAACTAACTCCAGACTTTTTGCTTCAGTTTCAATAATTATCTAGTTAAGATTCAACAATTGAATAAGTTGAGGTTGTATGGAAAGTAAGACCCGCTACAATCCCTACCTTATTGGGATTGTCCTAACATTCCATTAATATAGGGTCTTGCGGGATGTCAAGGCCGAAGAGTTTTAATTTTGTGCTATTTTTTTCCGTAAAGGACTCGGACATATGGCTTTTAACCCTTTTGAAAGTTTTCGAAAAAATCAACGCACACTCATGGCTTTTGCTGCCATTGTCTGCATGATCGTCTTTGTTTTTTCCTTCGGACAGGGGGATTTTTTCCAAACCCTGCAGGAATGGTTAGCCACCCGAACAAGGACAGGCACCCAAGTTACCACTTTATACGGTGAACCTGTATTTGAAAGCCAATTAGACAAAATTGCACGCCAACGCGATCTTACTAACTCCTTTATGGTGCGCACCACAGCCTTGGGTGTGAACATGGCGATGACCGAACTAGAAAAGCAACAAAAAGATATTAAAGAAGGCATGGACAACCCTTTTGGCAGGGTAATGCAAGGCTGGGGCATGCGCAGGAATCCTTTCTTTGCACAACAAATGCGCCTTCCCCCGGGCTGGCAGGCAATGAGCGTTCAAAACGATTTAAGTTTTCTTTCCGCACAAACCACCGTAATCAAGAATCCAGATCAGATGCGCATGCTGGAAACCCTATCCATTTCCCTTGGCTTTGAAGCTTGGGAAACCAATACTGCGATGCGGGGCTTGGAAGAGATGTATTTTGGTGGTGGCAAAAACCCTGAAGATCTTTTGGATTTCATGGTTTGGCTTAAGGTTGCAGACAAGCTTAACATCAAACTTGCGCTTGATGATATCCGAGTGGCTGTAAACCGCGAAGCTGCAAATCAAGAAGTATGGCCCGCATTGCTGCCCCTAAAACAAATCCCTACGGTACAAGGGTTGGCCAAAAATGGCGCTCTTAACGAAGATGAGCTCCTAGCAGGCCTTACCAATGAGTTTCGTGTGATCATGGCCAAAGAATCAATTCTGGGTGAATCTCCTGGTGTTCGTTCTTACCGCGATTTGCGTGAACCGATGCAGCGTCTGGGAAATGCGGGAACCCCCAGCCCTTCCGAATTCTTCAGCTTCTTCAAAGATTACCGCGCCAGCTTAGGCGTGATCATGCTTCCTATCCAAGCGGAAGATTTTATTTCCAAAGTGACGGATGAGCCCACACCAGAAGAGATTAAAAGTTTTTACAACAGCTTTAAGAATGACGAAGTAAACCCCGGAAGCGACCGTCCTGGTTTTCGCCAGCCCCGCGTCGTTAAGGGTGAATATGCTACTGCAAAAGCAGAATCACCAGTCTTCCGAAAAAAGGCACAGGCTAATGCCTTGGCGCCCTTTGTAACTAGAACTTTGGCCTTTTTGCAAGCCGATAGTTTTGGTGGCTCTATTGGTGCTGCAATTGGCAACATTCTCCCAGGGTTTTCACAAGAACCGATGTATGCTGAATATCGTATTTTCAAAGATTCCCGGTCTTCGTGGTTTGATCCGCCCTTTGCTTCCTCTGAGATATTGCACGAACAAAGCACCCAACAACCAGCATTGATTGCAGGATTAGTTGGCCAGATTGCTGGCACACAGCAAACGCTTGGTTCCCCTTTTCTTACTGCTGCAATTTATCCCGGTGGGGCATTAGCTTTCGAAGCCTCCGCAAGGCTCAAAATCCTTACCTCCACGATTCTAGCTTGTGCCTCCACAAACCCTTACGCTGCGATTGCCCTGCCCTTTAATTTTGTGCCACCGGTTCCAGAAATGGAAACGGTTATCACCACTCTTTTTGATAAGTATCTCGACATTCTTTCGCCCAGAATGATGCGCGAAAACTTCATCCTTTTCACCGAAGAACTTGCCAAACTAAAAAATAAGCCTGAAGATGCAAGCAAGTTGGTTGCAAAGGGTATTTCAGAATATGGCTTGGAAATTCGATCGATGAAATCTCCCAAACCTTATTTCGAAATGACATCCGTACCTGAATTCTCTGATCTTAAAAAATCCTTCATTGAATCTTACCGAGATGCTCCACAAGCGCCCGAATTCTGGCAGCTATTTTTCCAAGGCAATGGAACCTACGAAACCACCCGATGGTCGCCTGATGAACGCATGTTCCAAAACGACCCCAGCAGGTGGATATTCTCCAGGGAACCCTACCTGATTTGGCGATCTGAAGATTCTTCACCCAAAGATCGAACCATTGAAGAAGTTAAGCCCGCGATTATCAAAGCCTGGAAACTGCAAAAGGCAAGAAAACTAGCCCGTGCAGAAGCCGAGAAAATCGCTGAAGAGGCCAAGAAGAAAACTTGGCCAACCAGTTACAATGATCTCGTCCGAGAATCAAAGGGTTATCTTGCAAACCTAATTGCGAGCAAGAAAGATTCCGACCTGAAGGAACTTAGTGGGGTGACTCGGATTTTACCGCAAAACACCACAGGCCCAGGGCAATCCAAGGTTTATCAAGCTTTCCGTATTCCCACAGATATTATTCCCTACCCGAGAAATAATCTTGTGGATCAATTGCTTTCCTTGAAAAAACCTGGCGACACCATGGTGGTTCGGGACCGCCCAGAAAATACTTTTTATGTTGCTCTTCTTCTTTCCAGAGCCGAGCCAGGTTTTCAAGAATTTAAAAAGATCTACGAAAATGCCTCTTCTAGATCTAAGGAACCTGACACTCTTTGGCAGATATTCCTTGATCAATACAGCAGGGATTTCAGAATCGAAACCATGAAAAAGCTGCGTACTGAAGCTTCAGGCAAGCTTGATGATAATGGCAGAATTCCCATTGCTGATTCTTACCGCAATAGAAATATCAAGGAAGATTCCGGCAGCTAAACTTGGGTAGGAAAAGATAGTATTAAGCCGGCTTTTTATAAAAGCCGGCTTTTTTTACGCTACGACTTCATCCATCTTTGTAATCGTAACATCGGGGCCTTCCAGTTTGTGCAGCAGATGCTTGGGCACAGAGCAAACGAATATGGCTTTATCGTCAACAAATTCCTGTCTAATAATTTCGGCATTCGATGCAAGATAAGCGAACAGTTTCCCGTTCCCGGAATGAGCCTCAATCTTCAGCATTAAAAATTCAGAACTAAGCGCACTGATTACAGAATCTCTTAATTGATCAATTCCTTGGCGGGTTGCTGCACTAATACAAACTGCGTTGGGATGCCTTGCCTGCAATACATGCAGGATGGATTCATCCGTAATTTTGTCGACTTTGTTTAGCACCAGCAAGGTTGGTTTTGTTGAACAACCAAGTTCAGAAAGCACTTTTTTTACTGCGTCAATTTGGTCTTCAACTTGGGGGCTACTTGCATCAACAACATGAATAAGCAACTTTGCCTGCATCGTTTCTTCAAGGGTTGCCTTAAAGGATGCGACCAGATGATGGGGCAGATCGCGGATAAACCCAACCGTATCGCTCAAGAGAACTTTCCCCCATTCCTTCAAGCGCCATTGCCTGGTGCGTGTTTCCAGCGTTGAAAACAGCTTGTCTTCAACCCCAACACCCGCACCTGTAAGGGTATTCATAAGGGTGCTTTTACCTGCATTGGTATAACCAACGAGGGAGACAGTGTGCTCGCCCATTCGGGATTCGACTTCCCTTTCTTTACGAGCTTGGATTTCCCGAAGTTTATTTTTAAGATCGCGGATTCGATACCCAACGATTCGTTTATCTTCTTCCAACTGGGTTTCGCCTGGGCCGCGCATACCAATACCAGCAGCAATTCGGGAAAGATGGGTCCACATTCTTTTTAGGCGTGGTAAGGCGTAAACCAGCTGGGCGAGTTCAACTTGGAGTCTTGATTCTATAGTTCTGGCGCGCGTTGCAAAAATATCAAGAATTAACTCGCTTCGATCTAAAACTTTAACTTTCGTGGCTTTTTCGAGGTTTCGAATTTGGGCGGGAGAAAGTTCATTATCAAATATAACGACATCGGCTTCAGTCATCAGCACCTGTTCCTGCAATTCCTGAAGTTTACCCCTGCCTATATAGGTTGCGGGGGCAATTCCATGCCTTTTTTGGCTGATACCGCCTACTATTATTGCACCTGCGGAAGTTGCAAGACCTCGAATTTCTTCTAGTGGGTCTTCATTTACGGGTCGTTCTGAAAGAACAACGCTAACAAGAAAAGCTTTTTCAGAACCTACAGTGATTTTATCGCGTGGGACATCTAGGGTCACGGTTTGGTTTATTCTCCTTAAAAACAGCCCGGGAAAGAAAATACCTCTAGGTATATTATCAAGAAAAGATTAGCATCTCGAGGGATGGATCTCTATTGAAATTATAGGCTTTGGTTTAGAGAAACTAAATCCAAGTTTATATTTCATTAAGTTAATAAGATGGATTTCTAGAAACCTCTAGAAATCTAGTCCTATTAATGCTCTGGAGGCCTTCAATGTTTCCGTATTGGCCAAGCTTGGTCTATACCAGCCTTGTCGGAAACATAGAATAGAATTGTTAGGCAATTTGTTTGCCTGCTTCTTGAGTCTTGTGCCATTGGAGTTGTGCTTATGGATAATGGCAATAGTGGTGTGAATGGCTCATCTTCTGCAATTTTGGAACCCACTTCGGTTCCAAATGATGTCGATATGGTGGAAACCCGTGAGTGGCTCGATTCTCTCTCTTCGGTTTTACAAACCAGCGGCATCGATCGGGCTGAATATCTCCTCACTCAATTACGCTTAAAAGCTCATACTGCTGGCGTACATATTCCTTTTACTGCAAATACACCCTACATCAACACCATCCCACCCGGGAAGCAACCCGCCTACCCAGGCGACCGCGAAATCGAACGCAAAATTAAAAGCTTGATCCGCTGGAACGCCATGGCAATGGTTGTCCATGCCAACGAATTAGATGGCACTTTGGGTGGCCACATTTCAACTTTTGCTTCATGTGCAACACTTTATGAAGTAGCTTTCAACCATTTCTTCCGTGGTCCAGAGACCCCTGGCGGTGGCGATTTGGTTTATTTCCAAGGCCACGCTTCACCTGGTATTTATTCCAGAGCCTTCCTTGAGGGCAGACTCAGCGAACAACATCTTAAAAACTTCCGCAGAGAACTTGAGCCAGGCGGTGGTTTATCTTCCTACCCACATCCTTGGCTTATGCCTAATTTCTGGCAATTCCCTACTGTTTCGATGGGCCTTGGCCCCATTATGTCGATTTATCAAGCTAAGTTTAACCGCTATCTTCAAGATCGTAAAATTGTTGAACCTTCTGACCGCAAAGTCTGGTGCTTTTTAGGTGATGGAGAATGCGATGAACCTGAAACTTTAGGTGCAATCAATTTAGCTTCCAGAGAACACCTTGATAACCTCATTTTTGTTATCAATTGCAACCTCCAAAGGCTTGATGGCCCTGTACGAGGCAACGGCAAGATCATTCAAGAACTTGAAGCGGCTTTCAAAGGCGCTGGCTGGAATGTTATCAAAGTCGTTTGGGGCAGCGAATGGGATCCCATTATTGCCAAAGATCGTACCGGTATTCTTTTACATCGCATGAATGAAACCGTCGATGGTGAATACCAAAAGTATGCAGTCGAAGATGGCGCCTATCTGCGGGAGCATTTCTTTGGCAAGTATCCTGAACTTCTCAAGCTTGTTGAAGATTATTCTGATGAACAACTCACCAAGCTTCGTCGAGGCGGTCACGACCCATTAAAAGTTTATGCTGCCTACAAAGCTGCTACCGAAACCAAGGGCGTTCCTACTGTCGTTCTTGTAAAAACTGTAAAGGGTTACGGTTTGGGCGAAGCGGGCGAAGGAATGAATATCACTCATGGGCAGAAAAAGCTCAAGGCGAAGCATCTCCTAGATTTTCGAACCCGTTTCAATCTGCCTTTCTCGGATGAAGATGTAAGCAAGGCTCGCTTCTTCCTTCCCGACCAAAACAGCCCCGAGATTAAATATCTCCAGGAACGACGAAAAGCTTTGGGCGGCTATCTGCCTGTTCGAACTTCCAAGGCCCCTGATCTAAAAACTCCAGGACAAGAATTCATCAAGCGTTATGTCACTGGTAGTGGTGATAAATCGCCTTCGACCACCGGGGTTTTTGTCGATATGCTTGGCCAGTTTCTTAAAGACAAAGATATCGGTGCACGCATTGTACCCATTATCCCTGATGAAGGCCGTACCTTTGGTATGGATCCTTTCTTTACCACCTTCAAAATCTATTCCCATGTCGGGCAACTTTACGAGCCCGTCGATTCGAAAATGGCGGTCACTTATCGTGAAGCCGTTGATGGTCAGATTCTTGAAGAGGGCATCACCGAAGCGGGTGCAATGTCTTCCTTCATCGCAGCAGGAACATCCTACACCACGCATGGCGTGCAGATGATCCCCTTCTACATTTATTACTCCATGTTTGGATTTCAGCGCATAGGCGATCTCGCTTGGGCTGCTGCAGATCTTCGCACCAGGGGCTTTATGCTAGGGGCGACTGCAGGCCGTACTACCCTCAGCGGTGAAGGGCTTCAGCACGAAGATGGGCATAGCCATTTGGTCGCTTCTACTGTGCCCAACTTGGTAGCTTATGATCCCGCTTATGCTTATGAGCTTGCAATTATTTTGCGCGATGGCATTCGCAGGATGACTGGCCCAGCTCAGGAAGATGTTTTCTACTACATCACTCTTTATAACGACAATTACTCCATGCTTCCTATGCCCGAGGGCGCAGAAGAAGGTGTGCTTAAGGGTATTTACAAACTTAAAAAATCCTCCATTGAAGCTCAGGGAGGCAAGAAGGTTCATTTGTTTGGCAGTGGGCCTATTTTGGTTCATACTTTAAAAGCACAGCAAATGCTTGCAGAACAATTTGGCATCGCTGCAGATGTTTGGAGCGTTACAAGCTACCGCGAGTTACGCAGAGAAGCATTGGAAGTGGATCGTTGGAATATGCTGCACCCCACTCACACTCCAAAACTTTCGTATATCGAAAAAATATTAGCTGAAGAGGAAGGCGTTTTCATTGCTGCAAGCGACCATATGCGCTCGGTTCCCGAAATGATTACACGATGGGTTCCGGGCGGGCTTTTCGCTCTCGGCACCGATGGCTTTGGTAGAAGCGAAACCAGGCCCTCCCTTCGAAGACATTTTGAAATTGATTCCGAATGCATCACCGTTGGCACGCTTTACCAACTTAGTAAAAAAGGTCTGATTGAAACTTCTGTTGTTGCTGATGCAATTACAAAGTTGGGCATCAACCCAGAGAAGATCAGCCCGATGACTGCTTAATATATGTTGTCCCAGCCTCAATTGAGCTGTGAATTTAGTTCCTGGTTCTAACTTGCAAGGATTTTGTACGATGTCCATTGAATTCAAGCTGCAAGCCCTCAAAGAAAATGTCGAGATTGTTGAAGTCAACGCTATCAAGGTAAATGTGGGTGACATTGTTACCAAAGATCAACCTTTGGTCGAAGTTCAAGCTGATAAGGCTGCACTCGAAGTGCCCTCACCCGCTGCTGGAAAAATCACCCAGATCCTGATCAAGCAAGGCGATCAAGTAAAAATAGGGCAACTTATTTTTGTCATCGACCCTGCTGGTGCAGGCGCTGCTGCAGCTTCCTCATCTCCTCCACCTGTTCCTAAAAAAACACCTGTGGCTGCTCCTATTCCCGCTCCTGCTGCGGTTCCTCCAGTTGTAACTGCAACTGCCACGAAAACTGCACCTATTGTTCTTGCTCACGATGATAACAAGGTTATCCCCGCAGGCCCTTCCACCAGAAGAATTGCCCGAGAGCTTGGCGTCGATCTTGGTCATGTTCCAGGCACTGGCAGGCATGGCAGAGTTAGCGAAGATGATGTACGAAGCTTCGTGCGAGGCAGCGGCTCAAACGGATCCACGGGTGGCTCCATTTCTGTTCCGCCTCTTCCACGCTTCGAAGATTTTGGTACCGTTGAAAGGCAGCCCATGTCTGCCATTCGCAGGGCCACTGCTAGGCAAATGTCGCTTTCATGGAGCATTGTGCCACATGTTACTCAAAGCGATTTATCAGACATCACCGATTTCGAAGCATTTCGCAAATCGCAAACCAAGGGACCAAAGCTTACCATCTCGGCTTTTGCGATGAAGGCTGTGGTTGTTCTGCTTAAGGAATACCCTGTATTCAACAGCAGCATTGATGTTGCGGGTAATCAAATCATCCACAAGAAGTTTTATAATATAGGCGTTGCAGTCGATACAGAAAACGGCCTTCTTGTTCCTGTGATCCGCGATGTCGACAAAAAAAGCATTGCTGAACTTGCTGAAGAATTGACTTCCATTGCTGAGCGGGCAAGGCAACGCAAACTCGATTCCAAAGATCTTACCGGTGGTACCTTTACCATCACGAATCTGGGTGGGATTGGTGGCACTGGGTTCACTCCTATTGTCAATTATCCTGAAGTTGCAATTCTGGGTATCTCGCGAGGCAGGCTTGAACCAGTTGTTCATAACGGGGAAATTGTCCCACGCTTGATGATGCCTTTGTCTCTCTCCTATGATCATAGAGTGATTGATGGGGCGATTGCTGCCCGATTTACGAGGCGGTTGGCTGAGATGCTTGAAAACCCTTATCAGCTTCTTATTCACGCTTAATTTCAGGCCTTTTGACTACTTTTGTTTACATAAGGATCTAATGAAATGGCACAGATTCAGGAAACCCAACTGGCTGTTTTAGGTGCGGGGCCAGGGGGATACGCCGCTGCTTTTCTTGCTGCTGACCTTGGCATGAAAGTTACACTTATTGAAACTGGGCCCAAACCAGGCGGCACATGCCTTAATGTTGGGTGCATTCCTTCAAAATCTGTTTTACATATCGCTAAACTAATCCAAGATGCCAAGGAAGGTATCCACTTTGGACTTAAATTCGGCGAACCAAAGATCGATCTCAATCTCGTTCGCGGCCATTGGCAGAATGTCGTAAGCTCCTTTTCCACCAATCTGGGAAGGCTTTGCGATGCACGAAAAATTAACTTTGTTCAAGGCAAAGGTAAGTTTACCTCGCCCAACACCATCGAGGTCGAAGGCAAAGGCTCTGTCAAATTCGAAAAATGTATTATTAGTACAGGGTCTAGCCCAACTAAGCCACCTGCTTTCAACCTTCCCACCAATCGCATCATGGATTCCACAGGCGCTCTGAAACTCGAAGATATTCCTGCTAAGCTTCTCGTCGTTGGTGGTGGCTACATCGGATTAGAACTGGGTTTTGTTTATGCTTCTTTGGGTAGTAAAGTCACCGTTGTAGAAATGTCGGATGGCTTATTGCCTGGCGCTGATCGCGATCTTGTTATGCCTTTACACCGCAGACTTGAAACCATCTTTCACAAAATCTTCCTTAAAACCAAGGTTGTCAAAGTTGAAGAAGTTGCAAAGGGAATCAAAGCAACTATCGAAGGCCCAGAAGTCACCGAGAAAGAACCGATTTTTGACAGGGTTCTGGTTTCGGTTGGCAGAAGGCCCAACACTGGCGATATCGGCCTCGATAAAACCGGCATCGTTTTAGACCAAAAAGGTTTCATCCCGGTTGATGATCAAATGCGGACTGCTGTTGAGCATATTTTTGCAATTGGCGATGTCGCTGGTGATCCTATGCTTGCGCATAAAGCTACCTACGAAGGCAAGATTGCTGCTGAAGTGATTTGTGGCGAGCCTGCTGTTTACGATGTCAAAGCGGTGCCTGCGGTTATTTTTACCGATCCAGAAATTGCTTGGTGTGGCTTAACTGAAAATGAAGCCCAAGCCAAAGGCATTGAAGTTAAACGCGTTCGTTTCCCTTGGGCAGGGTCAGGCAGAGCCATGACTCGCAAACGCACCGAAGGCCTTACCAAGCTTTTAGTAGACCCAAAAACGGAGCGCATTCTTGGCATTGGTATTGTTGGAGTCGATGCTGGCGAAATGATTGGCGAAGCTATGCTTGCTATCGAAATGGGCGCTTGTGCACGCGATTTAGCCATGACTATGCATGCGCATCCTACTCTTTCTGAAACCCTTTCAGAAGCTGCTGAATCTATTTTCGGACACCCGACCCATGCAATGCCCAAAAAATCTTAAGCTTCATCCGCTTTTGCTTTCAACCTAAAACACAAAAAAAGGGCTGGAGTTATTTCTCCAGTCCTTCTTCCTTTTATAATAATCCAGTTTACCACCCTAGTTAGGCAGAAGTTCTGGCCCATCGATAACTTTAACCTTACTGTCTTTCTTTAAGGGTTCCAATTTCAATGGCTCAGCTTTTTTCGAAGATGGCACTGGCTTCAATGCTGGGTTCGTACCAGGATTCAGCAAATTCATTCTTGATATTGGCTTGGCAATTAATGGTGCCCCGTTGGAAACCGGAAATGTTGGAATGATGGTTGGTGCATCTGCAAGCGGCGGTTCACCGCTTTGGATTGCGCTTTCGATATTTTTAGGCGCAGACCTATACCCTGCAAGATTATATTGGAGCAAGGAACTTCTTGCTTGAATACGCACTCTCATGGATGCATCTGTGCTTATCGAATTTTCAAGTGCTTGCCCTACAAACGGGGAAACCGGCCTAATCTTGCTGAGTGATATGGCTGATTCCGCCCTTACTGAGGGCTTTTTATCGTTAGCCAATGCTTCGATTAACACAGGCACCACCATAGGGAAGGCTGCAGGATCGAATTGCCTTAGCTCCGATGCTGCATCAGCTCTTTTGTCTTCATCCCCATCGGTTTTAAGAATTCCGATTAGCTCGGGAACTCTTTCTACTGGGTTTTTAACTGGCTTCTTGCCAAAGAACAAACTGCCATTAATTACACCTGCTTGCACAGGCCCCATACTGGCAACCCCAAGCATCATTACCAAAAAAAAGCGACTGTCCATGATTCCCTCCAAACAGCCAATAACAAACAAATAACCTTAAGCGATAGGTTTTAAAATCGACAAATAAAAGAATTTACCCGTGGATATTGCCCGGGCAGGAAAGTTAATTTCTCACAGAGAAACCTTACTACCGATACACTTTCACATTCTGAAAAAAGCTGTAACACTTATTAGGGTAGATTGCGTTGGGAAGATTTTTCCGAGGCCTACAAAGGCCCGCATAATCGTTACATTTTAAGGCCCTTATAACTATGGTATTTGGCCCAAATCAGGTTATGATACCCACTTGTCTCTACTTGTTTAATTTGAAAGGTTGTCGACATGATTCGCATTGGACTCGCTGGCATTGGCTTCATGGGAATGATTCATTACCTTGCTGCGCAAAAACTTAAAGGTGCAAAGGTTACTGCTATTTCTAGTCGAGATCCTAAAAAACTTGCAGGTGACTGGCGCGGGATTCAAGGCAATTTCGGCCCCGCAGGCACTCAAATGAACCTTTCACAACATAAAAAATTTGACCGCTTTGAAGATATGATTACTGATCCTGATATCGATCTGATTGATATCTGCTCACCCACCCATCTTCACCCCAGCATGGCGATTGCTGCCCTTAAAGCTGGCAAACATGTGCTTGTCGAAAAGAGTATCGCTTTAGATATCAAGTCGGCTGATGCGATGGTGAAGGCTGCAAAAAACGCAGGTAAACTTTTGATGGTTGCACATGTTCTTCCTTTCTTTCCTGAATTCGCTTTTGCTGCAGAGGCCATTAAATCGGAAAAATATGGCAGGCTTCAAGCTGCGCATTTTGTCAGGGTCATCTCTAAACCTGATTGGTCGAGCGACATCGATGACAGCTCTAAAACTGGCGGCCCTGCTGTTGATTTACACATCCACGATACTCACTTTATCGGCCTTATTGCCGGCGTTCCAGGCAGGGTTTTCTCTAACGGGATCACCCGAAACGATGGCACCGTCGAGTTCCTTACCACCCAATATTTGTATGGGGATAATGGCCCTGCTATTTCTTGCAGCAGTGGCGCACTTAATATGGACGGCAGAGCATTTGCACATGGTTTCGATATCTACATGGAAAAAGCCACCCTCACTTATCATTCTGTTGGCCAGCCTCTTACCTTACTCACCAAAGATGGCAAAACAAAACAACCAGTTTTGAGTGGCGTTGGCGATCCACTTTTTGCATTCACTAAAGAAATTCAAGCCGCGGTTAACGGAGTGGTCAAAGGGATCGAACCAGACTTGCTGAGTGGCGCCCTGGCACGCGATGCATTGGTTTTGTGCCACAAGGAAATTCAATCCGTTAATACAGAGAAAGTGGTGATCGTAGGGTAGAAAAGCCTAACCGAATTGGATTGCATCCCATTCTTCCCCTTTTACCAACATGGTAAAATTCGGATTATTCTTAGCTTTTCCCTAAAGCTCATTCTTTGCCTTACCCGAATAGAACATAGTGCTTCTTATAGGTTTTATTTGGGTAGGGTTTATTCATGGGCTTCCAGAAATCAATTTACCAGTTCTTGATTCCTTTAACCGGGATGCTTTTTTCTGCACTCGGCTGTCAGATTTATTACCCTTACGAACCCTTCATCAGAACTCTGCAACCAGATTTCGCTACCTTAACCGCAGACTCTTCTGCGAATTCGAAATGCAAAGTCGCAGTCTTTTTCATAGAGGATTTCGATTTCTGTGATTGTGGCGGGTTTCGTGAATTAAATGCGCAAGTTCGAGCCGCTGGCTTTAATAACACTTACTTTGGCTATCTCTACCACGCACATCAGTTCGCAAAGGATATTGAAACCCTAAGCAAGAACGATCCGGAAATGCACTTTGTAATCGTAGGGCATGGCTTGGGCGGTACGGCTGCATATTGGCTGGCAGGCAAAGTAAACCCTACCCCGGTAGATCTTTTAGTCACTTTGAATTGTCATGAAAATCTTTGGGGAACTCAGCACCCAAATATCATCGAGAACCTGCATCTTCCCGCGGGCGATAAACCAGATACCGATTTGTTCAAAAGCTTAATGGGTAAAACTGATACCGCAGAGAAGTCTTTGGATGGCCATATGATCCTTACGCAAATCGCAGCAATTGCCAAGCAAATCGAAGAAGCTCAAAAAGGTAAAGCGCCCCAAAAAGACGAATGGGATTTCTTGAAACCTAAAGAAGACGCTGGTAAAAAGAAATCGGGGCAGCCTGCGCCACCCCGAATCATTCCAAACTCAATCTAATCAAAAATACATAGCACCGCTTAACCCATTGCTACTGGATTCCGAAGAATTCCCAAGCCTTCAATTTCAACTTCACAAAGATCTCCTGCCTTAAGATAAACAGGGGGCTTTCGAGCTATACCCACGCCTGGGGGCGTGCCGGTAAATATTAAATCGCCTGGCAACAAAGTTACCACCTGCGTTAGGTAAGCAAGAATTTCACCCACCGAAAAAATAAGCTGACTAGTAGTACTATCCTGCATGGTTTGGCCATTCAATCTAAGTTTGATGGCTAATTTATGGGGATCAGGAATTTCATCACAGGTAACAAGATAAGGACCACATGGTGCAAAGGTATCGAATGTTTTTCCTGCCATCCATTGCTTACCATCTTTTTCCAACTGCCAATCTCTTGCAGAAACATCATGCCCGATGGTGTATCCTGCGAGCCAATTAATGGCATCATGAGCTTTAAGGTTTTTACCTTTTTTACCAACAACGAGAACCAGTTCCGCTTCGTAATCAACTTTAGAGCTTACAGGCGGGAGAAGAATAGGTTGATCATGGCCGGTCAAAGCCGTGGGGAATTTGCTAAAAAGAACAGGTTCCTTGGGGATGGGCATGCCACTTTCAGCAGCATGGTCTTTATAATTCAGGCCGATGCAAACAACCTTGTTGGGATCAACTACAGGAGATGCAAAAGCGATTTTATCAGCAGCAATTTTAACTGCTTTGGCTGAACCGCCCAGCGCCTTTACCTTTTTCAACACATCATCACCAGCCTCTAAAATAGCTTTTACACTCGAGGGTAGTGAAGGATCGGTGGCATTGATATCGATATGCGCACCATCATGAAAAAGTACCGCTCTGTTTCCTTGTGGGGTTTGAATCGTTGCTAATTTCATTCCAGAATCTCCTTGGTAAAAAGTTCATAATAATAAGATACAATTCCCTGTGCTGATTACCAGCATCAAGATGACTTCCATGAATAAGGAAGGTATTTTGCTAGCAGACATAATTTTTGAAAAGTACCGATCCTGACTCTGTCGTTAAACAAATCAAAATTATTCTTCTGCATTTTATCGAGAATAGCTTTGTAAGTATGCAACATTGCAAGAAAAATACCCCGTGCGTTACCATCCAGATATTGGGTCAATTCTTGGGCTTGTTCATAGTATTTTGCAGCCCTCTTAGCCTGAAAATCAAGCAGATTAAAAAAGCACTCGTCTCTTACTTTATTATTTAATTTGATCTCATCATAATCAAACCTAACCATGTCTTCTTGTGGAAGATAGATTCTACCCCTAGCGTAATCTTCCTTGATATCGCGGAGAATATTGGTCAATTGTAATGCAATACCTGCAGATTCAGCAGGCAGCAAGGCTTTTTCAGAATTAAACCCCCATAAGTGAATACAACATAAACCAACTGCAGATGCCACCCGGTAACAGTATTTGTAAAGCTCATCAAATGTTTGATAGCGATGGATATCGAGATCCATTTCAACCCCATCCAACACATCAAGCAAATACTGATGAGGTATTTGATGCCTTTGAACCATCAAGGCAAAAGCTGGATGGATTGGATGACTGAACTGCCCATTTAATGCGCCTAAAGTCTGTTCACGCCAATCGCCCAATGCTTTTCGTATTAAATTAATCTCGCCCGGTTCATCTGCAATATCATCGCTGATACGCATAAAAGCATAAAGAGCACACATGGAATCGCTCTTTAATTTGGGCAGAAGATGAAAGGTGAGATAAAAATTCCCAGCCTGTTCCTTGGCGATTTTCCTGCAATAATCAAATGATTCTTTTTGCGACAGCATCCCGCTTCCAACTCCTAAACAATAAAGACGGCAGCAACTACGATCTCGTAAGCAATGGCAGGCGTTTCAAAAGTGATTTCCCTAAAATCATCATCTTTTCCCATTTAGATAGAGAAGGCCTAGCTTCCCACACTTTGTAGTTCATTTTTTTTATTTTACCAAGAATGGAAAGCCCACCCTCCATAAATAACTCCAAGTCTACTTTTCTAGCCTTGGGCACCATGCTTAGCAATGGGCTGCCCATAAAAAACATTTTTTCAGTACGATCAACCAGGTCGGCCATCATTGATTCAAAAGCTTGATTCTGCGTTCGATTGCCATAATCTTCGGAGCTATAATTAAATCTCGATCTACATTCTGCAGGAATGTAAATTCTTCCTATTAGAAAATCTCTCGCAACATCCTGCCAGAAGTTTGCAAGTTGCAGCGCAGTACAAATATAGTCAGAGTAAACAGCTTTTTCTTCGTCGTATGTTTCCCACAGCAGCAAAACCAACCTGCCCACCGGATTTGCAGAGTATTTACAATATTGAAGCAACTGATCATAAGTTTGGTACTCAAGCACCAATTGATCCTGCTCAAATGCAAAAATTAAGTCTTTAAATAATTGTTCGGGAATGTGAAACCGCTTGATGGTAGAAGCCAACGCTACGAAAATCGGATGGTAAGGCGTTTCCTTGTAGCACTCGCTTAACTCTAAGCGCCACCATCGCAGGTATTCTAATGCTGTTTCCCCACCGCCTGTTTCATCCCCCAGATCATCGGCCCATCTGCAGAAAGAATAGACTGCATGAAAATGGGGTATCAAAGGTTTGGGAAGCAGTCTGGAAACAACGCTGAAATTTTCGTAATTATTATTTGTAAAGGTAAGGCAGAACTGGCGAGAAAACTCTAGCGATGGAACTGGGTAGGCTCTTTCGGGCCCAAATTTAGCCAATGATTTTTTGAAAAGCTCGCTCATATTCACGATTGTAATCAATCTAAGATTCACTTGCTCAAAAAAACATCCCCCTAAATAAAAACAAGACCCTGAAGTTAATCAGAGTCTTGTTTTTATTATTAAAGGTTTAGGATTATTGAACAATCGCAGAGGTTGTATCTTCTTGCGCGGTTGCTTCGCCACCCTTTGAAGGAAGCAATTCTTGGCGGTAGATTGGTACATCTCGTGGAGCTTCAATACCAAGTCGAATTTTGCCCCTGTCTATATCCACGACAGTAATGCAAACATTCTCTCCAATATAAATCTTTTCTCCAAGTTTACGACTTAATACTAACATCTCGCAACCCTCCTGCGCGCAGATCAAACTTGTGCATCATACAACGAATGTACCCCACAAAAACTGCATGCAAGTCGATTCAAAGCTTTATTCCTTATGGGTTTCGAACAGGTGGATGTTAAATTCATCACAATCTGAATAGTAGGAACAAATTCCTTCCTGAAGCCATCAGATTTAATCCAAGGCGCGATCAAATCGAACCTTTCAAGCGTAGCCCCTCCCATTTTAACTTTTACAATCTGGGCAATCTTTTACTTTAAATTGCTTTTACCTATCACCAGATCAATCGTGCTTTTTAATACCTGTTGGATTTCCTCATGCTTCATCTCGTCGAAGTGGCCCAAAGTAAAACAACCCACCCTGCCCTCTGGCTTTTCCCTCATCCATACCACGGGCTCCACTTTTCCACCAGGAACGGATTTACCCTCGAGCAATACCTTCGCATCCTTGGCAAGAGGATTCACTTTATAAAGATGTGAAGCCAACTTTTCATTTTTCACTTTATCAAAATTGATGTTTTTAAACTGATCTAGTACAGGCATAACCTGCGTCAAAGAATTTGCAACTTCATGCCCCTGATAGTTACAGCCCAAAACATCCTTATCGAACTCCTTCCATTCAGCATATCCAGCAGGCAACTTCATATTAGGCGCAAAACCATGAGTTGCAGTCCGGATCGCAAGTAAAGGCTTTCCTTTGCTGATGTACTCTTTTAGCATTTTCATCTCTTCCTCAGGCACTCCCCGTCTTCGCAAACTGAGCACAAGTAAATCTGCGGAATCAAGCATATTCAATCCAGGGAGGCTGCCAAACCTAGCTTCCGACGAAAAGGCAAATAGAGATTGATACTCTTTTCCAAGTCTTGCTAGCGCAAACTCTGGAATCCAATTTCTTGACTTATAAGCATCCTCTGCAGCAACAAATAAAACCCGAGGGCGCTTATCCTCTTTAAACCGAAATTCCTTTCCACCTAATATTTGATTACTGCTAATTGTCGGGCACCAAAACTTCTCAATATGTTCCACAACTAGGTCTGTACCAGTAAAATGGCTAACGAATGGCGCTTTTTCCGGATTGTACATCGTGTCCGTTAAATCCCGAACCAAAGCAACCTTCATCCCCTGCTGCACCATTTGCCTGATAGAAAATGGCCTGCCCAATACACACATATTCGTATGCACGCCAAGCACCAGCACTTGCGTGATCCCTTTTTGTTTCATCAGGTAAAAAGCTTCCGCACTATCGGTAATGGCATCTTGCGGATAAATCTCGATGGCATCAATTTGCCTGGTCCAAGCCCGGTAATTTTTACATTTAGGAATAGAATCATCCCCGCCATCGGTATCATCAATTGGAAGTTTTTCCTCCGCAGTTGGATCAAGCTTGCACCACCGCATCAGGGGGATTTGCGTGGTAACCACAGGGGCATTTTTTGCAAGTAACCTTTGAGGGGTATCCTTATAAAACTCGAGTGTATCACTGGGGCAATGAATGATAGTTGCGCCCTTCTCTCGGGCTTTCTTTACAAAAAGGTTTACCGTGGGTGCCATTTCACCAACACGAACTGAGGCATTATTGCTCCAGTGCTTGTCCCCCATATCGCAAACCACTACTGCGGTTTTTGATGCAATCCATTTTTCTTCCTTAAGTTCTGTTGCCCAATCCTTTTTATCGCCCTTTATTTCTTTCTTTGATCTTAAAGTTAATTTTAATTCAGTTTTTTCCTCAGGAAACGACCTGCCCACTTCCGAATAAAACAAAGGTGCCATTAAAACTAACACCATCAATGCAGTTAATCGGAGTATTTGATTCATTGTTTTAATCCTGAAATATAGTTGCCAACAACCATGTGCCTATGACACAATGTTTACATGATGGTTTAGTTCCAACCTTAATGCAATCAGGAAAATTGTAGCTAATGACGCTTAATTTCCAAAACTACCAACACCCTAAGTTAAACCGCAGGCAAGCGATACAGGCGGGCGCAGTTGGATTGTTGGGTTTGGGCACCAATCATTTGCATGCTTTAAGAGCTATGGAAACAACCTCTGCAAAGCCTAAGATCAAAGCCAAGTCTGTGATTTTTATTTTTCTTTCAGGTGGTCTCTCTCAAATAGATAGCTTCGATCTTAAACCGAATGCGCCAGAAAATATCCGAGGCGAGTTCAAACCTATTGCCACCCAAACACCTGGGATCACCATTTGCGAACATCTACCAATGCTTGCTGCTCGAAGTTCCAAATGGGCATTGCTTCGTTCTTTAACTCACCGCACCAATGATCACTCCCTTGGCCACTTAATCATGATGACCGGGCGCGCAGATTCCCCTGCGGGGTTTGACCCAAGCAAACCAAAAAACTCGGATTGGCCTTCAATGGCATCAATCATTGGGAATGTCACCAAACCAAGCAACAACCTTCCACCTGCAATAGTTTTGCCCGAGAGATTGGTTCATAATTCAGGCAGGGTTATTCCTGGGCAGTTTGGCGGGCAAATGGGTACCAGGGGCGACCCTTGGTTCATCGAGGCTTCACCCTTCGATTCCAAAGCTTACGGCGCATTTCCCACCTATGAATTTGATCATCAGCAACGAGAAATCAAAGGTGCAAAACG
The DNA here is from genome assembly GCA_937888715.1 of uncultured Planctomycetaceae bacterium. Lineage (GTDB taxonomy): Bacteria > Planctomycetota > Planctomycetia > Gemmatales > Gemmataceae > UBA969. Next base: position 999 of record CALARU010000114.1, on the reverse strand, counting down.
GGCCTTTATAGCTCCGAATCTTTCACTACCTGAATCCTTGACCAACACCCGTTTGCAAAACAGATTTTCTCTTATGAAAAATCTAGACAAACAAGTCAGCGACCTCGAAACCGTGGCTACCGTCAACCAATTTGATCGTTTTCATCAAGGCGCTCTTTCCCTACTTGTTGATCCTAAAGTCAGAACATGCTTCGATGTTACGACTGCGCCTGAAAAACAACAGGAACGCTATGGCAAGAATTCCTTTGGTTGGTCTCTTATGATGGCTAAAAACTTAGCAGAGGCTGGCGTCCCGCTCATTCAAGTTAATCTTGGTAATAATGAAACTTGGGATACCCATGGCAATGCTTTCCCCCACCTGAAAGAAAAACTGCTTCCCCCAACCGATAGAGGCCTCTCTGCGCTGCTTGATGATCTTGAAGAATCCGGATTATTAAAAAGCACACTTGTAGTAATGGCTGGCGAATTTGGCCGCACTCCAAAAATCTTCGGCTTGCCTGCACATTACAAACTTCCAGGCAGGGACCACTGGGGAGCTGTTCAAAGCGTCTTTTTTGCTGGGGCAGGCATTCCAGGTGGTACGGTTGTTGGTAGTTCTGATAAAAATGGCGGCTTCCCCGCTACTGAACCTTACACACCAGAAAGTTTTGCTGCAACAATTTACAACTCTCTTGGCATCCCCTCAGATGCAGTTTGGCATGACGCCACTCAACGCCCGAACAATATTTATTACGGCACACCCATCCCTGCTTTTTCTTGATTCATTTTTCATCTTATTTAATTCCCGATAAATCGTTACCATATCCAAAGTAATTGATTTCCTATTGGGGCCATTATGAAGATTGCTTATAGGTTTTGCATTCTAGTTACACTTGCCCTCACCTGCACTTTTTTGCAAGGTGCTGAATCATTCAATAAGGGCGTGGTGGTTTCTGTTTCGCAACCGGGTTCTGATGCGGGTTTACAAATCCTTAAATCTGGTGGGAATGCTGTTGATGC
>CALARU010000113.1 GCA_937888715.1 uncultured Planctomycetaceae bacterium | reverse complement strand
GGCGTTGGCCTTTTCTTACGGAATCAGGAAGATCTTCTCCTTTTCTAGCAATCATAGCGGGTTTATTATCAAATAAATCCATCTGGGAGGGAGCTCCCGACTGAAAAAGGTAAATAACTCTTTTAGCTTTCGGTTTAATGTTGGTTGTATTCCCAAACAACCGTTGCGGATGCAGGGAATCCATTGCTGCAGCAGTCATAACCGAAGAAGCACCTTTAAAAAAAGCCCTTCGGTTCAATTGGTCTTGGAATTGCAAAAGATCAGGAATTTTCATTGGTATCATACCTGTAAATAAGGTTTTAAAACTATTCTCGATTTACTACTTCATCTAAATTGAGAAGAATATTTGCAGAAAGGGTAAACGCTGCCAATTCATTAATATCAGTCGTGTTAGCAATTGGTGATTCACCAAGGGAGGTAAATCGTTTAGCATTTTCCGGTTTAGATTTAAATTCTTGATAATCTTTATGGAACCCCTTTAGCAATATTGATAACTCCGATGAATCGGGATGTCTTCCGGTAACGATTCTAAAACCGGTAGTTAATTTATCTTCGGGAGTATTTCCGCCTTCACGAATCATTTTTTCAGCAAGTTTTCGTGCTGCTTCAACATAAGTAACTTCATTTAATAAAGCTAATGCTTGAAGTGGGGTATTAGTTCTTGATCTTTTAACGCTGCAAGCTTCACGGTTAGGCGCATCAAAAAGAAGCATGGTGGGTGGAGCGGCTGTCCTTTTCCAAATGGTGTACATTGTCCTTCGGTAAAGGGCTTCACCTTTATCGTGCTTATAATTTCTGAGATCACCATATCGACTTGTTTCATCCCAAACGCCTTCAGGCATATAAGGACGAACAGAAGGACCACCTGTTTTATTTACTAATAATCCGCTTACCGAAAGCGCCTGATCTCTAAGAGTTTCGCCTGATAGACGAAGCCGAGCACCTCTGGCAAGCAGTCGGTTTTCAGGGTCAATATTTAACAAGTTAGAATTAAGATTGGAAGATTGTTGATAAACCGAACTCATCACCACTATTTTTTGCATCGCTTTCATGTCCCAATTCAAAGATACAAACTTACTTGCAAGCCAATCAAGTAACTCCGGATGAGATGGGAATTCGGACTGAGCACCAAAGTTTTCGCTAGTACGAACTAAGCCATACCCAAAAAACTTTTCCCACATGCGATTTACCCATACCCTTGATGTAAGAGGGTTGGAAGGATCGACCATCCAATAGGCGAGACCTAACCTATTCATAAGCTTGTCTTTGGGAAGCGGGGGAAGAACTGAAGGCAGACCAGCAACCACCTTAGGGCCTTTTTTGTCATATTCACCTCGAATAAGCATGAAGGTATCTCTAACTGGTCCTTCTTTCATTACCATAACACCTGGTATATTTTTCTTACTATCAACAAGATTATTTTTAAGAAGAACAAGTTTATCGCTGGCTAACTTATGCTCTTTGAAAGACGTAGCCTTGTAATATTTCCTTAATTCTTCTTTTTGTTGAAGCGATCTTTTCTGGATATCAATTTCAAGTATTTTCGTAACATTTACGGGGATCTGAAAACCATTGAGGGTAATTAATTCCCTGGGAACTGATGAAATAGCAATCCTGAAACGACCGATATTATGCTGGGATAAAGCTTGGTGAGACAAAATAATTTTTATTGTGGCATTATCCGGAATATCAACCAACTGAGGCGATACAAACATGGCTTTAGTAATATCTCGTCGAGTCGGCCCATCAACAGCCCAGCCTTTGGAGGAACTATTGCCTACGACATTAGTAATATCCCAACCTTTCTGCGAATAATCAGCGATCGCTTTATTAAAGGATATTTTAAGAGGTGTTTTTAAAGATGGGGAAGATAACTCTGCTTCAATTTTTGAGAGAACAAAGTTCCCATTTGAAAACCGGCCCAAACTTTGATTGGGCAAGGAGGGATCTGGAAAGCATTCCAACAAAATTGCTGAAAAAGCACCTTTGGAAATGGGAGAGATAATGGTGTAGACATCATTAGGAGGATTTTTACCTGAAGCAAGATAAGACCCATCTGAAAGCTTGCTGAATTTTGCGCCACCTTCTGATTTTACATTATTAGGGGTTAAAGGAATCCAAACATTATCTGTGGAATTAACTTTCGCTCTAAAAACGGGTTCCCACTCTTTGATCATATGATCCACTTTTTCATCAAGTTTAAGAATCAACGCCTCTTGTTCTTTAATTGCAAGTTCGATTTTCAAAGACTCTGCGATTTGTGAAGGAGATTCAATTTTTTCAATGGGATCAGTATTACCACCCGTTTGATTTCCTGCCAAGGTTCCACTTTCAGGAAGATTATTAAAAAATGCAAAGAATTGGTAAAACTCTTTTTGTGATATTGGATCATATTTATGATCATGACACCTAGCGCAAGCGAGGGTTAACCCCAACCAGGTTTGGCTAGTGGTGTCAACCCGGTCAATAACATTTTCAATGCGCCATTCTTCTGCAATAAGTCCACCTTCGCCATTAAGTCGGTGGTTCCGATTAAATCCTGTTGCAATAATTTGAGATTTGGTGGCATTAGGAAGCATGTCACCAGCAATTTGTTCAATAGTGAATTGATTAAAAGGCATGTTTATGTTGTAAGCATTAATAACCCAATCTCGCCAAGCCCACATACTTCGACTTGAATCGGTTTGAAAACCATTACTATCAGCAAACCTTGCATAATCAAGCCATTGCATAGCCATTCGCTCACCATACTGATTCGAAGCAAGCAAGCGATCAACAACTTTTTCATATGCTTGGGGAGAACCATCACGAATATAATCATCAACTTCCTTAAGGCTTGGAGGCAAACCAATTAAATCTAAAGTGAGCCTTCGGATTAAAACCTCTTTGGAGGCTTGAGGCGATGGACTTATATTGCTAGATTCGAGGCGACTAAGAACAAAAGCATCGATAGGATTCTTAACCCACTTGCTATTAATAACACTAGGAACCCTACTTGATTTGGGAACAACAAAAGCCCAATGCTCTCCATAATTGGCACCTTCATTGATCCATTGCTTGATCAGCTTAATTTGATCAGCGTTAAGTTTTTTACCTGACTTTAGCGGTGGCATTAACCCATCACCCTCTACTTCAATTCGATGAACTAATTCACTATTCTTCGCATCCCGCAGTAAAATGTTTTTAGTCCCTGATTTACCAACTGCAAAAACCCCCTCTTTGGTATCCAAACGATAATTAGCTTTTCGGTGGGACTGATCCGGCCCATGACACTGAAAACAATTATCAGAAAGAATAGGACGAATTTGTCGATTAAAATCAATCTCGACTGCGCTAGCAAATTGCCCACACATAGAAACAACAAAAAGACTAATAAGAATATTTTTAAAAAATAGAATGGTATTCATGATCGTAAATCCGCCTATTAAGTTCTAAGATGCAATGGCTTTCATAACAGAAGCAAGATCAACTCTTATATGTTAAAAATCAAGCCTCTGAAGATTGTAACTGAAAGTTTCAAGATCGAAACCAAATAAATGTAAACATGAAGGTTTTGGGATTCAGTAACCAACCATAAATAATTCATGCCCCCATGCTTAATCGGCATAGCTGTTGAAAACCAGTATTGAAAAATATCCTAACTTAACCATTAATTACCTCAACGGTCCTCATGGATCTACTACTGCATTCCCAGTTCGCATCCTTAACAAAAATAAGAGGTGCGTAATTATCTTAAGATTAATACTGAAGTCAACCTTTAGGTGAAGCGTTACGGTAGCAAGATTTAAACCGGTAAAGGTGGTCTTCCACGCTGTGGCAAAACGACTGGTGGAAATAATCCTCTAGCGTAGTCAGCCAAATGGCACATCGTGTCGCCATAAAAATGAAACTTAATCTTTTTTCGGATCGCAGGGGTTAACCCTTGACCGCCAATTACTAGTACAGAACCCGCATTACAAACTTTATCAAATAGTAAAAGGTTGTCTTTAACAAATTCATCAACATTAGAAATATTGGTCGTAGACATCCAAACAAGCCTAGGTTTAAAATGATTGATACCATCAATAAACGACTCAATCGGGGTATTGGCACCAATATTTATTGTATTCCACCCAAGATCAAACAATAAAACATCTACCAGCATATTGCAGAGTTGATGATGCTCATTAGTGGTGCAACCCCCAATCGCAATAGGCCCGTTAGAATTATCTCTTGAGTTGATAAAACTGCGTAATTCAAAAAGAGCAGAAATACAAAGCTGAGTCGAGCAATGTTCATAGAAAATTGGGAGAGTTCCATTCATCCACTCTTCACCAATCCTAGCCATGCTAGGTTGAATAATTTCATCTGTAATTTTCTCAATAGGCATTTTATTTTTATAAGCGGAGAGAATAATATTATTGCAAGAAAGCAAACTTTGATTTCGAAGAGCTTGATAAAAATTATCAGCAGATATTTGCAAAAAGGCACTATTATTTTGATGGGGTTCAATTAAAGGTAGCTTAGAAAAATCCCCAACAGGCAGCACGCCCTGCCGTGAAAGTCTAATCAAATCAGCTACTAAAATTTTTCGATGCCCACCTGGGGTTATATCAGCCGGAAGAATTTTATCATCCACCCACCTCTTAACTGTTGAAACACTTACGCCGAGAATCTTACCGGCTAACTGGCTTGAAATGTATTGGGCTACACCCATTATTTAACTCTCTGAAAACTTTTTAAAAAGAAATATCCCTGATCTTATCGTCACTCTATAGCATAAAACAATAATCCAAAAGCTAAATCGTGCAAATCGTTTAATTTATGTTGACACTACCAAATTGCTCCGGTAATTTAAATAGAACGATTTGAACTTTTAGCACAGGAGTGTTTTAATGGCTATCAAACTTATCAAAGATCATTCTTCTGAACCTTCAGAGTCGGGTATTAAGTTTATTTACAACAAATCTTTTAATACGAGTAAAGCATTAAAGCTTTACCATCCCTCTAATTTCCCTGCTATGGATTTTTCTGATTCCTACATGCCTGAAGATTACACAAAGGATATTTCAAGAAGAATGCACTATGCTGGCTTTCGTTTTTTCAATGAACTCAATGTTTCACGCAAAAAATTCTGGAAAAAGGCATATTTTGATCTGAGGAATTTAGTTGTTGAAGGTAACCGAAAATTGGTCTTTAAAGCCGTTAATAAATGGACTCCAATGCGTTTCATGGCGGATGACAATTCAAGCAACTGCACAATTGTTTTGATACAGGCAGTAGCAGCTTTTAATCCTTGGAAAGGGATAAGATTCAGCACCTATGCTTTCACCTGCCTTATGCGTGCTTTGTCTAGGCTCAATTATAAGAATACTGCAGAGAAAATGGTTCAGTGTGAATCTTTAGATCATTTGTTTGGTAACAATTTTGATGTTTCTGCGAGTTCTACTGTTCCAGCTTCTCACACGACTTCACTTGCGGTGCTTGATACCTATTTTTCCAAAGATTGTGATATACTGGATGAGAGAGAAAAATTGATTCTTTCTGAACGATTCGGTTTAGGTGATAAACCCCTAACAAGTTTGGAAGAAGTAGGTAAACTCCTTAAACTTTCAAAAGAACGTGTAAGGCAGATTCAATTCATTGCTCTGGAGAAACTTCGTAAAGTTTTAATTCCTAACAATGTCTTTTAGTATTAAATCTTTATGTAGGAAATCTTATGTCTTTCAGTAATTCTTCATTTATAGTAATTGGCGCCTATGGTGGGATTGGTTCTGTTGTTTCTAAGACTTTAAAAGCGAATGGTGCCAATTTACTTTTAGCTGGCAAAGATTCATCTAAGTTAGAAGCTTTATCTAACGAGTTAAATACTTCATTTTTTAATCTGGATGCCTCAGATTTTTCTCAAGTTGATTCACTGATAGGGTTTGCAATCAAAACTCTTGGAGTTGTTGACGGGATTGTTAATTGCTGTGGATCTCTTTTATTGAAACCAGCCCACATTACCTCTGAAACAGAATACTTTTCTGTTATTCAATCAAATCTAACATCTTCGTTTGCAACCATACGAAGTGGGTGTAAAGCGATGATGGGCAGGGGTGGTTCGGTTGTTTTAATTTCCTCCGCTGCCGCTAAGATTGGTCTGGCTAATCACGAAGCTATTGCTTGCGCTAAAGCTGGTATTATTGGGTTGACAAAGTCTGCTGCAGCAACTTATGCATCCAAAAATATAAGGGTAAATTGTGTAGCACCAGGGTTAATTAACACCCCTTTAACCAAATCAATCACCAATAATGAAAATGCCTTGAAAGCATCTGTTTCTATGCATCCACTTGGTAAAATAGGATCACCCGCCGACATTGCTTCTGCAGTTGTATGGCTTCTCGACCCTGCAAATTCTTGGATTACTGGCCAAACTATTGTTGTCGATGGTGGGCTTTCATCACTAAAAACTCGCGGATAATTTTATCGGCTAATTCGTGCACAATTTAAGCGCCTTGATCATTTCAATAAAAGGTGCATTCCTATTTGTTTTTGGTTTCCAAACGTCATTGATATAGGTTATTTTAAGTATGAACAATTTTTTCATACAGGAGAATAATGTGCTAATATTTTCAAAAATTAATTTATCTAAGACGACAGTTTTTGCCCTTTGCTTTGGCTTGCTTTTAGTTGCTAAGACTGGATTTTCGCAAGCACCCAATGAAAATGCTGATTGGAAATCGCTTTTTGATGGAAAAACTCTTAAAGGATGGAAGCAATCGGACTTTTTTAAACCTGGGAAAAGTTCTGTAAAAGATGGTGTTATCATTTTGGAAAAAGGTACAAAAATGACTGGGCTGACCTATGATGGCAAAGATTTTCCAAAAATGAATTACGAAGTCAGTTTGGAAAGTAAGCGGGTTGATGGAAGAGATTTTTTCTGCACCACCACTTTTCCAGTTGGCGATTCTTTTTGCTCTTTTGTGGTTGGTGGATGGGGCGGATCTGTTACCGGACTTTCAAGTATTGATGGGATTGATGCATCTGAGAATCAAACCGGGCAGGGTATCGAATATAAAAACGATCAGTGGTATAAAATCCGCATCCGTGTTACCGACAAACGAGTTGAAACATGGATAGATAAAGAACAGACTGTCGACCTTGACACCTCGGATGTAAAGCTTGGGATCCGTATTGAATGTAATGTATCCACCCCTTTTGGTATTGCATCGTATGATACCGTTGGCGCAATCAAGGATATCAAGGTACGGAATCTTTCCGCTGCTGAAATTAAGGAAGTTGCTAAGAAATCGATTAAAAAATAAGGTTTAAGAAAGGCTAAAATGCAAAAACAAGCAGCAATTGTTACTGGTGGTGGTACTGGGATTGGCAAATCTACATCTATACTTTTGGCATCCAAAGG
>CALARU010000112.1 GCA_937888715.1 uncultured Planctomycetaceae bacterium | reverse complement strand
TTGGTCACAACTTTAATTTTTGTATCGGTAGTAAGAATTGCATGAGCAGCATCGCTAAGCGAAATAGCAGAATCGCTAAGCAGTTCAGCAGTCTTTCGGATACCAACCTCGATTACATCCATGGGCAGATGCCTGCCTATGACTCCGGTGGAGCAAACGAGAATCTCTTTATCTTCGCATTTGTTTACCTCTGCAGTAACACTTGCCATCTTCAGGGCATCGTCCATGCCTTTCTTTCCTGTGCAGGCATTGGCATTGCCCGAGCAGACGATAATCCCACGGATGAGATCGGAGGGAAGCCTTTCTTTGCACAGGTGAACAGGTGCAGCTTTGACTTTATTGGTGGTAAAAACCCCAGCGGCAGAGGCGGGGAAATCAGAAAAGAATAATGCGAGATCTTTTCTTAGAGGGTCTGGGCGAATACCGCTATATAGTCCGCAAAACCGAAAGCCAACGGGCAAGAACCAACTATCCATTTCTGAAAACTCCCTGACGAATGAATTATTCGCACTATCGCTTGAGTGAATAAAAGACAGCAGCCTTACCAAGCTTTAAGGCACTATCGTAATCGTAACCAAGACAATCGGTCGACTTGTGCTTTTCCAAAGCGCACCCGAGATCATATTTGCTATAAATCACAACCCATCTGTTGTTCAGTTTGATACCTTCCAACAAGGGTGCGACATTTTTAAACCCAGGTTCAGGTTTACCATCAGCGCCCTCTCTTCTACAGCGCAATTCACGCAAGGCTTCTCCATTCAATTGATGACTGTAAAGCTCATCTGTCAAGGGTATGGGTTGCAATTTCAATTTCTTATCTTCCCAAAGTTGGTCCATGAAGGTTCGGAAAGAAGTATCAAAAGACTTTGCACCACAGCATGCATCTGCAAGAAGCACACCCCCAGTTTCAAGGTTGAAGCGCAACTGATTCATTTGCTGCTTTTGGAAGTTAAATGCACTTCTACCATGCATGTAAAGGAAACGGAAATCGACGATGTTATCGGAAGCAAGAGGTAAAGGGATGGTTTCAAGCGAAACATCAAGCCCCGACTTGCGCACATCCGCCATCAGGTTTCGCATAGCAAGGGGCGCAGGTTGCCAATCGCCTTCATGCTTGATTTGGGCAACTCTAAGGAAGCCTCTGCGAACGGTTGATTTCAAATCACCTTTAAAAATTTCAACTTCGGTAAGTCTTGGCTTAGGTGCTTCAAGGCCAGTAGCATAAGCAATGATATTTGCCCCTAATTGAAAAGCTGTAGATCCCCTGCCAATATTCGTGGAGTTAGCCTCCCAATATCCACTGATTGCCTTGGGGCTATACATTAAAATAGTCTTGCAACCCTGCTGAATGCCCCAGATTGGGAACTCTCCGGGTGGTACAGCAAACTTCCCACTTGCAAGCCAAACCGCATGGGAGTCTGGAAGTAAAACTAGAGGGTTGTCGGGAAACATTTCTTTGCACATGGCCCTGAAGTCTGCATCAAACTCAGGCCTGCCACAGCAAGCCTCTGCAAAAACAAAGCCACCGTTATTTAGGTATTCTCGTAGGATATCGCGCTCTTTGCCCGTTGGTGCACGATTATGCCCGTTGAAATAAGTAACAGGCGATTGCAACAGTTCAGCAGCGAGTTCTTTAACCTGATCTTCCTGCTCGGCAGGTTTGGCCCGAGAATCAAATATCTGCCATGCCATTGGCTGGCCTTTGAACAATTCCTTCGAGACAAAAGCAACGAGGTTCTTACAATCGCTGCGTTTATTATTCCAATCATCGCCCCGGTTGTAAGCAAGCTTGGTCATAAGAACCGGAGTTCTACCCTTAGATAGAAAAAGCAATGAAAAGCTAGTAGCAACCACGGGCCAGTGATCGAACTGCCTGCCTTCGCCATCCCAACGGCCGTCCGCTTTTTGCGTATCGACAAAAAATTCGCAACCTAGCCTGTACCAGTCATGCCCGCCTATAAAGCGGTTGCCTGTAAGCCTGCCAACTCTTTCGATACCATAAAGGCCGTAATAGGGATGTTGAAAAGCAGCACGGGCCCGCTCTACTGTAAGCTTCGCAGGAAAATTATTCCCGACCCAGCGCAGGGCATCAGCAACTGCTTTATTCTCTTCGTAAATTCCACAGAGTTCTGCAACGCCATCGTCACGGAGTTTCTGTCTGCCAACTTCCAGATCAGCACCTGTGATCAGCAAGTTAGAAAGGCCAGCGGTGGTCATGGTCATGGTGGTAAGGCCACCCCCACGGTAAGTCCATCCACCATCTTTGGGGACTTGGGTTTTAATAAAATGGCTACGCACTTCTTCTAAGATTTTACGATCAACATTGGCGCCTGAAAGAAATGCTTCATGCAACCCGAGCAATGCGTATTGGGTATTGGAATTATCAGCAGAGCCAAAAGCTCGTTCACCGTAGCTCCAACCATCTTTTAACTTTGCGGATTTAAGCCAATCAACATTGCGCTGGATGCGATCGCGATCCTGTGGTTGCCTAGCCAGGCAATAAACCATGGTTTGAAGCCCAACAGTATAAGTTTGAGAAGGTGGAACGCCTCGCAGGTACTCAAGCCCGCGTTTCATCATTTCGTCTTCTGGGGGTACACCACAGTTTAATAAGGATAACATTGCAAGAGAGGTCCACCCACCTTTGCGGATATTACTTTCAGCGTCTAATTCCCAATTTCCCTTTCCCTTTTCCATGTCACGCAGATATTGAATACCTTTATCAATTGATAGACGAACCTTATCGACCAATTTTTCGGGGGCTTGGTAGGCTTGCGAATTTGGCATTGCAGCGGCAAAGCCGATCAAAATTGCAATTACAAACATTATCCGGGCATTCATTTATCAAACTCCAAATAAGCAATGAACAGCTAGCATTGTACCCTTATCCACGAAGAATAAAAAGGAAACATCGGATTCCTTTAAATGAAAGTAGCCATACCTTGATTCAACAGGTATACTGTCTATGAATCGCTAGGGGTGCATTGCAAGAAGCAAAGCTGAGAAAAGACCCTTGGACTCGACCCGGGTAATGCCGGCGTGAGAAAGCGGCCAATGTCGACCACTTTTCATTTGTCCAAGCCTTACCCTTAATTAATTACGATAAAACGCAACTTCATATGGAGCTTATGATATGACGCAAAAGGATTCCGCACGGAAGGGTATCGTTACTCTTGAAATGCATTCGGGGGCCGAACGCGAGAATGCCGCTCCAGAACTCCCACCTGTCGAACCGATTTCAACCAAAGAAGCCAACGAACCACACAGCAGCGAGCAACTGCCAAATAGCAAGCGTGTCTATCTGCAAGGCCAAATCCACCCCGATGTACAAGTGCCTGTGCGCGAAATCACCGTCAGCGAGACGAAATCTTACACCGGTGCGGTGACGGCGAATGAGCCGGTGCGCGTGTACGACTGCTCCGGGCCTTGGGGTGATCCCACATTTGCAGGCAAATCAGACGAAGGCCTGCCCGCATTGCGTTCAAAGTGGATTCAAGCTCGTGGCGATGTTCAGGAATACGATGGGCGGGAAGTAAAACCGATGGATAATGGTTATCTGTCTGGCAAGCACGCGGAGTTTGCGAGCAAGGCGGAGAAGAATCGGCTGGTGGAATTTCCTGGTCTGCTTGGTCAACGCCGCCGCCCGGTCCGTGCGAGCAAGGGCCAACCCGTCACGCAGCTGTGGTATGCAAAGCAGGGAATCATTACGCCCGAGATGGAGTTCATCGCCATCCGTGAGAATATGGGCCGGACGAAGATGGCCGAGATGGCTAATGATAATGTCCGCAACGTACTCGACAAGCAGCATTCTGGTTCGAGCCAACTTGCGAACAGCGAGTATTCGCCTTCGGTCTTTCGTCGCTTCCCTCAGCGCATTCCAAAAGAGATCACGCCCGAGTTCGTCCGCGCAGAAGTTGCCGCTGGCCGCGCCATCATTCCGATCAACATTAATCATCCCGAGTGCGAACCGATGATTATCGGCCGCAACTTTCTTGTGAAGATCAATGCTAACATCGGCAACAGCGCCGTCGCTTCGAGCATCGAGGAAGAGGTCGAGAAGATGCGTTGGGCGACCAAATGGGGCGCAGACACCGTGATGGATCTTTCCACCGGTAAGAACATCCACGCCACACGCGAATGGATTCTCCGCAACTCGCCAGTCCCCATTGGCACGGTGCCAATTTATCAGGCGCTTGAAAAGGTCGGTGGCAAGGCCGAGGATCTCACTTGGGAAATTTACCGCGACACTCTCATCGAGCAGGCCGAGCAAGGCGTGGATTATTTTACGGTTCACGCTGGCGTGCTGCTGCGCTTCATTCCCCTTACCGCCAATCGCATGACGGGCATTGTTTCGCGTGGTGGAAGTATCATGGCGAAGTGGTGCCTAGCGCATCACAAAGAAAGTTTCCTCTACACCCACTGGGACGATATTTGCGACATCATGGCTGCCTACGATGTTTCATTTTCTATAGGCGATGGTTTGCGCCCCGGTTCGATTGCAGATGCGAACGATCAGGCACAGTTTGGCGAACTCGAAGTACAGGGCGAGTTAACAAAGCGCGCTTGGGCTAAAGGCGTGCAAGTTATGAACGAAGGCCCTGGCCATGTGCCGATGCACATGATCGAGGAAAACATGGCGAAGCAACTTGAGTGGTGTCACGAGGCGCCTTTCTACACGCTCGGGCCCCTAACCACCGACATCGCCCCCGGCTACGATCACATCACCAGCGGCATTGGTGCTGCGATGATTGGTTGGTATGGCTGCGCGATGCTGTGCTATGTGACCCCGAAAGAACATTTGGGATTGCCCAACAAGAAAGATGTCAAGGATGGGGTGATCACCTACAAGATCGCTGCGCACGCTGCGGACCTCGCCAAGGGTCATCCTGGTGCGCAATACCGTGATAACGCTTTGAGCAAGGCACGTTTCGAATTCCGCTGGGAAGACCAGTTCAACCTCAGCTTAGATCCTATCACTGCGCGCTCGTTCCACGACGAAACACTTCCTCAGGAAGGTGCCAAGACCGCACACTTCTGTTCCATGTGTGGCCCGCACTTCTGCTCGATGAAGATCTCCGAAGATGTGCGCAAATACGCCGCCGAACATGGCATCGCCGAAGAAGAGGCCCTGAAGAAAGGGATGGAAGAAAAGTCGAAAGAATTTGTGGAAAAGGGCGCAGAGATTTACGCAAAGGCATAATAGATTGAACCAAGTTTTGTGGACTTACCTTAACTTGGCTCAACCAATTTCGTGCCTTATTTTCTAAAGCTTTCCCAAACCAACATTGAAGCAAGGTCAGGGCTCCGCCTTGGCCTTGCTTATTTTACGCACTCAAGCCAATTCCCCTGACACGCATTATCATTATGATCATTATTATGCAAAAGGTTTAACTCGGCTTTATTTCTATCCGATAAAATAACAGTGTTCGAATTGCTTAATCTGTCATTGGATCAGAGCTTCAATGTCCAACAGTGTGATTACTGAAAACGAAAAATCCCACACTACCAAATATGGCATGTGGAAACTTTTGCCTATCGCCTTACTAATCATGGTAAGTCTGATACTTTTGGGCTGGTGGGTTTGGCGCATGTCAGAAGTCTCGACAGAAAACGCCTATGTCGTTGGTAATGTTACCCCTATTTCTTCAGAAGTAAGTGGTCCGGTGGTTGCCCTTTATGTTGATGACAACATGGTGGTGAAACCAGGCGACCCTTTAATACAAATAGACCCGATTCCTTTCCAGTTAGAAGTTGATCAAGCTCTTGCTGATTTTAAACAAGCAAAATCTGAAGCTGATGCAGCTCGTTTTAATGTAACACTAGTCCGCGAAGATAGAATTGCATTACTCGATGGTGCCCGCGCCAAAATGCAAGAAAAAGAAGAACTGGTTAAATCGAGCGAAATCGAAATCCAGACCCGCAATCAAATCTATGCCAAAGAGAAAGAACTTTTACAATCTTCGAAAGATCAACTCCCTGGGTTAGAAGCTTTGAAAGTTAATGCGGGCGACTACTATGTTCGTTTTCAAAGGTTGGCAGCCAGCGGCGATATTCCAATTCAAGACAAAGACAATAAAGAAGCAGTGTTTCGCGAAGCAACTGCCAAGGTGGAGTCTCTTAAAAGCCAGATATCTTCTTCCGAAAAACAAGTGCTTGCGAGTGGTTTACAATTACAACAGGCAGGGGTTTTGTTCGAGCAATCAAAACGAAGTTTATTAGAATCGAAGGCAGAAGTTGCAAAGGCTCAAGCTGCACAAATCCAACCAGATATTGCAATATCGATAAGTAGAAGTCTTGATAGTAAAATCGATCAGGCACAGGCTAAACTAAGCCTTGCAAGATTACGTTTATCAAACACCTTGATTCGCGCACCGCAATCAGGCATCATCAGCAAACGAACAGCCCAGCTAGGCTTAACGATTAATTCAAGATCACCTTTTTTAAGCATTACCCCTCTCGATCTTGATAATGTTTGGGTGGTTGCAAACTTAAGAGAAGACCAATTAGATCACACCCGCGTCGGGCAAGCAGTTTATGTTCGGGTAGATGCCATTCCTGAAAAAGTGTTCTTATGTTGGGTGGAAAGTATATCAGGCGGAACAGGATCTGCGTTTTCGCTATTTCCACCTGATAATGCAACAGGCAACTTCACCCGGATCGTACAAAGATTACCTGTAAGATTACGCTTCTTCGACAAAGAAAACATGGATACAAGAATCAGGCCTGGTATGTCGTGCAAGATACAAATCGACACGAATAAAAAGGTCAAGCAGTCGGAAACCCAGTGGTAGGAATGTAAATGATGCAAGGATTGAGCTTATTCTTGATATTAATTCTGCCCTGCCAGCAGGAACAGATAAACGCCAAGCAACTGCCTGACCCTATGGGCGAAATCCAATACACCACGCTTGCAACTGCGATTTCCAAAAGCTTGGAAAATGTAGCTACGGTTCAAGCCAACATTTCGGTTAGAACTGCAACGGTCGCCAAGTTTGAAGCACTCAAGCATTTTGTCCCGACCTCGAATCTGCCCCAATTGTTTACTGCATTTAGGACAGTTGATGGCAGATCTTCCAGCGCAATTATTTTCCCTGATGTAACCGGTGGCACACCTTTCTCCGGCTCCCCAGGGCTTGATCGTGCGGAATTGAATCGTGTCAACATGTTCTTCCCACTCGATCCTACCGGGCAAATCACCAGTCTTCCGATTGCAGAAGAAGGCATCCGAGCCAAGCAGATCATGGAAGATCTTGTAAGAAGATCGCAAATAGAGCTAGCTGCCCAAAATTACTTCGACACGAAAAAATTCGAGTACGGCATAAGAACAGCGAATCTTGCACTTGAATTCTCAAAACGGCTTGAAATTCAAGTCGCTTCGAAGTTGGCCGAAAAACAGGCGCATGATGTAGAGCTTACAGAAGCAAAAGTAGGGGCAACCAAAGCTGCAGTACTATTGTCCAACTTTGAAAAAAACCTTCGTATTTCTGAAAGAAAATTAGCATTAGTCATGCATACCAGCAGGCTTTTAGTCCCACAGGAAGGCACCCCAATACCTATCAAGCTGGACACTAATTTTCATTTTGATCTTGAAGAAACCGATCTGATCAATCTTTCACTCATTCCAGATTTTCCTCAAACACGAGGCGAAGCTGTGGAGCGGGCTAAAAAACAAAGGTTGGAAGTCAGGCTTTTAGTGTTGGGATTGAAAATAGCTCAGTTGCAGGAAAGCAGAGATTTTCTACGCCTCTTTGGTCTCGGTACTTTACCTTTTTCGATGTCATTTAAACGAACATCGCCCGGCCCGGTGAATGCTGGCCCTGCAACTCTGGGTATTATCTTTGGTACTTTATACGATCTGCCTGCCCTCGATATCGGTATATGGTCGAATATCAGAAAATCAAAACTCGATGTGATCAAATCACAATTAGATCTGGAAAAAGTATTGCTCGATGTTGAAGAAGATGCAGGCAATGCCTGGGATCGTTGGGAGCAATCAATTAAAGAATACGATCAACGAACCCGCGAAGAAGCATTGGCATTGGAATTGATGGAAAGACAAGAACGATTGCTTGCTCAAAAACAATCGATTGAGCTGGATGTGCTTGCTGCAAAAGTTGGATTATACCAGGCACAGGCTAATCGCTGGGGTGGTTGGTACAATTTACAATTAGCCAGACTGGATGTTTTACGATCCAACGAGTTGCTTCTCGATTTCATCGAAAAAGCAGGAATTGCCAATCTTGAAAAAAACAGGATCATACCTACGCCTGGTTTGTGGACTCGTGTACTTCACAGAATATATGCAAGCAAGGAACCATTGGAATGATCGCATCTTTTATGACGCTTTTTCTTGCTGCGTTATGTGCGCAGGAAAAGCCTGCACCCGCAAAGCTTACTCCTGAAATACCATCCAAGGTGGAGGAGTCGGTTCTATTACCAAATACAACCATCAAATTAAAGGTTCGCGAAATTTTCTCCCCTGATGGACTTAGCCCAGGCGAAAGACTTCTTAATGGATTGCCTGCGCTGCAAAAAGGCGATCGCTTTATTGCAGAAATTGATGAAAAAAGAGAGATTGGAATGCCACCGGTTTTGGTAGGCGGAACCATCACCAACATCGAACTCCCTAGTTATTTTCGCAAACATGGAAAACTTACCATCGAGGTTTCCCAGTTAATCAGTGCTGAAAACAACGAGGTTTCGCCCTGGAGAGTGGACATGGAAGACAACCGATTTACGACCAAAATGAGGCGCAATCTTTTGAATTCACTTTTCATTATCGAAGGTGCAACTATCGGAGCAAGTGTTGGCGCCCAATACACCCAAGGCGGCATTGGCGTCATCGGCATAGGCACAGGCGCAGGCCTTTTGCTTGGTCTAGCTTATGCAGGTATTCAAAAAGGAAGTGTTGCTAATCTTGAGCCCGGTGATATTTTTGAAGTCAAGGTTGGTACTTTACAATATAGACCTGTAACACTAGCTTCAGAAACAAGGGTGTTTCCTGCCACCACTCCCTATAGTTCGAAGAAAAAGAAACCATGAAACGAACCTTAGCTTTTTTAGTTCTTGGATTGATTGGGTGCGGAATGCCCCAGACGGAAAAAATTCCGCCCATGCCCGAGGGTAATCTCGCTCCCGCTTACCCTAGATCAGACATCACAGACCCTGCTCTTGTAGATGTTTCCAAACAAATTAAAAGTTTTATCAATGGACGAAAATCCGCTGCGGGCGACTCCCTATTCAGTAAAACAGAAATACTCGCTCCTGCTAAAATTGTTCTGCCCTATGGTGTTGGAGTTTTCCAACAAGAATTACGACTTCCTGTAATTCTCACTACCAACAAAGGTTGGCGCACTCTAAAACAAGAAGAAAAAGAACTGGAAGTTAAATCTGCTTTCCAGCAAATGCTTACCATTCTGCAAAAAATGAAAACGCCCTTGAAACCCTCTTTGACCATCCAGACTCCTCAGGGCTTGGAAATCTCTTGGATTAACGAATTAAACGGGAGCGGCAAACTTGTATTTGGCGATGAGGATTCTTAACCCCCTTCTCTGGGCTTGCGAGACCATTTTGCATGGCAGGGCACTTGCTGCACTCGCCATTGCTTGGGTTACCACGGCCGGCCATACCATGAATTTTAAGGAAATGGATGGCGCTATGGGCTGGATTTCAGCCCAAGGATACGGCCTGCATAGCGCACTTCTCTTTTCCATTGCGTTTGGATTTATACTTGCTAAAAAAGTTGGACCGCTATTTTCCCCTCTCTTCTTAACACGAATTGGATTGGTTGGTTTAGCAGCAGGATCATTCATTAATGGTGGGCTGATTCACGCCCCCTACAGCATTTGCATTGCTGGAAGAATAATCGCAGGATTAGGC
>CALARU010000111.1 GCA_937888715.1 uncultured Planctomycetaceae bacterium | reverse complement strand
AGGATAATTGACAAACCGTCGCTAACGCTTCCGGCTCTGAAAGAAATCTTCCTTAGCGTCTTAGCCCCGCGCCTTTGTCACCTTCGCGTATGCGGAGGTCTAGTGTTTTGGCTGCCTGTATTTCTGGATTCCCCGCTTTCGCGGAGAATGACGGCAATAGGAAGGTCCGCAAAGAGCATAAAGAAGCAGTAGCTTATTCCTTTGCCTTGCTTGTCCTACAAGTCTGAAGCGCAAGCGAAGGAAGCATAAGCAAATGTAAAAGGATAATTGACAAACCGTCGCTAACGCTTCCGGCTCTGAAAGAAATCTTCCTTATCTTCCTTCGCGTCTTAGCGGTGAGAATGCTTTTAAACACTTTGATAAAGCACAGCAAGGTGATGCCAGCCTGAAGAATTGGGAATGAGTTCAGAAGCTTTTTGCAATTGGTCGAGTGCGATCTTTTCCTGGCCCAATCTTAAATGTGCCAGCCCTCGATTGAAAAATGCAAACGGTTCTGTGCCTAGTTTATCCCAAGCTTGTAGTGCTTTTGCATGATCGCCCATAGCCCAATAGTTTGCACCTAATTCATTCTGAACAACATCATTACTTAATTGATCTTTAATATTTGTTAATAGAATTGTAGCTTGGTCGTGCCCTCCTGCAAGTCTGCAGATGCCTACGCTGATGAGTTGTTTTTGCAGGTTCCCTTTAGACCATCCTTCGAGTTCGGGCAAAGGCAGCAGATTTTGCCAGCCTGTTTCTTCACGAATGAAATTGGAAAGTTCGATGGGGTTTCTTACTGCTTGAGGGAAGTGCCCGCTGGCAAAAGGAATCCCGAAAAGCGCAGGCAGGCTAAAGAGTAGTGATTGCCAACCGGGGGGTGCGGATATATTCGCAATTGCTCCCTTGGTATTTTTAAGGGTAGGGAAAATACTATCTTTCCATGCGGGTATTGGATCTATTCCAACATCAGATAGGGTGCCATGCGGGATGGCTGTTTCCAAGTTTGAAGGCGCACCGAGCCCTTGTTCAAAAAGATTGATTTGTTGCTTTAAATGTGAGGAAAATAATTCTCCTAAAGCTTTGTTTGCCAATGGTTTGCTGTTGTTGTTCATGTTTCTAAAGTACTCAAAAGTTCCTAATGGTTACATCTTAAGAACGGCAATAACCATATTACTTGCGATTTAACCTCGAAGCCCGGCTTGTTTTAACAATTTACTCGTGCTTTGGTATGCCTCAAGTACCCACTCATAAATCTTTTCAGGTTCGGGGGAATACTCCAATTCAATGCTGATTGCACCCGGAACATTCAACTTCTTGATTTCTTCCAGATATGGCGGAAAATCCACCACGCCTTTGCCGGGGGGTAGGTCGCCATGCACTTTACCATCGCAATCGCTGATATGAACATGGATGGCTTTGTCTTTAAGTTTTTTTAATTCAGCAGCGGGGGTATTGGAAAGGAGTAGGTGAGAAATATCGATGTTGGCCTGAACTGCGGGGTGATTGACTTCATCGAGAAAGCGAACCATGCTTTCTACATTATGAACGAGGGAAAGTTTGAAGGGTTCGAGCTCGATAGCAATTTGCAGGCCTAGGCCTTGGGCGTATTTACCTAGTTCGCGGGTATTATGAACTGCGGTGTTCCATTGTTCTTGGGGCGGGATGACTTGTTTTTCCCAGATATATTCCCCGAGGACGAGCAAAAGGTTTTTGGCATCGAACTCGTAACACATATCGAGGTATTTATTGCAGCGATCCATGTGGAAGCGTTGCACACTTGGATTAAAATCGATCAGGCCTGTTGCAACGCAAGCCACGCTGATGATAGGCAGGCCGACTTTTTCACATTCGGTGCGAATGAGCCTGCGTTCTTTAGCATCGGTATCGAGTGGGTCTGCAAAAATATCGATGCAATCGAACCCGATTTCCTTGGTTTTTTGTATGCCGTAGGAAGTGGCTTTTCCTGCCTGTGCCCAAGCGGAGTTGATTAATCCAAGTTGCATGATGTAGATACACTCTTGTTTAAGGGAGTCATAATAAATCCAAGGATTAAACATAACATGAAGGGTTAAAAGAGGCTATGGGTTAAAAAGGATAATGGCTTTGCAAAAACTGGGGGTTATTGGTTATAAAAGAACTTGGTAGAGGCTGAGTTATTCATGGAGATGTTGATTGTTTGAAATTGATGTACAGGCACTGCAGGCGTTTGCCTTTTTTTTCGGGATGTTTATTGCATCTGGATTGGGTGCGCCCATTCCTGAAGAGGTTGCGATTGTTTGCGCAGGATTATGGACTGCCCATCACCCTGAATATGGGTTGGCACGCTGGTTGATGCTTCCCACCTGTATCTTAGCAGTGGTTTTAAGTGATAGTATTTTATACATAGCTGGTCGGTTTTATGGGAAAAGATTGTTTAATCTTCCTTGGATGTTGCGTTGGGTGCCCAAAGAAACGCAAGGGCGCATTCTCGATAACTTTGAAAAGTATGGGGTGAATATTCTTTTGTTTGGCAGGTTGGTACCCGGGGTGAGGATGCCTTTGTTTCTTACAGCGGGGTTGCTTAGGTTGAGTGTTACCAGATTTGTGATAGCAGATGGATTGGGAGCGGGTGTTGGTAATACCTTTTTTTTCCTGTTGGCATTCTGGTTTGGAGAAAAGTTTCAGGAAGTGTTGGAAAATGCAGAGGGTGCTTTAATGAAGTTGGGGCCCATCATTATTTTGGTTGGGCTGATTGGACTTGCAGTTTATTTGCTTTATAAGTTTTTGCGTAAGCCTGTTTCCGAGGGCGATCCAGAACAAGTGCCCATTATTGGTCATCAGGTTGCAAGCCATATCCCGCATACCGATAAAAAACCTTCCATTGAAAATGTAAGTGCTCCCTCGGGGCAAGCGCTTTCTTCGGGCAAAATCGATAACCCGGCTTAGAACGAATCACTTTCCATTTGAAATACCGTTATTTGAAATGCCATCGAGTCGAAGCCCTTTTAAATAGGCTTGATGTTCTTTTTCGAAATCCTGTAAGGGTTTGCCTGTGAGTTTTTCAAAACAGTCGATGGGGTTTCCACCATTTTTAAGTGCCTTGGCGTAATCATCGAGAACTTGCTTACCCAAAACTTTTTGTTTGAATGCCAGATTGAATGCAAGGGCCCAGCTGGCAAAATACATGCGTTGAGAGGTTTCTTTTTCGGCGGGGTGATAAACAAGAAACAGGGCGGGTTGCGAGGTGAGCAGATCTTTGATTGTGGGAAGGCTGTTTTGATTCAGCGCTAGTTTGACATAGTCCAACCTGGTTTTGTCTGCATGTCCGATTCGAAGCTCTCCTATTTCAAAAACTGCAGCTTCAAATATTTGTGCCAGCCCTTCATTTAGCCAAAGGGGTATTTCGCCTTCTCTGGGGTCGAATACAGCGCATGAAAGATACGCATGAAAAGCTTCATGGTAAAGCCTTTTGAAAAGTCTTTTCCGTTCTTTCGTGATCATTTCCAAATTCCCATCATCCGCCTGTTTGATTTTCTTACGGCTATCGAGAAGAGAGGCACTAAGATCGGGTGGGATTTTGTTTTTATAAAGCAGCTTCAAATCGTTTTCTCGTTTTAGAAGATCCTGCAATTGTTTCGCATGAAAGGAACTTATCTCTTCTTGAGAAGTGCTAAGCCTATCGAGGTCGCTGCCACAAATAATCTGGTTTTTGCTGAGGTCGAAGTAGGCCGGGTTTTTGATATTGATGGCACTATTTTTCAAAATGGCGTGGTATCCTTCGACAGAATTGGTGAGCAGAATGGTGGTAGGCTTGATATTGATTCTGCGTGGGGGCAGAGTTCTGGCATAGGCGGAATAAACCTGTTCGAGTTGGATTGCAGCAAGCTGTGCCATTTCTGGGCGGGAGTTGGTCACCAGGGTGAAATATTGGGAACTGTAGGAAAAGGCGTTGTCTTTTTTAGAAGCGGGCCAGATTGCTTTTTCTAATTTCACATATTCGATCGGGTTTTTACCCGCGATGGATTTCGGATCGAGGGATCGCAGGGTGTTGGCAAGGCGTTCGCGTTCTTTGGCAAGGGAATCTAGCTTGGCTGCAAGCAGGATGCGTTCTGGTTCGGGCAGTCGGTCTATTTTCAGGATGGTTGATTTTTCGAAGTTTTCAGTGAAAACAAGGGTTGGCGAGCCAGGCTTTCTCACAATGCACTTAAAAACTGCCTGATTTGGTGATTCTGAGATTAATAACCCATAGAAGGGCAGGCCTGTTGTTCGGTGCAATACTTCAAATTTCCACTCGTCTTCGCCCGCACCTAGTAAATAGGCAGAAAAACCCGTCAGAATTAGCAATAAAATCAAATTCCGGAATATGGGGTGATTCATAATGTCCAAAGCCGCTAGGGTGCTTAAAGTCGCTTAATCATGATAGTAACAACAATAATCTGCCTTGGGGTGCGGATAAATGAAAATCCGGGTGGACAAACATCAATTTCCTCCCTATTTTAGTAGTTCATGAACAAGAGCTCGTAAAAAGGCTCGGCAATGATGCTCACCGGACTCCCGTTCGGGTAAGACAGTTGCTTATTTAGATGGAGAATTAGCAATGCCAATAGGATTACTTGGAACCAAAATCGGTATGACACAAGTCTATAACGATGAAGGTAAAGTTTACCCAGTAACGGTTATCAAGCTTGGGCCCTGCCCCGTGTTACAAGTGCGAGACTTGACACGCGATGGCTATGATGCAGTACAAATCGGATTTGAAGAGAAACCCCGCAGGAAAGCAACCAAAGCAGAGCGTGGCCATATCTCTAGCGAAATGGAATCAAACCGCAGGAAGAAAGCCCCCGCTGGAACGCAGTATCCACCTAAGGCAAACTGCGAGCCACAAAAATACATTCGCGAATTCCGCCTTGAAAAGGCTAGTGAAGATCTCATCGTAGGCAAAGTGCTTACCGTGGATGAAATTTTCAAAGATATTAAGTATGTCGATGTGATTGGCACAACCAAAGGTCGTGGTTTTGCTGGTACCATGAAAAAAGATAACTACTCAGGTATGCCTGCAAGTCACGGTGCCAAGAAGGTGCATCGATCGATCGGTGGTACCGGTTCGATGGCAAGTAACCGAGGTAGCGGTCGTCCTAAAAAGGGTCGTCCTATGCCAGGTCGTTACGGTGCCGAGCGAGTAACGGTCCGCAATCTGACAGTAGTTAAGATTGATGTAGAAAATCATCTATTGTTGGTAGAAGGTGGAATCCCCGGTGCCAATGGTGGTTTGGTGATGGTACGTGCGACCAATAAGATCAAGTAATCGGCTTGCCAGTTGACGCTGGAGGTTTATTACGATAGTTTTAAATTGCCTATTTAGTGGCATGGAAGCGTGGCTTAGGGGAAACCTGAACCCGCTCCTGGATGGTCAGATAGCTCAGCCGGTAGAGCACAGCCCTGAAAAGGCTGGGGTCGTCGGTTCAATCCCGACTCTGACCACATTAAGAAAGCCTAGGTATCTCTTTAAGAAGAGGGCCTGGGCTTTTTTGATTATAATCCCAATAAAGATAGTATCTCTCCCATCTTCCCGGTTTCTTTGTCCATACTGCGCTCTTCTCTTATTAAGGCCTTGCCTATCAAAGACGATGAGACAGGGAGTGTTTATAATCAAGTAGGATTTATCCGTAATGGAATTTGTTCAACCCACCTTTCGAAGCGCTTTTTCTAATAGCATTAGAGAAAAAACATTCTGGATTTTGGTTCTGCTTCTAACTCTTGCTTTGTTTCCCAGATTGGGAATTTTAACCATGAGGGGTGAAGAAACCCGCAGGGCCCTTGTTGCTTTTGAAATGCAATACTTTGATGATTACATCACCCCAAGAGAACAAGGCGAACTTTTTCAGAGCAACCCCCCTTTAAGTTCTTGGCTGATGTTGGGAAGCACACTTGTGTTTGGTAATAATGATCCCTTTGCAGTGCGCTTTCCCTCTGCGGTTGCGGTGCTTCTTACCAGCCTTTTGATCTATGCCTATGCTCGCAATTTCTTTTCTTGCGTTGGAGCTTTTGCCAGTGCGCTGGCGTTTGCAACCAATGGCGAAATCATGATCATGAGCCAGAAGGCAGAACCCGAAGCGGTTTATATTTTCTTTTTAAGTGCATCTCTAATGCTTTGGCATTGGGGCTATGAAGGCAAATGGCCCGCTGTTGCAACTTGGATTAGTGCTGGAGTGATGGTGGGGTTTGCCTCACTTTGCAAAGGGGGCCTGCAACCCTTGGCATACTTTTGCGCCAGCGTTTTTTTCTATCTCTTATATGCAAGAAACATGCGCTATCTTTTCACCCTTCCCATGCTGGTGGGCTTGTCTTGCACTATTGCAGTGGTCGCTGCTTGGATGCTGCCTTACATTTCTCTGCATGGCATTGCAGAGGCAAAAGCTTTGTGGTTGAACGATACTGCTTCACGATTTCATTCTTGGAACATGATGCACTTTTTCAAACATTTGGGGAGTTACCCGTTTGAGATTTTAGGTTCGATCCTTCCTTGGTCGCTTCTTTTGTTTGCCTACCTACTGCCCTCTTTTCGTAGCAGACTTCAACTTTATAAACCCGCACTGATGTTTGCACTGTTTGCCTGTGGTTTTGCATTTCTTACGGTCTGGATTCCTCCAGGCGGGCAGACTCGCTATTTTGCAACCCTGTATCCCTTGCTAACTCTTTTCATGGGTGCTGTTGCAGAGGTCGCTATTGTTTCAGTAGATGCAAAAGGCAAGGCGCCCTGGCTTAGGTTTACATTCTTGGTAGCTGCAATTTTTATTCTGATTTCGCTCGCTATTGCTCTGCTCCCTTTTAAAATTCCAAGGTTTACTTTTGAGCGTTGGATATTGCCTTTGCCTCAAACGATTTTCTATTCGATATCTCTTTTCCTATTGGGTATTTCGATGATGAAGAACCTGCAAAAGGTGCAGGGTAATCTTTGTGCCATGGGTTTGGCCCTTGTGATTTTCAATCTTGGGTATTTCATGGATGTTAAAGTTCAGCGAAGTGAAAAAACGGTGGAAGAGATGGCACGGATTAAAAGCCAGCTCCCGCCAGATGTTAATTTGGTGAGCATTGGAATTACCAACCATAAGTTTACATACTACTACGGGAAGTTTGTTAAGGCACTTCCCGTTGATTCTAGCGGTGAAGGTGTTACTTATTTTTGTTTTGATCCTTGCTTGATTGATGTGGGTAAAATCACTTTCCCATGGAAGCAGGTCGATACTTTTTCTATCACGCGCGATTTCATGGATCAGAAGCGGTATGTGGTACTGGCAAAAAAGCAGTGATCATGTCCAAGTTCACTTAGCCCTAATTTAATAATTTGTTGGCGAATGCCTGCCCTTCCTATTAGTTTAATAGTAGGAAGCTTCTTGCAATAAGGAATTATGATTATGTACCGAAAAATTACGTTAACTCTTCTGGCAACCATCTTTTTCATACCCATGACATCGCTGAATGCTGCAGAGAAAAAAAATGTCCTCTTCATCATTAGTGATGATCTTAATAATTCACTGGGGTGCTATGGTCATCCCTTGGCAAAAACTCCCAACCTTGATGCGTTGGCAAAGCGTGGTGTGAAATTTGATAGGGCTTATTGTCAATTTCCATTGTGCAGCCCAAGTAGAACTTCTTTTCTTACTGGGAGAAGGCCCGATATCAATGGTGTGAAAACCAACCCAGGGCAGGCCAATGTGGGTAAGTTTGGTGGTTCGCCTCACTTCCGTGAAACTATCCCTAACACCGTCACCATGCCCGAACTCTTCAAGAAAAACGGGTACTCTGTTGCCCGGGTGGGAAAGCTTTACCATTACAATGTGCCTAATGGCATAGGCACTAGCGGCCTAGATGATCCCCAATCTTGGGAAAAAGTTGTCAACCCAAAAGGTCGTGACAAAGATGATGAGCCCCAGATTTTTACCCTTACCAAAGGCCAGTTTGGCGGTACCCTAAGTTGGCTCGCTGCAGAGGGAAAAGATGAAGAACAAACCGATGGTATTGGTGCAACCGAATCTATCAAGCTTTTGAACCAGATGAAGGAAAAACCCTTCTTCCTTGCGGTGGGCCTTTATCGCCCACACACGCCCTATGTTGCACCCAAGAAATACTTTGAACTTTATCCTCTCGATAAAATCACCCTTCCTGTGGTGGATGCCAACCATAAGAAGGGAGTTCCTGCTGCAGCTTTTCTTAGCTTCAAAAAAGAGGAGGAACAACTTACGGATGGCTTGCGCAAAAAAGCCACCCAAGCATATCTTGCGAGTATTAGTTTTATGGATGCGCAGGTGGGAAGAATTATCAATGAACTCGATCGCCTTAAACTTGCTGATGATACCCTCATCGTTTTTACTTCCGATCATGGCTATCACATGGGTGAACATGGTTTATGGCAAAAGCGAAGTATTTTCGAAGAGTCTGCCCGTGTTCCCTTGATCATGGTTGCGCCCAAGTCTAAAACCACAAATGTTAGTTCCCCACGCACAGTGGAAATGCTTGATATTTATCCTACCGTGGCTGATCTTTGTGGCCTGAAGTATCCTGATTACCTCGATGGCAAAAGCTTGAAACCTTTGCTTGAAGATCCTAAAGCGCAGTGGAACCGCCCTGCAATCACTCAAACAATTTTGGGCAAAAATATTAATGGGTACACCATTCGAAACGAACGCTATCGCTATACCGAATGGAATAAGGGCAAAGATGGTGTTCAACTTTACGATCATGATGCAGACCCGAAAGAGTTGAAAAACTTAGCTAATGACCCCGCGCACCAAGGTACGGTTTCAGAGCTTTCCAAGCTTATGAGCCAGCGCTTGGGTAAATAAGCGGCGCAATTTTTCATAATCTAGCATTAGGTTCTATTTGTAATCAGACTTTGGAAATATTGAAATGAATCAGGTAGGTTTGGTAGGTTGGCGTGGCATGGTGGGCTCGGTGCTGATGCAGCGCATGGTCGATGAAAAAGATTTTGATCTGATTGAGCCTATCTATTTTTCAACCTCTTCTGCAGGTGGCAAAGCACCTGTGTTTGCAGGAAAAGAAGCTCCCAACCTTAAAAATGCATCCGATATCGAATCCCTTTCTAAGCTTGATATCATTTTATCCTGCCAAGGGGGCGACTATACCAAAGAGGTTTTTCCCAAGCTTCGTGCCCATGGTTGGAACGGCCATTGGATCGATGCTGCCTCTACTTTACGTATGAATGACGATGCCATTATTATTCTTGATCCGGTTAATAGACCTGTAATTGATGCTGCACTTTCCAAGGGGATCAAAAACTGGATCGGTGGTAATTGCACGGTATCGTTGATGCTAATGGGGTTGGCGGGGCTTTTCAAAGCTAACCTTATTGAGTGGGTTAGTGCAATGACTTATCAGGCTGCTTCTGGTGCAGGCGCACAGAATATGCGAGAGCTGCTGTTGCAAATGGGTGTGTTACATGATGCAGTCAAGTATGAGCTTGCAGACCCTGCATCACCAATCCTCGAAATTGATAGCAAGGTTGCAAGCGTCCTTCGCTCTGCGCAAATCCCCACGAAGAATTTCAGGGGTGTTCCCCTTGCTGGCAGTTTGATTCCTTGGATTGATGTTCCACATGAAAACGGGCAATCCAAAGAAGAGTGGAAGGGTGGCGCGGAGTGTAACAAGATTTTAGGCTTGCCTGCTTTTCGCACACCAGGCTCTATTCCCATCGATGGTATTTGCGTTCGTATCAGTTCTATGCGCTGCCATTCGCAAGGTTTGACTATCAAGCTGAAAAAGAATATTCCTCTGGAAGAAATTAATGCAATTATCGCCTCGGGAAATTCTTGGGTGAAAGTGGTTCCCAATGAAAGGGAAGCTTCTGAAAAAGAATTAACCCCTGCAGCGGTTACAGGAACCTTGAGCATCCCTATAGGCCGATTGCACAAACTTGCCATGGGGCCAGAATATTTGGGTGCATTCACTTGTGGCGATCAGTTGTTATGGGGTGCTGCAGAGCCGTTACGCAGAATGCTTCGTATCATCCTCAGAAAATAAGCTCATTATTGCAGAAGATTCAGGCTTCCAATTGAATAAGTGTAAAACAGGCAGATGATCAATTCTCCCAAAGCCACCGCAAGGATGAATCTAAAAAAATTCATGCGAATGGTACCTGCCAGGTAGCAGACAAGATCTGTGGGTGCGAGTGGGAAGAACGACCACAAGACGACGAATAAAAACCCCCAAGGGCTGTTGATTTTAGTGGTGATCGAAATCATTTTTTCAGGAGCGATCTTTTCAAAATAACTGTCAAATCCAAGAAATTCAGAAAGAAAGTAGATGAGTGTTGCGGAAAATAATATCCCACCAAGGCTGATGAGCAGCACGATTATTTTATTCTCCGGAAATAGCAATACTCCTGCGATTACAAAAGGAGTACTGGGCATTAGGGTAAAGCCCCGCAGAAAACTTATTATAAAATAGGCCAGCAATAAGTGGCCTTCAAACCGCCTGACAAATTCGGTGATGTGTTTTGGGGTGAATTCGTTGGTGTGCGAAACATAGTAACCAAGACAGCCTATCAGGAAGAGCAACCAACCCAACAGAAAGATTTTTTTCGCAAGATTCATTGTCACAATTACCCTGTGCAGAGTTTTGAAAACTTCATTTAACTATGAGAAGTGAGTAATTGAAACTCTAAACTTAAAAGGGAATCTTGGCCTGCATGATCGCTTTAGGAAAAATATTGACGAGCTTCATGGGGTTTCGATGGGGGAAGTGATTAAAGCGATTTAAAAAAAGAGCCCGGGATTTTAAATTCCCAGACTCTTTTAACTGTTGATCATCGTCTGCTTATTTCTTGGCAGCCTTGGCAGGAGCGGCTTTGGCAGCGGGTGCAGCCTTGGCAGGAGCAGCTTTGGCAGCAGGAGCAGCTTTGGCAGCAGGCGCAGTTCCTGGTGTCTTCTTGGATACTTTGGGGCCCTTTTTCTTGACTTCCATTATTGCTGGGGGAATCCCAAGTTTTGTATCATATGCTTTCAGTAATTTGGCTTTTCGTATCTTGGTGCGTTTTTTCCAAGCGGTTGTTCTCGGTCTTGAGGCTGGCATGATTCATCTCCTTTTGTTTACTTACGATGCTTTCAAACATCGACTTATCTTTGCTTACAGTAGCTTTTTATAGCAATTTGAGACTTTTCGGGTAAGACAGCTTTTGCTCTGATCCCAGTTTTCATCGTATTTCATCGTTATTTTCGCTTTTATTCTGCTTTTTATGGCCCAACCTTTTCTCTTTTTTTGCCTCTTGTTCAATATTTTTTACCCTTCCTAAGCTTCTTTTGTGTAATTTATGACATGGTGATGCCCTCTTTTTGTCTTCTACAATCTTGCCCAACTATTGAGAATTATTATGAAGTTATCAACCTTTGCGTTTGCTTGTTGCTCGCTATTTTTAATTGGCTCTCCTCTTCATGCTGCCAAGGCTCCCAACATTATTCTTTTCCTCGCAGATGATCTTGGGTGGGGAGATCTTGCTTGCTTTGGTAATAAACTTTGCAAAACCCCAAACCTTGATGCCTTTGCAAAGCAAGGCGCAAAATTTACCCAGTGCTATAGTGCAGGCGCTGTTTGCTCCCCTTCTCGTTCTGCTTTATTGACTGGCCGTACTCCTTATCGCAATGGTGTCTTCACTTGGATTCCTGAAAATCGTGAAATCCATCTCCGTAAAAGTGAACTTGCACTTCCCCTTCTACTTAAACAAGTTGGATACACCACATGCCATGTGGGAAAATGGCACCTCAATGGGCATTTCAACAAACCCACTCAGCCACAACCTAACGATCATGGTTATGATCATTGGTTAGCCACCCAAAATAATGCAGGCCCTAGTCATGCCTTCCCTGTTAACTTTGTTCGAAATGGGCAGCCCGTTACTATGACTGATGATCACTCTTCACCTTTTATTGTAAAAGAGGCCATTGATTGGTTGGGTAATAAGCGGGATAAAGACAAGCCTTTTTTCTTGGCGGTTTGGAGCCATGAACCTCATTACCCGATCGCTGCTGCGGATCGGTATAAAAAAATGTACGAGGGAATTGAAGATAAGGTGCAGCTTGAATACCTTGCTGATGTAACCCAGATGGATGATGCGTTTGGGAAATTGATGAAATCATTGGATGATATGAAGCTTGCGGAAAACACATTGGTATTTTTCACTTCCGATAACGGCCCCGAAGGTGATGGAATCAAATCCCCGGGCAGAGGCACTACCGGCGGGTTGCGTGGTAGAAAGCGTGCGGTTTACGAAGGTGGCATACGGGTTCCAGGAATTGTTCGTTGGCCCGGCCATGTGAATGCAAACATTACCTGTGATGTTCCAGTTATTGGTTCCGATTTTTTTGCCATGGCTTGTAATGTTAGTGGCGCAAAGCTTCCTCAAGATCGCACCATTGATGGCGGTAATTTCCTCGATGCAATAACAAAATCTGAAGTGAAAAGGGCTAAGTCTTTATATTGGCACTGCGATATCGCGCCTGGGGTGATGAAAATTGCAATGAGGCAGGGAGATTGGAAAATTATCGCTAACGAAGAGATGTCCAAATTTGAACTTTATAATCTCAAAGAAGATCCTAGTGAAAAAGAAATGGTCAATGAAACGCAGCAGGCAAAACTTTTAGAGATGACGATGGAAATTAAAAAGCTGACGAAAGAAATCGAAGCGGAAGGCCCCGACTGGTGGAAAAACTATAAACAAGGTGCGGAAAAGAAGGCTAACAATAAAAAGGGTTCATGATGCCAAGATCTTGCTTTCTTTTTTTGTTCAGTTTCCTTTGTTGCAATCCACTTAGTGCACAACAAATTAAATCACCGGAAGGTTTTATGCTGAAACTCAGCGAAGAACAAGCCACAAAATTCGCAGGCCTGGCACTTAAAAACATTCACAGGGAATACCCCAATAAACCGGGCAATGTTCTTGAAGGCCCCAAGGATATTCTCAGCCCTAAACAACTTTATCCTGCATTCCATGGGTGCTATGACTGGCACAGTTCGGTTCATGGCCATTGGATGCTGGTGAAGATTTTGAAGGAGTTTCCTCAATTAAAAGAAGCAGAGGAAATACGAAAAGCTTTGGCAAAGAATATCACTAAAGAAAACTTGTTAGCAGAAGCTGCATTCTTTCTGAAACCTGAAAGTAAATCTTTCGAAAGACCGTATGGTTGGTCATGGTTTTTAAAACTTACTTTGGAACTTCGCACTTGGGAAGACCCACTGGGAAAAGAACTGGCACAACATCTAAAACCTCTCGAAGAAATCATAGTCGGGCGCTATATTTCATATTTCCCCAAGCAAACTTACCCTATTCGCAGTGGCGTGCATTCGAACACGGCTTTTGGATTGACATACGCTCTTGATTATTCGAGGCAGATGGAAAACAAGGAACTCGAGCAATTGATAATAAAGCGAGCTAGGGATTATTATCTTAAAGATGAAATGATTCCTGCAAAGTGGGAACCCGATGGTGCTGATTTCTTTTCTCCAAGCCTGATGGAAGCTGATTTAATGCGGAGAATTCTGCCTCAAAAAGAGTTCTCTATTTGGCTTGATAAGTTTTATCCCAACTTGTTGCAAAATGAACCTGCCAGCCTTTTTAGTCCTGCTGTTGTTTCTGATCGTACAGACCCCCAGATTGTTCATCTTGATGGTTTAAACCTGAGTAGGGCATGGTGCATGAAAAATATTGGGCTCGCGCTTTCAGAGGGTGATCCCAGACGAATGATTTTTTTGCATAGCGCAAGGAAACATGCAGAAGCTTCCCTTGGGCATATTAGTAGTGGAGATTACGCTGGCGAACACTGGCTAGCATCATTTGCAGTCAACTTATTATGCAAGTAGCGATAAGATTCAAGAATTAATTCTTTCTTTAAGCGACTAGGTGTTATTTTACATTACAGATAGAAGCTTTATGATTTAGATAATGAAATAGGAACTCATGAAAATACCGTTGTTGAGTAAGTACCGTCTTAGAACTGCACTGTTGATTTGTTTTATTGGTTTGACTTTGTTTTCTGGCCTGACAATCACTTTGTTAAGTCTTAGGCTTTCTTATACGGCCCGGGTTAATTACACCCAAGAGGTTGGCCATTTGCTTACCCGAGCGGTCACTCTTAAGGTGGAAAATTTTCTTCAAGATGCTGAAGATGTTATCGAGGCAACATATCGTTTCGCTTTCAGAATGGAAAATGGTAAGGTAGATTATCCGTTGATTTTGAGTACTCTTTCTCACAGCCTAATTGTAAATCACAACCTAGGACACACCATTTTTACAGAAGATAAAACAGGATATTCACTTAGACTTTCGCTGGATGAAAAACCTGGATTCAAATATGACACAAAAAGCCTTTCGCGATTTAGTGAAAGTTCACTTTATACTGAAAAAGATATCATTATTGAGGAAACAATCCCAAATCCTTCAGGCACATTTACTTTAAAAACTTATTCTTATCCTGATTTTCCAAATAAACCTTTATCGGTGGATGAAAACGGTGGATATGACTACCGAAAAAGGCCCTTTTATGTTCAGGGAAAAGCACAACCTGTTTTAAAAAAAGGGGGATGGACTAATTGCTTTACCTTTTCGAAAAATTTTAAGGCAATCAGAACGGGTTTATTTTATTCGACAGGCCTAGGAGATGACAAAGGTGAATTATTTGCGGTTTTGTCAATGGGTATCAGTACCGAATGGATTAGTGATTATCTTAATGAAACAATGCAGGAAATACATAAAAGAGGGATCAATGGTTTTATTTTTGAAAGACTTCCAGATAGCACGAAAATAATTTTAGCCCACTCCCGCAAAGAAAATGTTTTTCCAAAAGATTCGGATGGGGATACCATTTATTATTCCCTGCCAAAAGATATGAAGGATCCTGCTATTGAAAAAATGATCCTGAGTCTGCCTGATACGGTTTTAAGTGGACTCGAGATAAGTGGAGATTTTGAAAGTTTGTTCCACTTTGATGTTGATGGGGTAGATTATGTCGGGATTATTAAAACGGTTTTACCAGGAACCGCTCCTGATTGGTATGTGTGCCTTTATGTGCCTGAGAAAGTGTTGTTTTCAAATGCTTACTGGCATTTTTATTTGGCTATTGGTATTTTGGCCTCGGTGATGGTTATCAGCGTTATTCTTTCGTTCTTACTTGCACGGTCGGCTTCTAAACCCATAGAAAGTTTGGTTTTACTGGCTCAGAAAATTGGAAAGCTTGATTTTACCCATAAAGTTAGAGATGATTCAAAAATCATAGAAATTAAGAATTTGGCTCATTCCATGAGTTTGATGCAAATTGGGCTTCAAGCTTTTACGCAGTATCTGCCCAAGGATGTGCTTAAAAGTTTATTTGATGCAGGAACCGGCGCTATACCAGGCGGGAAAGAAAAAGATGTTTCTATCATGTTTGCAGATATTGCAAACTTCACTTATTACTCTGAAAACCTTTCCCCTAATGATTTAGTGCTTCAATTAAACGAATACCTCGGCTGTTTTTCTTCGGTGATCATAAGAAACGGAGGTACAGTTGATAAATACATTGGTGATGCAGTGATGGCGTATTGGAATGCCCCCAGGGATTGCGATGACTATGCATTCAAAGCTTGCAAAACTGCAATTCAAGGTCTACACAATCTTTCCTTCCTGCAAAAAGAATGGGCTAGATTGAATAAGCCGGTATTCAAAGCCCGAGTTGGTATTAATACTGGTAATGTGGTGCTTGGAAACATTGGTACTGAAGAACATTTAAGCTATACCGTGATTGGTGATAATGTAAACCTTGCAAGTCGGCTTGAAGGATTAAACAAGGTTTATGATACAACGATTATGATTTCAGATGCCACTTTAAAGGCTTGTGATGATAGGTTGGTTTCTCGACCGATTGATTTGGTAGGCGTGAAGGGGAAAGATAAGAAAATCATGGTACATGAACTTATGGGCCTGGCCAATGAGACATCCAGTAAGATAGTAAAGTTTTGTACTGATTTCAAAATTGCGTTTTCTGCTTATGTTAAAAAAGACTGGCCGGCTGGGTTGAGTTTATTCCAAAAATTAGCAAGTGAAAATCCTGATGATAAGTTGTGTCAAATTTATGTTGATCGTTGCAGGGATTATCTGCAGAATCCCCCTGATGCTTCATGGGATGGTGGTCAACAGATGCATCAGAAATAAAGGCAAAGGTGGTTTAGATGAAGTTTGAATCGTTTGTTACATTCTGGCGTGAAGCAGTTTTAATTAAGGGTTCCGTAACCCCAATTGTCATATTAAATGTTTTTGTTTTTGGATTAATAGCGGCGATCATATGTGTTGTTGATCATTACATTGAAGATGTTTTTCAAGTGAACCTAGGGTTGGAGGTGGGGCCGCATGAAATAGCGGGTGCAGCCCTTGGCTTGTTGTTAATTTTGCGCACCAATGCAGGCTACGATCGCTGGTGGGAAGGAAGAACCTTATGGGGTGGGATTGTAAATCAAAGTCGAAATCTTGCTTTAGAATCGCTGGCTTATGGCCCTACGGACAAAGTATGGTGTACGGAATTGATAACCTGGGTGAAGGCTTTTCCTTATGCAGCAAAATCATCATTGCGATCGGAAAAAGAATTGGCAAAGTTTGAACAGTTGTTGGGAAAAAGTGAAGCAGAAAAGTTGATTGCATCAAGTCATATGCCTTTTTATGTTTCATTAAAGATTGCGGGATTGCTTCGTTCAGCATTAGATAAAGGGGTTCTCAATTCATTTGCATTTGCTCAGATGGAAAGGGAAAGATCTTTGTTGATTGATCACATTGGAGCGTGTGAGCGAATCTTGAAGACCCCGTTACCGATTGTGTATTCTGTTAAAATCCGCAGATTTGTTGCCATATTTCTTATTACTTTACCCTTTGCATTGCTTCATCAGATGGAAACAGACTGGCTTGTACCTCTGGTAATCATGCTGGTGAGTTATCCTCTGCTTTCTTTGGATCAAATTGGGATAGAATTGCAAAACCCTTTTTATAAATCTAGTTTGAATCATCTTCCTTTAGATGAAATTGCAGAAGGCATTGAAAAAACACTCCAAGAAATGCACGCTTCTTCTGAAACAGAATAAGAAAAATAAAAAGCCCAGACGATTACTAAAGTCTTGATGGAAATGATGCGTAGCTGCTACCAAGATTTTCATCAGGGGTTTACTGTTTGATTATTATTTTAAATAAATAACACTAATGATAATTAGAGAAATCGCAATTATGGTACTTGCAGCTACCACATAGAAAACCCAGGGTGGGGTGCCAGATTTTGATCGATTAATACCAGTCATGATTCTGGTCGGTTCTGAGGTGGGATTTGGCACTGGGTCGGCTGGTTGGGTTTTAGAGTTTGGGGTAGAGTTCGGCTTGGTCAGGTGGACTGCTAAATCTCTAAATTCAGGGAACACCTTCATCTCTTCAAATGGGCCTTCTACACTTTTAGCCAGTTTGTATTTTAATGGGTCTTCTAAAATTCCATCCTTAAAGCTTCTTCGGATTGCCTTGGCAGTTCCCTTTACCGCATGCTGTTTGCCTTGGTCATCGTTATAAGCCATGAACCAAATTGTTTCTATAGGTTGTTTGGCTTCTGTTTTATCTAATGCTGGGGTAGTAACTGTTGATTTTCGGGTACTCTTGCCCACAAGATCTTCGACAAATTCTCTGCAGCTTGAAGGGCGGATATCAGGATCACTATCCATGGCTCTACGAATTGCCCAGTCGGTTCGTTCTGAAATGCGGGGATTCAGCTCTCGGGGGGTGGGCAAATCGTTTTGTACCTTTTTCATCCAAGTTTCCAGCGGATTGACCGATTTATAAGGCAGTTCCCCTGTTAACATCGTGTAAAGGGTGGCACCCAAACTGTAAATATCGCATCGGATATCTGCATTCTTAGCATCCCGGAATTGCTCTGGAGCCATGAAGTTTGGCGTTCCCAACCCCCTTCCTGACCGAGTCAGGTTGAGGTCCCCCACTAATATTTCTTTGACCAAGCCTAAATCTGTCAACTTGGCTATCCCGTTTTTTCCTACAAGAATGTTGTCTGGTTTAACATCACGATGGATTAGCTTATCTTTATGAACCTGATTCAGTGCCTTGGCGACTTGGGCAATGATTTTTATCCCTTCCAATTCTTCAAATTTTCCTTGCTTGCTGATTATAACACCCAACGATTCGCCATTCACAAACTCCAGTACGAGAAAAGGTAGTTCGTTATCGGTGCCAAATTCGAGTGCTCGCACTAGATTGGGGTGATTAAATTTGCTTGCAACCCGGTATTCTTGTTCGAACCTCTTTAATAACACAGGGTTATGAACATAAAGGGGCGACATCACTTTGATCGCAACCACCGATTTATCCTTGGTGCTGCGTGCCATATAGATCGAACCCATGCCACCTTCTGCTATTTTCTTAAGCAGATCGTATTGGCCAATCTTTCCCAAGGGTTGGATATATCCTTGGGGTTTGGTTGCATCAGGGGTTTCGGGTGGTTCTTTCATAGCGTCATCTTATCTTAGATTAAATAATTAGCGTATTAAGAACAAAATCTTCACGAATTTTTTATAAAGAGGTTGGGATTGGGAAACAGTTGCATTCGGCAAATCCATATCGATCGGTTTAATAGATACAGCTTGGCTTAAATATCAGTAACATTTTATTGGCCTAACGCCTTGTTATGGGGAAAGATATAATTAAGAGATAGGTTCTCTAGTGCAATCCATCTTATGGAACAAGAGACAGGTTATTCGATGTCCTTACTTGGAAAAATCTTTGCGCTGTTAAACACTCTGCTGGCCTTTGGCCTGGGAGTTATCTTAGTTCAAGATTTGGGCGTTCGCAAGAACTGGACTTATCTGGTATTTAGGCAGGATATTGTTCTTAATGGCTTGCCTTTTGATGATGATGAAACCACTAAAACAAATATAAACATCAAATCTAATCTCGATGGCCTTGAGGATGGCGCATTAAAAGCGATTTTCAAAGATGCGGGTGGCCCGTTGAAAATCGACAACAGGGTTGTTTTAACTCAGGTCGATGAAGTTAAGCGCATGCACAAGAAATTTGATGACAAAGAAAAAGAAATCGAAGGTAGTGATAAGAAGGCCCAGTTTCTTGCGAAGTTGCTTCTTGAAAATGCAATTACTTATGTAGATAGGCGTAAGTACGATGATTTAGTCAACAAGGCTGATCCCAAGACACTTGCAGATGAGTACACTTCCCTTCGTGAAAGTGTGGATAATTTATTCTTATCCGCAGAACCGCGCGAAAAAAACAGACTCCCACAACAAGCGCATATTATCAGTAAATCTGAATCCCGAACTGCTATCGCTGCGTTGTTACTGTCCCTGTACCAGGTTGTGGATGAGGGTTCGGAAGAGTCGATGCGCAGGTTGATAGCGGTAGTTGGCCCAGATTATGCTTCCAAAGCGATGGATGGGCATGCGGTGGTGCTGACTCGCACCTTCGAGCATCTGGAGGCTCATCTTACCAGAGAAGAGGCCATTTTCGTTACGGAGCATCGTGAACTGCTTAATGAGATGGCCCGTAGGGCCAAGCGTGCCAAGCAAATCGAAGGATTCAAGCTGGAGTATGATGAGCGTATAAAAACCCAGAAAGCTCTTTTGGTAAAAGAGAAGCTATTGCTTGCAAAGATGGAAAAAGATCTGGAAGAACAGCGGGATCAAACCAGCAAGGTCGTTGGTAATTTTCATTTGATCAGCGAACGCTTGTTTTCGGTGCATAAAAAACTTCAAGGGTATAGGGTGGGTAATGAGGATCAAGAAAAGAAACTTCGTGCGGTAGAAGCGAACCACTAGACCCGGATAAAGTTAAAAGGAAGCCATGGCTCTTAATATCGGCAAAAAAATGGTCTACCTGCTTGCGTTAAGCAGCTTCACCCTTGCAACTTGGGGGATTTCTCTTTTTTCCAATCCGATTCTTACTCCGGTAATTGGGGCAGATGGCAAACCCAAGGATGGCTCTTGGCAGGAAATTGATCAGCGCAAGGCAAAGATAGACTTATGGTTTAAAGATCCTAAGGAAGGCCCGCCTAGTCCGATTCAGATTGCTGTAAACCGTTATCAGTCGGGCCGTGAAAAAATGCAAAAGCTTGAGTCGCAAGTTGCAGTCACTGAGAAGTATTATTTCGAGCAATTGGAGTTTCTAAAAACCAAGGCATCCGAGAAAGAACCTGCCAAGAACATTACTTTGAAGGACGGGCAACCTATTCGCTTAACAGCCAAGTTTATTCCTTTACAATTTGAAGAGATAAAAGACAGCGATGGGAATCCGTTCGAGAACCTGAACGCACTTGGTAAAAAAATTGATGATCTCGATAATGATATAAGGGCCATGCAAAAAGTGCTGGATGATACCTCAAAGGAAAATAAGAAACTTGTCGACCTTCAGGCTGATCACCTTCAAAAAGATGCGGATAATAAAACTGTACTAGGGCCCGATGGCAAACCCATCATTCTTGTCAAAGGTTTGCAAACCATCATTGAAGATGAAAAACTGAAGCGCCAAAAATTCTTAGAAGAGTTTGATGCAGTCGAACAAGCTTATGTTAATTTAACCCTCGAACATTTCGATTTGGCCAAAAGACGCGCAGAATTGGTTATACGTTTTAATGAATTACGCAATTCGGGCTTGGTTACCCTCCCCTAACCTGCCACTCTTTCCCTTCTTACCCCTTTTTTTAGATGCTTGCAACTATTTCTGGCCCATTCCTTTGGCTGGCGATTGTTGCAGTTGACAACCATTCTAATACAAGGCATAGTCCCGCCCGGATGTGAATATTACTATTGTCAAGATATATTGCTTGGTTTCTGTTAAGATTATAGTAATGGTTTTTGACTGCTGTAAAGTCCTAACATTGAAGTGAGGATCTGGCCATGACACCTGTAGGAAAAATTCTGGTATTTGTGAATTTAATATTCAGTTTGTTCGTAGGTGCAATGGGTCTGATGGTCTTCACCGCAGACACCAATAAGAATGCTGAAATTGTAAAAGTACAGCGCGAGCGAGACGTGCTGAAAGCCAGCAACACCACCTATCAGGAAGAAAATAAAACGCTTCAGGAAAGTGGCTCTTCTTCGGTGAAGGAAAAAGAAGTTGAAATTGCCAAGCTGAAAACGGAAGTGGAAGATTTTAAAAGGGTGAAGGATGATTTGGATAAGAAATACAATGAAGCTTCTAAAAAGCTGAATGAAAAAGATATCGTGCTTCAGACTGCGATTGCAGAATCAAGTCGTAGGCAAGAACAAAATGCGCAGATGAGCGAGATTCTGAAAGCGGAAGTGAGACGCAATTCAGAAATTTCCACCCTGTTGGAACAGACTCGCGCAAAGGAAATTTCCGAAAGAATCTCTGCACAAACTTTTAAATCAACTAATGAACGATTAGAAGTACAGTTGAGGGAAATGGCAAAAGATATGGAACGCACCAAATCAGGTGGTACCTCGGCTCTTTCACAAGTCAACAAAGCGAGTAAGAATCCCCCCCCAGACAATATCGAAGGCATGGTCAAGGTTGCTGATTCTAGCGGCTTGATCAAAATTTCCATTGGCTCTGATGCTGGCCTTACTAAAGGTCATACTCTTGAAGTCTTCAGGCTTTCTGCGGTGGCTACCCAATCCAAGTATCTGGGCACTGTTCGTATTCTCGAAGTTACACCTAATGAAGCTGTTGCCCAACCAGTTAAACCGTTGTCAGATAAGCCGATTGCAGGTGATCGTGTTGCAAGTCGCATTTTAGGCAGCTAAATTTAAAAGCTAAACCAAGAAGTTTATCAAGGAGGGTATCCAATCATGGCAGCCAAGGCAAAGGCCTCTTCATCAGGCACACGCAGTGATGCATACACAGGCATTTTGATTTTATCATTGCTTGCACAATTAATAGGTGGAGGTTTTCTTTTTTGGGATTATATGAGGTTGACTACCCCTAATGGCCCACCCGATTCAGTTGATAAAGTGATTGCAAGGCCAGGTAAACTTACAAAAGATGGCGCACCTGCACCAGCGCCTGCACCCGAAAACTAAGTAACTCTCTTTACTGAAGCTGAATCTGTTTTTCATCAGCAGTTGATTTTATTATTATGCTCTTAAAGCCCAATGCTATTAAAAGCACTATCCTTACGGCTTGGCTTTATTGCTTTTTGGTGTACCAATATGAAATATCGATCCTTGTTTCTTCTTGGGGTTATTATCTCTTTATTCAGTAGCCAATCACTTAAAGCTCAGGGCTCTCCATTGAAATATCCAAGCACTAAAAAAATTGAACAGGTCGATAATTATCATGGAACTAAAGTTACGGATCCTTATCGTTGGTTAGAAAATGATGTTCGAAATTCTACTGAAGTGAAAGATTGGGTTGAAGCGGAAAATCTTATCACCAATGCCTATCTGGCTGCGATCCCCGAGCGCGTAAAAATTCGCAAGCGCCTTGCAGAGCTGTGGGATTACGAAAAATTCTCTACGCCAGTTGTTCGTGAAGGCAGGTATTTCTTCACCCGCAATGATGGATTGCAAAACCAAGCGGTTCTTTTAGTTCAAGATGGACTTCAAGGAAAACCCCGCATACTCCTAGACCCTAACACCATGGCGAAAGATGGCACCGTTGCTCTTTCCTCTTGGATTCCCAGTGATGATGGGAAGCTTCTTGCATATGGCATCGCTGAAGCAGGCTCTGACTGGCATGTTTGGCGCATTTTAAATGTTGATACTGGGGCACAGCTTGTAGACGAGCTTCGTTGGGTCAAATTTGCAAGCCCTGCATGGACTCCAGATGCCAAGGGTATTTATTACAGCAGGTTTGATGAACCCGCAGCAGGCACTAAATTCCAAGGGCTTAATCTCAATCAGAAGGTTTATTTCCACAAAGTTGGAACAGCTCAATCAGAAGATAAATTAATTTACAAGCGCCCTGATCATCCTGAATGGGGTTTTCAAACCGAAGTTACTGAAGATGGGAAATACCTGCTCATCACCACGTGGAAAGGCACCGATCATAATTATCGGGTTACTTATTTTGATCTGACTAAAAAAGATTCGCAACCCGTGGATCTGATCGATAATTTTGACAATGAATATTCCTTGGTGGGTAATGATGGTAGCACCCTTTATTTCAAGACGAATTACAAAGCTGCATTGCACCGGGTTGTATCAATAAGCCTTGAAAAGCCTGAACCTGCCAACTGGGTGGAAGTTATCCCCGAGACAAAAGAAGCTCTGCAGGGTGCTAGCCTTTTTGGAAAACAATTGATTGCAAGCTATTTGAAGGATGCCCGGACTTTAGTTCGGATGTTTTCACTCGATGGAAAAACATCATCTGAATTTCCCCTGCCTGGGATTGGAACTGCGGGTGGTTTTGGTGGCAGGCAAAACGCTAGCGAAACCTTTTACTCTTTTTCCAGCTTTGCAACACCACCTTCCATTTATCGTTATGATTTGAAAAAAGGTACCAGCGAAGTTTATCGCACCGCAAAGGTTAAGTTCAACCCCGATGATTATCAGGTCGAGCAAGTCTTTTATCCAAGCAAGGACGGCACTAAGGTGCCTATGTTTATCACTTACCGCAAGGGGTTGAAGAAAGATGGCAACAACCCGGTGCTGCTGTATGGGTATGGTGGTTTTAATATTTCGCTTACGCCTTCGTTTTCTGTCAGCAGGATAGCTTGGTTGGAAATGGGTGGGGTATTCGCAGTTGCAAACTTGCGTGGCGGTGGCGAGTATGGCGATGCCTGGCATAAAGCGGGCACCAAGCTTCTTAAACAAAATGTCTTTGATGATTTTATTGCAGGGGCGCAATGGCTCATTAATGAAAAATACACCCAAAGCTCTAAGCTGGCGATTCAGGGTGGTAGCAATGGTGGATTGTTGGTGGGTGCCTGCATGGCGCAGCGGCCCGATTTATTCGGTGCATGCCTTCCCGCGGTGGGCGTGATGGATATGCTTCGGTTTCATAAGTTTACTGCTGGGCGTTTCTGGGTTGATGATTACGGTTCTGCGGATAATGCAGATGAATTCAAAGCTATTTACGCTTACTCGCCTTATCATAATCTTAAAAAGGGAACTCGCTACCCTGCCACGATGATTACTACTGCGGATACGGATGATCGTGTGGTGCCTGGCCATAGTTTTAAATTTGCAGCAATGTTGCAAGAGTGCAACAAGGGGCCCAACCCCATGCTTATTAGGATTGAAACAAAGGCGGGCCATGGTGCGGGTAAGCCTACTGCCAAAATTCTTGATGAAGTTGCAGATCAAATGGGATTTCTCTTTAAAAATCTGGGCATGAAGCCTGATTGATTTATAGTTCTCGCTTGGCACAAGGAGGTGCTTTATGGCTAGTTATCGCGGACATCTTAAGTTTTCTTCCATGCTGGCAGTAGCTAACGGCTTGCTTGCTACTTTTTATTTTGATCTCGATTGGGGCACCAGCTTGATGGCTGCGGGTATTACCGCAGTTAGTGGGTTGCTACCCGATCTCGATAGTAGTAGTGGCGTTCCCGTACGCGAAATGTTCAACCTTACTGCGGTGGTTGTGCCGTTGATGCTGCTTAAGCGCATGCTGGGATTTGGCCTCACTGAAGATCAAACATTTGCGATATTAGCTATTCTTTATGTATTTATACGATTTGGGCTTTCGAATATATTTAGGCATTTAAGTGTGCACCGGGGGATGTTCCATAGTATCCCCGCGATGGTTATTGCGGGCGGTCTGGTTTTCCTTTGTTATACCCATGACTCTACAATGCTTCGTGTTTATATGGCTGCTAGTGCTATGGTTGGATTCTTGTCGCATTTGGTTTTGGATGAGCTTTGTAGTGTTGATTTTAACGGTGTAAGTATTGAGCTTAACCAGTTTGCAGGAACTGCTGTCAAGTTCTTTGGCCCTTCGCTTTTTCCCAACTTGTTTGCATGGTCTTTGTGCATTGCAGTCAGTTATTTTGCCTGGATTGATTTTGAACATCATGCCTTAGCGGTAAAAAGTGACAAAAAGCCTAATAGCGATGGCTTGCATGTTATGCCCCCCAAAGTGCAACCTCTCACAAAAACTGTAAAACCTGTTGCACAACGCTTCTCTCAGCTTTAGACTAGACCTCTAGATTCTGATCCAGCCTTTTGCCACCTCTATACCGGAGGTGGTACTGTTTTTGTTATTTATTTCTAGGAGCAATCAAAATGATTAGAAAACCTGATCGTCGCAGTTTTGTTAAACAAACTTCCATTGCTGGTGCTGGCTTTTGGCTGGCAGGTGGCATTGCTGGCGCACAAGAAAAGAAATCCGCTCTCGAAGGCCTTCGCTTTGCTGGCGTAGGCGTTGGTGGCAAAGGCGGTAGCGATATCGACCAAGCGGGCGCCCTTGGCGAAGTTGTTGGTATCTGCGATATCGATGATAACACCCTTGGCAAGAAGGGTGAAAAGTTCACCAAAGCTAAGAAATATAATGACTTCCGCAAAATGCTTGAAGAAATGGGCAAGGATATCGATGCTGTAGTTATCGGTACCCCTGATCATACCCATGCACCCGCTGCTGCGATGGCTATGCGAATGGGTAAGCATGTTTATGTGCAAAAGCCTTTAACTCACACTGTAAAAGAAGCTCGCGTTCTTCGTGAACTTGCTGTTGAAAAGAAGGTCTGCACCCAGATGGGTAATCAAGGTACCGCTGAAAACGGCCTCCGCGAAGCAGTTGAACTTATCCGTGCAGGCGTTATTGGCCAAGTTAAGGAAGTTCATGTTTGGACCAACAGGCCTATTTGGCCACAAGCTCCTAAAGTTACCACCCGACCAACCGGTACCCATGAATGCCCTAAACATGTTCATTGGGATGAATTCATCGGGCCTTCCCAAATGCGCCCTTATGCTCCTGGTTATCATCCTTTTGCTTGGCGTGGCTGGTGGGATTTCGGCACTGGCGCCCTTGGTGATATGGCTTGCCATACTGCTAACATGGCATTCATGGCTCTGAAGCTTGGCCAC
This sequence comes from uncultured Planctomycetaceae bacterium, assembly GCA_937888715.1. Classification (GTDB taxonomy): domain Bacteria; phylum Planctomycetota; class Planctomycetia; order Gemmatales; family Gemmataceae; genus UBA969. The sequence continues at coordinate 10,967 of CALARU010000111.1, read as the reverse complement.
CCGACTTCTGTTCTTTCCAATTGCGAAAAGACCAATGTCGAAACCTATCCAGGTTGGGCAACGGTTGCTTTGCAATTCCCAGCGCGCGATACCATGGCGCCTGTCACCCTCAACTGGTACGAAGGCAAGAAAGATAATGTTCTTGTTCATCCTCCCAAGGAACTTCAGGCTAAAGTTCTTGCCAAGGGCAAAGATGGCAAGGAAGAAAAGCTTGTTGCTTCCGGTTCCATCCTCGTTGGTGATAAGGGGATCATTTATTCCCCCAACGATTATGGTGCTTCATTTAGAATCTATAACCTTGATGGTTCGGCTATGGAAAAACCCAAGGTTGCTCAGGTTCTTCCCCGCAATGGCAAGGGCGATGGCGGCATGAAGTCTGAATGGGTTGAAGCTATTCGCAAGAATGATCCTTCCATTGCAATGTCGAACTTCAATTATGCTGGCATGCTTACCGAAGCTATTTTGCTTGGTAATGTTGGCATGAAGATGGCAGGCAAGAAGCTTGAATGGGATGGCCCAGCGTTCAAGTTCACCAATGATTCTGCTGCCGAGCAACACTTGCATTTTGAATATCGCAAGGGTTATTCGCTTTAGTATTAGCTGGTTGATTCTGTTGATTCTTTTTCCCACCCTGTGATTTCACCACCTTGTGAAAGCAGGGTGGGTTCTTTCACACCTTAGAGAGTGCTACCATGAGAATCCTTACTGCTTCACTTTTTTTCGCATCCGTGCTTTTTGTACTTGCGGATGGCCCGCAGGATAACATCGCTGAAAAAGTGCGACCCGTTCCCCCAGAGGGAGTCATGGTGCCTGCAGAGGTTCGTGCTGATTTGCAAAAAGGTGTTGATGATCTGGGCAAACAAATTGCCATACTCAAAAAATCACTCGCTGGAAAACCCCAAGCAGAGCTTCTTCCAGATGTCGAAATCTTTCATAACAGCGTTCGCTATGCTCTTGCCCACAACGAATTTTACGATGTCAAAGAATTCCCCATAGCCAAGAAACACCTGCAATTAGGCATGGATCGTGCCAAGTCTCTTGCCGAAGGTAAAGCACCTTGGATTACTGCTACCGGTTTGGTTGTTCGTGGTTATCGTTCCAAAATTGATAATTCTGTTCAACCCTATGGCATCGCTATCCCTGCTGATTACACCGGTATGGCTGATCGCAAGCGCAGGCTTGATCTTTGGTGCCATGGCAGAGGGGAAAAACTTTCTGAGTTAAACTTTGTTGAAGGTGTGATGCGTAGTGCAGGCCAATTTGTTCCAGCGGGCGGCATGGTGCTGCAGCTGTATGGCAGATATTGCTGTGCCAATAAGTTCGCAGGCGAAATGGATGGCATCGAAGCAATGAATCATGTTGAAAACAATTATTCGATTGATCGCAATAGGGTTGTGATTCGCGGTTTCTCGATGGGCGGTGCAGCATGCTGGCAGTTCGCAGTGCATTACCCTGGAAGATGGGCCGCTGCAGCTCCGGGTGCTGGCTTTTCGGAAACCCCTGAATTCCTAAGAGTCTTTCAGAAAGAAATCATCACCCCCAATGCTTGGGAAAAGAAGCTGCTTCATTGGTATGATTGCACCGATTGGGCCATCAACCTCGCCAATCTTCCAGTCGTTGCTTATAGCGGCGAGATTGATAATCAAAAGCAAGCCGCTGATATCATGGAAACCTATTTGAAAAAAGAAGGCATAGAGCTTCGTCATATTATCGGGCCAAAAACCGGGCACAGCTATCATCCGGCTGCGAAAAAAGAAGTCAGCGATCGTATTGATGCCATTGTTGAAAAAGGTCGTAACCCGATTCCAAAGCGGATTCGTTTCTCTACCTATACCCTGCGTTATAATCAGATGCTTTGGGTGCAGGTTGATCTTCTTAAACAGCATTGGGAAAAAGCGTTGGTTGATGCAGAAATAGTCGATTCTAAAACCATCAAAGCCAGCACCACTAATGTTGAAGGGTTGACTTTGAGAATGCCCAGTGGATTATGCCCGCTGGATGTTACGCAAAAAACCAAGGTTATTCTTGATGGTGTTGAAATCACTTGCGATGCGCCACAATCTGATCGTTCTTGGGTTGCTCATTTTCGTAAAGAAAACAATATCTGGAAATTGGTGACCGCGCCCACTGCGCCGGGCGAGCGCAAAGTGCATGGTTTATCCGGCCCCATTGATGATGCGTTTATGGATAGCTTTTTGGTGGTTCGCCCTACCGGTGAATCCAAGAACCCTAAAGTACAGGCTTGGGTGAAAGCCGAGATGGATCGTTCTTTGGATCATTGGCGTAAGCAGTTCCGAGGCGAGGCCCGTGTTAAAAACGATACCGACGTTACCGAGGAAGATATCAAGAAAAATCATTTGATCCTTTGGGGTGATGCGAGCAGCAACAAACTTATAGCAAAGATTGCTTCCAAGCTTCCTGTGCAATGGGGTTCTGAATTAGTGGTGAACAAGGAAAAGTTCAGTTCCAGTGATCATGCACTTATCATGATTCATCCCAACCCAGAAAACCCAGGCAAGTATGTCGTGCTTAACAGTGGGTTTACTTTCAGGGATTATGATTATTTGAACAACGCTAGGCAGATTGCCAAGTTGCCTGATTATGCGGTGATCGATTTGAACATTGCGCCTAATGCACGGTTTCCGGGCAAAGTTAAAACCGCAGGCTTCTTCAACGATGCCTGGAAGTTTGAATAATTCGTCTTGAGTGTTGATGATACCGATTATTTTTGGGAGATGAACATGACCAGATTAGATCGCAGACAGTTTGGCAAAGCTGCACTTGCAGTTGCTGCAACCATTACGATTGCAGGTACAAAATCTTCGGGCAAGGTGCTGGGCGCAAATGATACTGTTCGTGTTGCGATTGCAGGATTGAATGGCAGGGGCTCTGCCCATGTTGGTGGGTATGTTTCGCAGAAAGGGGTCGAGATCGCTTACTTGGTTGATCCCGATAAGCGGACTTTTTCCAAACGGGTCAAGGATGTTGAAGGCAAAACAGGCAAGGCTCCCAAAACTGTTCAAGATATCCGCGAAGCACTTGCTGATAAAAATGTGGACGCTGTTTCCATCGCAACCCCCAACCACTGGCATAGCCTCATGACCATCTGGGCGTGTCAGGCGGGCAAGGATGTTTATGTTGAAAAACCCATGAGCCATAATGTTCATGAAGGACGCATCGCTGTTGAAACCGCACGCAAAAACAAGCGCATGGTTCAACATGGTACCCAAAGCAGATCCAGTGATAGTTGGGCCAAACTTGCTGAAATTGTCAAAGCTGGAACTTATGGCAAATTGCTTGTTTCCCGGGCTCTTTGCTACAAACCCCGAGGCACCATTGGTATTAAGGATAACTCCCGGGCCCCTACGGAAATTGATTACAACCTTTGGCTCGGGCCCGCTTCCTCTCGACCTTTCAACTCAAACTTTGTTCATTACAATTGGCATTGGTTCTGGGATTTCGGTAATGGTGATATTGGCAATCAGGGCGTTCACCAGATGGATATTGCCCGCTGGCTCATACCCAACGCTACTCTTCCCAAATCTGTTATTTCTCTCGGGGGGAGATTTGGTTATACGGATCAAGGCGAAACTCCCAACACTCAGATCAGCTTCCTCGACTTCGGTCAGACCATGCTTGTTTTTGAAGTTCGTGGCTTGAAGACTGATTCTCTCATGGGCGAAAAAGTAGGCAATATCCTTCACTTCGAAAATGGTACGATTGCAGGAGGCAAGTTCTTCAAAAAAGGCTCAGACAAGGGCGAACCTCTTGTTTCCATCGATGCTCCCAAGCGGGGTATTGGTGGTGGTATCTTCGGAAATTTCATCTCGGCTGTTCGTTCCCGTAAAAACGAATTGCTTGATGCAGAAGTTCTTGAAGGACACTACTCTAGCGCTTGTTGTCATCTTGCAAACCTCTCAGTCAGGTTGGGCAAAGATGTTCCTTTCTCTGAAAAAACCAAAGCGTTTGGCGATGACAAGAACGCTTACGAAACCCTTGGCAGGATGGAAGAACATCTTACCAAAGGCAATGGCCTTAAGTTGGATGGCATGAGTTATAAGCTTGGCCGTAAGTTGGATTTCGATGCTGCAAGCGAAAAGTTCACCAGTGATGCAGAGGCCAATGCGCTTCTTACCAGGCCTTATCGTGATGGTTTTGTCGTGCCTCAGAAAGTTTAGTACAGCAAGTTACTTGAGTAATAATTAAGGGGAGCGGCCAAGTTTGGCTCTCCCCTTTTTGATTGCACGAGGCAGTGTATTCGCTAATATCCGAACGATCCCATGCGAACCCGTCTTACAATGTTGAAGTCTGCCTTAAATGGAATTTCCGGGAGTTCTGGTTTTCGCAATGTGTACGCCTTTGCGAAGGGCGTGGTTTTTATCTTTTCATTGTGGGTATGCACCATAAGGGTATGCAGCACGATCGTATCTTGAATGTTGTAAGCAAGCAGGGTATCTAAAACAGCTTTGTCGCCCTTTTTTTTGTACTCATTCCAAAGCAATACTGCATCGTAGCCATTCACATCATTCAACTCATCACGATTGATACCCAATTGTTTTTCACAACCTTTTAAGCCGCCTTGCAAGCCGAGGCTTTTTAATGGGTATCGTAAATCGATATGGGCTTGGGTTACCCGGATTTTAAAGTAAGTTTCAATGAAGGGTATATCGAAGGATTTGCCATTGTAGGAAATGAGAAGCTTATAGTTTTGAATATCGTTCGGGAATTCGTGCAGGTTTACGCCATTGACATAGTGTTTGATGGAAACGCCATCGTAGAGTGCGATGGTGGTGATATCGCCACCGAATAGGCCGGTTGTTTCGATGTCGAGAAATGCAGCGACTTGTTGGAAATCGTGAAAGAGTCGCCAAAGTTCTTTGCTAGGTAATTTGTCTGAGAAGTACTTTGGGGTAAGGTTTTCTTGATGGCTAAGTGAATCTTGGATGTGTTGGTCCCAGCAATCACGGGTTGCGCGTTTCAGTTTTACCTCGGCTGGGGGAAGCGAACAGCCCCAGGAATGGATGCCTAGCGACCAGAGCGCTTGCTCGGTTTTCTCACTAACCCCGGGAATATGGCAGAAGGTGCTGCTCAGCATTATTTTTCCGTTATGGCTATATTGGTATAAATAGCGATGCAATCTTTATAGTGTTCTCGAAATCATTGAAGCAACAAAATCATGGCTTCAACAACCATAGTTATATCTTTAAAGGTTGACCCTAGGAATAACATGGGATTGAACCCTAAAGGAAATGGGGCCCCTTTAGGCAGGGGAAGCGTTTAATTGCTATTAATCGACTTGATAGAATCGGATGATTATTTGGTAAAAGTTAAACTTTGATTGAAGGGGCCCTGCAATAGTATCTCTAAGGAAACCACTAACTTGCAGGGTTTACATGTCAGCGCATAATCTCTTAAAGATATCAGATTAACTTCTTATAACTAAAAGAGATTTTCGGAAGTGTTTGCTTATGCGGTTAATAGGCATGTGAGCAATCGGTAAATCTGTCGAAGTAGGAACAGTTTGAATTTTTCGAGTCCCGTTTAAATCTTGGAATAGTTCCTGAATAAAAACTGCGACCGATTCATGTCTTTGATTAGGATCAAAATGTAACGCTTTTATTATCGCATTACTTGCAGACTTACTAATGGAGGAACCATAAATACGTGATTCTAAAGGAATTATATTTGACCGAATAATATCCAGTAAAATTGCACTTGGGGTTCTTCCATAAAAAGGCAATTTATTGCTAAGGGCTTCGTAAATAACCACAGCTAAACTGAATTGATCAAACTTAGGGGTAGGTTTATGACCTAGGTGTTGTTCAGGTGCCATATAAATAGGGCTGCCTAATACGAAACTCGCAGATGTTAAATAATTAGATGGGTCAAAAACCAAGTGTTTAGAAATTCCGAAATCGGTCAAATAACAATTGTCATTAGTATCAAAAAGAATGTTATCAGGTTTTATATCCAGGTGTATCCAATCATTAGCATGCATATAAGTTAGGGCTTTACCAACTCTAGGAACCCAAGCGTACAAAGATTCTAACGTTAAAGTTTTGTGGTCAATAATTGAATGATTAATTAAATCACGAAGATCGCCGCCGTTGATATATCTGGAAACTGTAAAAGGATGATCTTCATGGACGCCAGAAAAAATGAAGGGAACAATAAAAGGATGTTGAAAAGTAGTTAAAGCGTAAACTTCCCGAAAAAACCTTTCGGTAATTTCTGCCTTCATCGAAGGATCTTTAATTAATGGTGTTTTTAAAATAACATTCTTTTGCAAATTATTATCAAATGCTAAAAAAACAACACCCATTCCGTTATTGCTTATGGCTTTTATCACATCAAATCTGTCAGCAATTTTTTTACCTACCCAGGAGATTCCTAAATTTTGATTAATCATGGTAAGATTCCTTCTAGGGCAAAAATGGTTTAACGGGGGGGAACTCCTAAACTTTCATGCCTTTGATTAGCCACTCTAACTAATAAGGTGACGATTTGTGAATTTGAAACAAGATAACTATATCTTTTAATTAAAATTAACATTTGACTAGTTTGCTGATCCTTTAAAATTGTAATATGAAAGAATCCAAATTAATACCTTATAATTACTTTTTACTGAAAAGAAAATTAAACTATTTTTGTCATCTTTACTTGTTCTCCTACGTTGTATTGCATAGAGACTTTAGTTCTTCAAGGGTTGATAAATTACCCTGATGCAGAGTGGTGTGTGATATGCATTTGGGAATGTCTGCCTTTAATTTTAAAGTGTAAGCACACCGGAGGTTTTACCATGAAAACTGACAGCGAATTGAAATGCGATGTGGAAAATGAATTAAAGTGGGAACCCAGTGTCAACGAGGCACATATTGGTGTTGTTGCCAATAATTGTGTTATTACTCTGAGCGGGCATGTAGCAACTTTTGCAGAAAAATATGCTGCAGAAAAAGCTTCCAAACGCGTTTATGGCGTAAAAGCAGTAGCTGATGAAATTGATGTTAAACTCTTAGGTCTTAAAAAGCCTACCGATGAAGATATCGCCCAGGCTTGTATCATTGCTCTCAAGAATAATACTTCCGTTCCTGATGAAAAAATTAAAATTACAATAAGTAGTGGCAGGGTTTCTCTTAGTGGTGAATTAGAATGGCAATATCATAGGGATGCCGCCATGAATGCCGTGCGCTTCCTCCCCGGCGTTGTTTCTATTTCCAATCAAATGACTGTTAAATCACGGGTTTCCCCTAAAGATTTATTGGATAAAATTAAGTCCGCATTTCACCGTAGTGCCGATATCGATGCAAGGCGAATTACCATTGATGCAATCGATGGGAAAGTAACTTTACATGGGAATGTGCGCTCCTGGGCTGAGAAAGAAGAAGCGCAGGATGTAGCATGGGCTGCGCCCGGAGTTATGGCGGTGGATAATATGATTACGGTTTCTCCTTAATTATTAAACCTTAAAGTACTTTAAGTAGGCAAAACTTTCTTCGCCTGTTGATTTTTCATCAAGCGAAGAATTTTAATTTAACTGAAAGCATTTATTTGCAAAGCTTAGGGTATACAAAAACCAGTTGTAAGATTGTAAGTGTTCTTGCCATTTTGAACCCGATTATAATTTGTATTAATCAAAAAATAAGTTTCAGTGGGTTTATTTACTTAAGGCTCTTTTAAAGGAGAAAATATATGGGTTGGGCTACCTATAAAATTAATCTGTATCAAAAAACCAAACAGACAAATTGCCTGGAACAATTAATGCAAAAACATAAAAGCCTACGGCATTTTATTATTACTGTCAGTGCTCTTACTAGTATCACCTATGGTTTGTGGATACAGGATTGGTGCTTAGTTCTAGGTTCTGCGGGTTTCCATTTCAGCTGGCCATAGCTATGAGTTAAAAGATCCGCATAATAATTTGCAGCTATTTTTAATTTGTGATTTCTTACAGTAGATGCTTGATATTTCGGCAAAAAATATTGAAAAGTTATGTTGTTTATAAAATTCCTACATCCGTTTTATTTGAATCTAAAAGAAATATAAATTCGATTGCTTCAATTATTTCATGACACTTGTTTTTGTTAAAAATATCGTTGGCAACCATCAAATTTAAAAGGTTGATTAATTGTTCAGGATTTAAGAATATTTGTTTAGTAGAAATACAGTCATATATTTTTTGCAATTCATTTTGAAAGCTGGGGGAAAAATTTTCAGAAGGCATTATGTCTGTATAAAACATAGGGACTTCTGTTTGGGTTTTGGGAGGATATCCATTCGGGGGGGGTAAAGCGCTGTAGGTGTTTTTATGGTAGTAGGTTAAATAAATCCAGAATTCCGAATCATTAAATAGAGCCTTAAGAAAAACCTCTATCGAATCATGCCTAAGATCAGGGTCGAATTGTAATGCTTTCATGATTGCATGATTCACTTTATCTGAAATTGGTGCGTTTGTGTGTTGAGATTTTAGACGAATGGGGCATTGCCTGATAATTTCAAGCAAGATAGCGCTTTGGGTTCTACCATTAAAAGGCAATTTATTAGAAAGTGCTTCGTAAATAACCACAGCCAAACTGTATTGATCGCATTTAGGGGTCGGTGTATGGCCTAGGTGTTGTTCCGGTGCCATATACATGGGGCTACCTAAAACCGAGTTACTTGATGTTAAACAATTGGTAGGATCAAAAGAGAGGTGTTTAGAAATTCCAAAATCGGTCAAATAGGTATTGCGATTGGTATCAAAAAGAATGTTATCGGGTTTGATATCGCGATGGACCCAATCATTGGCATGCATAAAACTTAGTGCAGCTGCAACTTTAGGGACCCAATCGTAAAGGGATTCAAAAGGTAAAGGTATGTGTTTAATAATGGAATGATTAATTAAATCGCGAAGATTGCCCCCGTTGATAAATCTACAAGTAATAAAAGGGTGTTCTTCATGAATACCAGTATAAATAATGGGGACAATAAAAGGGTGTTCTAGGGTAGTTAAACAATAAACTTCGCGAAAAAATCTATCTGTAATTTCTTTCTTGTTTGAAGAATCTTTGATCAAAGGGGTTTTTAATATAACGTTCTTATTTAAATTATTATCAAATGCTAAAAATATAGCACCCATGCCACCTGTGCTCATAGGTTTAATAACATCAAATCTGTCAGCAACTTTTTTGCCTGCCCATGTGATTTTTAAGTCATCATCTAGCATTAGATTAAACCTGTTTGTTAGTGCTCAAATATATATTTTTCTTAAATTAGAATCTCCGTTGCTTTTGCCCAGTCTCAATATCTTCTTAAACTAATTACTTATAAAATTAAATCAAGATAAATATTTTTCCCCCTTCTTTGAGCAAATCATCCTTAAACAGACCTTCAGGTGATGTAACTGCTGGTACGGTCGATAGTTCCATTTGCTTTGGTTTAGGATTATTGTTGCATTACCCAACATTTGAAATTAAAATATAATAAAACATCATGCTTTTATTGATATCTTAAATAAAGTAAGGAAAAATGATAAATATGGGCAAATTAATCAAAGTTTTTGTTGCAGTCTTATTGTATTTTCTTAGCGGTTGCAGTGCTGAAAATAAACGCCATCCGATTCAAGGCGAAATTACTTTTAAGGGGCAACCGGTAACCGAAGGGAGCATCCAGTTCCATCCCTTGGTTCCAACAGAGGGGTACTTAGAAGGTGCGATGATTCAAGCAGGCCGGTATAAAATACCTGCGGAAAAAGGGTTATCCCCGGGTAAATATCAGGTTCTTGTTTCAGCACCTGATTATAAAGGTAAAAAGCCTGATCCCACCGCTGCGCCTGGGGCTGTCTATCAATCCAAGGAATTGTTTCCAGATATTTACAACACCAAGTCGACTCTTGCTGTTGAAGTCACACCTCAGGGCCCTAATAAATTTGATTTCCATCTTAAATAACCATTTGTTCTTTCTTTCTCGTTACAGCTGGAGCCATTCATGTTTACTTCCTCTCACCGCAGACACAAAGGCTTTACCCTTATTGAACTTCTGGTGGTGATTGCGATCATTGCCATTCTTATTGGATTGCTTCTTCCCGCAGTGCAAAAAGTCCGGGAAGCTGCTTCTCGGATGAAATGCCAGAATAATGTTAAACAACTTGCAATTGGCTTTCATGCGTTTCATGATAGCAAACAAGCCCTGCCTGCGGGTATGTCTCCAGGCACCGTAAATTATGGCGACCTTTATTGCTGTTGGGGAACTTGGCAGGTTGCCATTTTGCCCTTCATCGAACAAGAAAATGCTTTTAAAATTTATCAGAATTATGGGGGGAATGACAGCACCGGGCCACGGTATGCAGGTGGAGTAAATTTGCAGGTCACCCAGCGGCGTTATTCGGTGATGACCTGCCCCACTGAAAATAGCCCTAATGCTCCTATTGGCAGTATGACCTCCCATAATTATGCAATCAACTATGGTAATACCACTATTTATCAAGTGCCTACAGTCACGGTGGGCGGAGTTACGATTACTTTTGGACAGGCCCCATTCAGCCCTAATGTTGGCTCATCTCTTCTTCATATTTCAGATGGAACCTCGAATACTTTGTTGATATCAGAAGTGATTCAAGGGCAGCGGGCGGATTTGCGGGGCTTTGGTTGGTGGGGGCCTGCAAGTGGCGTCACCACATTTGCAGGGCCGAATTCCAGCACTCCCGATGTGCCTCCGCAAAATTGCGATCCTGCTGCGCCCAACCCGCCTTGCACAAATGCTACCGCAAGCAATGGTTCTAACCAATTTGCAAGAAGTAGACATTCGGGCGGGGTTAACGCTGGCATGGTGGATGGTTCCATTCGCTTTGTAACAAATAACATTGCGATTGCAACTTGGCGTGCGCTAGGTACAGCCAGAGGTGGCGAAGTGCCCGATGCGTATTAAAAGCTTAGTCTAGTCGTCCCTGAAAAACCCACTTCTGGCAACTTTCCCAAATTAAGCCGAGGCAA
>CALARU010000110.1 GCA_937888715.1 uncultured Planctomycetaceae bacterium | reverse complement strand
GCGGGGAAGATTGTGATTTTCGAGAACTTACGCACATGTTCGGACATACGTTCGCGAAGTTTTTCAGCGAAGTATTCCTTGGCTTCGCCTTTAAGTTCTTCGAATTTAACTTCTTTGCCTGGTTTCTTTTCGGTAGTGAGAATGAGGTGGTAGCCGAACTGGGTTTTGACGGGGTCGCTTAGCAGATATGGAGGAAGGCCGAATGCGGTTTTCGAGAAGTTTTCGACCATAACGCCATCTCGGGTGAACCAGCCTACATCGCCTCCTTGGTCTTTGGATGGGCAGGTGGATTTATCCTTGGCAATGATGGCAAAGGTTTCATCAAGTAATGCGATGCGGGCTTTTTCTTTGGCCAGGTTATCAGTAGTGGGCGGGAGCTTTGCCATTTCGATTTTTACTGTGTCTTCAACTTGTTTTTTGTAGGCAAGGATAAGAATGCGGGCTTTTTCTAATTCGACTTCATCCGTTGGAGCAACGGTAAGAAGGATATGGCGGGCCCGTACCGATGCACCATTAAAGACATCTTTGTTTTGTTCGAAGAGTTCTTGCAGGGCTTTATCGGTAGCTTGGGAATCGGTGTATTTCTCCCAACGCACTTCTGCTGCGATATGTTCTTTTAATTCTGTATCGGAAAGCTTCAACTCTTCCAGCATCTTGGCGTAATCTTTGCCTTGCTTGATGATTTCCGCTTTCATCAACGCATGGCGTTTATCAACTTCAGAAACTTCCGCAACGATTTTTTGTTGGATAAGGTACTGATCGACCAGCATGTTATCGACGAGGTGATTGATAAGTTCAGGGCGGGCAGCGGCTCTGCGTTCTGGGGGAATTCGCTCTAGGCTGCGTTCTACCGCACTTTCCGCAATAGCTTGGCCATTAACAAGCGCAGCGGTGCCTGGCGGGGCTTTTACCGCAGGGGTCTGGGCCATGCTTAGGCTGGCTATAAAAAGAAATAAAACAAACGATAGCTTCCTTGCCATGCGAAAACTCCTTCAAGAACGAAAGCCCCATAGGATTGGGGGTATGCAGAACCAAATCGCCCATATTCTAGAATTCTAATCAAAAAGTGTTTTTTTTTGCGATAGGGAAATCACAAAAATTCTTAGCCTAGCGTTTGACTCTAGAGGCTACACCATCGGCAATTGCAGATTTCATCTCTTTTACAGCACGATCAAAGCCCAATAATACAGCCC
>CALARU010000109.1 GCA_937888715.1 uncultured Planctomycetaceae bacterium | reverse complement strand
TGGAAGCAGTCAAGTTGCTTAAGCATCCATTCGTGTTAATTCTTTGGGTTGTAACCTTCATGGATGCTTTTGTACACAACTGTTACTTCAACTGGACGGGTTCATTTTTGAGTGCAGATGTTGCTGTAGGCGGGGTTGGTATTCCTGGGAATTGGATTATGCCTGTGATGAGTATCGGTCAGATTGCTGAGATCCTCACCATGGTAATTCTTGGGGTTACTTTGAAAACGCTTGGATGGAAATGGACGATGGTGGTTGGCGTTTTAGGCCATGCCATTCGATTTGCAGTTTATGCGTTTTTACCAGAGCACAAGGAATTGATCATTTTCGTGCAAGTGGTTCATGGGATTTGCTATGCGTTTTTCTTTGCAACGGTTTACATCTTAGTTGATGAAGTTTTCCCTAAAGATTCGCGCTCGAGTGCGCAAGGGTTGTTTAATGTGATGATTCTGGGCGTTGGTGCATTGGTAGCAAATTCAGTTTGCCCTTACCTAATGCAGGAGATTTTCACCAAGGATAAGATTGTTGATTTTAAAACTTTGTTTTTGGTGCCTTGCTTCGCATCACTAGTTGCAGCAATAGTCTTGGCATTGTTTTTTGATGTTCCGAAAAAACAAGAAACCTTATCGTAATTCTAAGTTTGGCATGATTTATTACAGCAAGCAGTGGAGTTTATCCATTGCTTGCTGTTTTTTTACGCACCAATACTTCCCAGATTGCCTATGCTGGTGTTGTATTTGTAAATATCCATATTCTTGTCAAATTCCGCAAAGTCTACCCGTTTTATTGCCGATCTATTTAATACAAGGGATTTTTTGTATTTCCATGATCGGGAAAAGCATGGCGTTTGGAAATCATCACAATCGAAAAGTCGGGGGCAAAAAGCGATTTGGCTTTTGGTCTTTGATTGCATGGGCAGGAAGCTTATCGCTTCTAAGTGCAGGTTGTATGAATCCTCAAATGCGTAGCGAAAAACCGATACCGGTTCCTAAAGAAATGAATGTTGCATCTAAAAAGATGGCCCCTAAAACGCAAGAAGCAAACACCCTTAAATTATTAAGCAATACAGAAGTTAGTTCTGACTTAGCTCAAGCCAAATTATCTAATTCTGC
>CALARU010000108.1 GCA_937888715.1 uncultured Planctomycetaceae bacterium | reverse complement strand
GGATCGACCACATCACGGTAGCCAAAGCAACCAGTAAAAGTTAAAGACAAAGGAACCAAGCAAAACAAAAACTTCTTGGTGATGTTGAACTTCGGGTGAACCATGACTAACCTCCTTGTATGAATCTCACTTATAAGCAATCGGCCATCCATGGCCTGATGATTAATATTAAAACGCCCCAGACATCATCATCTTGATTGCAGCAGGGCCAACCAGAATAATGAAGACACCCGGGAAAATGAAAAATAACATTGGGAAAAGTAACTGCACCGCACACTTGGCAGCTTTTTCTTCCGCCATCTGCCTGCGCTTGGTTCGCATCGTATCGGATTGAACCCTGAGAGCATTGGCGATGGAAGAGCCAAAGCGATCAGCCTGAATGATAATAGTGGTAAGGCCCCGCAAATCATCTACGCCATTTCTTTCGCCCAAATCGCGGAGCACATCTTTTCTAACACGGCCTATTTGAAGCTGGAAGTTGCAAAGGCTAAGTTCCGAAGCCATTACCTTGGCATGATCCTTCATCTCATCGCAAACTTTGCGCAGAGCAGCATCAAGGCCCAAGCCACTTTCAACACAAACAACTAAAAGATCAATAATATCTGGCAGAGTAAGGAAGATTTCCTGCTGCCTAGTTGTGCGCACATACCACAGCCCGATTTTTGGAATGTACATGCCGATTGCACTGAAAATAACCACATACTTAAGGCCATCATAAGTCAGGCCATAAGCGGGAATAAAGTAGGCAATGGAAGGCAGGCTGAAGATAAGTAGGGTTATGAAGCGCATTCCCTGAAAAATTGGGACTGCATTTTCGCTACGAAACCCCGCTGCGGAAAGCTCTTTGCGAATTTCGGTTTGCTCGCCTTCGGTAGAAGGCATCATGGGTGATGCGAGAGCCTTGGCAGTCTTCAAAAGCATGTTGAAGATGCCGCCTTTAGAATCAGAGGATTCTGTGGAGGAGGTTGCATCTTTACTGGAAAGTTTTTTTAATCGATCGGTCTGTTCGTTTTTGTTTGTAGCTGAAAATAAACTTAGTAAACTCCAAATACCAACACCCACAAGGAGAGCTAGAAGTAAAGGAATCAAATCCTGCATGAATTCGGGTATTGCCATTTTTCTCTCCTTTCTAAACCTTGATGTCGACAATTTTTTTAATGGTGATTGCGCCCAATATTTGCCCCACAACCAAACCTGCCAGCATTTTTCGGCCTATTTCGGTAGTCCAAAGAGGCTCAATATATTCTGGATTGCTGATGCGCAAATAAATAAACAAAGCCACGGGCAATGCTAATAGCACGGTACCGCTCATGCGGCCTTCCCCTGTAAGAGCCGCCACCTGACCCAGAATTTTGAATCTTTCGCGAACGATGTAACTAATTTTGTCGAGGATTTCAGCAAGGTCGCCACCCGTTTGTTTTTGAATCGCAACGGAAGTTGCAAAAAACTTGAGGTCAAGGCTGGGAACACGGTTGCACATTTCTTTTAAGGTATCTTCCACAGGCATACCGAGTTTCTGTTTTTCATATGCTTTGCCAAATTCCACGCCTATGGGTTCAAGCATCTCTTGGCCAATCACTTGCAAGCCCGCAGCCAGGCTTTGCCCAGATCGCAGTGCCCGTGCCAGCAATTCCAAAGCTTCGGGAAACTGCTCTGAGAATTTTTGCAATCTTGCACTGCGTTTTTGATACAACCAAACCCAAGGCAAGACCATCAAAGGAAGGGAAACAAAATCAACATAAAGGGGGAGTCCGGCAGCCATTGGAATGCCGATTCCCGATAACCCCAACATTAGCGAAATACTGATCAAAGTAGAGGGAGGAATATTGCAATTAGCTTGTTCGAATATTTTTTCGATGGAGATCATTCTGGGCATGAAAGCTTGAATCAGAGAATTGCGGTCGGTTTCTGTGTAGGTTTTACGAAGGAGATCTGTCTGTCTGCTTTCTTCGCGGGTGACCTTTCCTGCAAGTACATCCAGTCTGCTTTCCAATACCTTGTTGGGTTCCTTGGTGGAAAACATGAATACTGCCATCACTAATGCAGCGACTGCGAAGAATGCCAGAACAGCGATAAGGTAAATTTCCAAGGTATGAATCCCTAATCCTTAAGTAGAACGCGTTCTTGAAATAAATTGGGAGGGAACTTTACCCCTGCAGCTTCCAATCTGGGTACAAAACTTGGCCGTACACCCGTGGCTTCAAACTGCCCGAAAGCCCTGCCATTTGCATCGCAACCTTGTTGCTTGTAAAGGAAAATATCCTGCATGATGATCATGTCTTGTTCCATGTTCATCACTTCGGTTATGTGGGTAATTTTTCTGGGCCCACCCTGCAACCTGTTCGCTTGGATGATCAAATCGACAGCCGAGGAAATCTGCTGGCGCATGGCTTTGATGGGTAATTCCAACCCGGCCATCATCACTAAAGTTTCGATACGAGCCTGGGCATCTCTTGGGGCATTAGCATGAATGGTGGTCATGGAGCCTGCATGGCCGGTATTCATGGCTTGAAGCATATCGAGAGTTTCGCCACCCCTGCATTCGCCAATGATCACTCGCTCGGGTCGCATACGAAGGGCATTACGAACAAGGTCGCGGGCGGTGATAGCGCCTTTGCCTTCGATGTTTGGTGGCCTGGTTTCCAGCCTTACAATATGTTCTTGTTGAAGTTGAAGTTCAGCAGCATCTTCGATGGTGATTACACGTTCTTCATTGCCAATGAAGCTGGAAAGTGAATTTAAGAGAGTGGTTTTACCCGAACCGGTGCCACCAGAAATAATCACATTCAAGCGGGCTTTTATGCATGCCTCAAGAAATACAGCCATTTCAGGTGTGAGGGCATTGTAGCTTAATAAATCAGCCATCAGGAGGGGCTTGGTGCCAAAGCGCCTGATACTTACGGTTGCGCCATCGAGTGCCAAAGGTGCGATGATTGCATTAAAGCGCGAACCATCGGGTAGGCGGGCATCCACCATAGGGGAGGTTTCATCAACGCGCCTTCCCATTTTAGAAACGATGCGATCAATGATTTGAAGCAGGTGGTCGTTGTCGCGAAACTTAACTTCGGAAAGAGTCATCTTACCTTTTCGTTCGACAAAGATTTTATGCGGGCCATTGATAAGAATATCACTAATGGTTGGGTCTTTTAAAAGAAGCTCGAGTGGCCCGAGGCCGAGAGTTTCATCCAAAACCTCGTCAATTAATCGTTCTTTTTCAACCCTGTTTAACAGCGGGTTTTCAGTGTCGCAAAGCCGCTCGACAACTACGCGGATTTCTTTTCGAAGTGTGTCGCCTGCAAGTTCACTTACTTTGGAAAGATCAAGTTTGTCGACAAGTCTTCCATGAATGAGTTGTTTAAGTTCATCAAATGATTTACCCTGACCAAGGTTTCCACCCAAGCCACCTAAGCCTGCTGTAATTCCTGATAATCCCCGTTGAAGCCTAGACATGGTGTGTTCTCATTAAGATTTGTTGGTGAAAAAGGAGTGCCAAAAAGATTTAGCCCCTTTGTTCGCTTTTGTTTTGCTGCATACCGCATCAGCAAAGTCGCAGAAGTTATGTTGGATCTTGCTTACAGGTGCGCTTTTTACCATGGGAGTACCAGAGTTTCGCGACTCCATCATGATCTTATGGTCGTTGGGTATTTCCCAGAAAAAAGGCCTGCCCAAAAGTTCCACTGCTTTTTCTCTGCTGATGTCGGTCACCATACCCACCCGGTTAAGCACCAATTTAACCCTAGGCCCAAGCCTGCCATCAGCATCCAAGGTTGAAAGCAGACGAATTGTATTGCGTATGCTGGTGATTTCTAATTGAACCACTAAGAAAATAAAGTCTGACATTGCCAACGCGCAGATATCTGTCGGGCGAAGGCTCTTGCTCAAATCTAATACTAAATGCGTATGGCATGCACCCAGCAAAGAGATTATCCTTTTTAAATGATCTTCAGTTATCATGGTAGCATCACTAACATTCAGCGGGTGTGGCAATAGCGCCAAGCCTGTTGAATGCTTGCTCAATGATCGGTTTAAAAAAGTCATATCCAGCTTATCGATGTTTTCAACAAGATCGCTCAGGGTATAATCTGCAATCAAGTCGAGGGCAATGTCTGCATCACCCAAGGCAAGATCGAGATCCACAAGCACAACTTTATTATGGGGATCTGCGGCAAGTGTAGCAGCAAGATTTACGCTTAGGCTGGTGCAACCCACACCACCTCGAGATCCAAGAAAAGAGATGACCAATGTCTTTTCTTTTTTGACAACACCAAGAGTGGGCGAATTTTGTGCCCTTCCAGCTTTTTCAAGTTTCTTAAGTGCTTCGGAGAGGGTATCCACGCCAAAAGGCATGGTAAGAAATTCCTTAGCGCCCGCTCTTAAGGCCTTTAATATTGCCTGCCCATCATCGCGTTTGCTGATTGCAAGAATGGCTACATCTGGCATTTCTTGGGCAAGTCTTTCGATTGCTTTGCAAGCTTTTTCTAAATCAGCATCGATTGCAACTACAACAACATGGGGAGCAGTCTGGTTGGCGATTACCTCTTGTAGGAATTCGTACTTGGTGCATTCCGCCTGCAGCCATACATAGGGTATTTGAGTAAACATACTGCGCAATGCTTCGTGCCCCTTATCTGGGGGATTCATAATGACCAATCTAAGAAGATGATCTTCTGATTTTTCATTATTGTTTTGGTCAAACTCAGCCATGATTCAATTGCCCGTGGTAATATTTAAAAAGCGTACACTCTATTTTACAGGAGAAACTATCTGGAAGGATGATGTTTTAATTTTTGATTTAGAATTATTTGGATTGGCTACCCCGGGTAACACCTTGATTGGCAATGAACTTCTGCTGTTTTTAATCTGAACAAGCGGTACTTCAATAACTTTCTCAGATTTTGAAATCTCTGGAACAGGCAGTGGCATAGGCTGGGTTTCAATTTTTGGAAGCTCTTTAGGTTTAACTATTTCTTCATTGCGAGTAGGGAAAATCAAATTGCCTGGTACGCGGGATTCGCCTGATTCAGCATCCAAAGGTTTGGCATTTTTAAATGCTGGGATGTATCTGCGATCTTGAATCACTTTTCTTGGGCCACGGGGTGCTTCCAAAATTCCTTCTAAAAAGAGTTCGAAATCATCAGGGCTGCGGGTCTCTTGACCAGGAAGCAACTTAGGCAACTGATCACAAGATTGTGGATCGACCAAGTATGGGGTAACTAAAATCACCACTTCTTGCTCGGTTTCCTTGTATTGCTTGGTGCTGAATAAAACACCTAGAAAAGGCAGGTCGCCAAGAATGGGCACTTTATTTATGGTGCCCTGGGTCTCATTTTGAATCAGACCCCCGATTACAAAAGTCTGCCCTGTTTCCATTTCTACCGTTGCACTTACTTGCTTATCATCAAACCCAGTTACGAATCCAAAGGAGGTTTGAATCCCTAAGGCTGGGTTAGGGCTACGAACTCTAGGGTTAACCGTAAGTTGAATTTTACCATTGCCTAAAACGATGGGAAGGAAACTAAGGGTGGTACCAACTGTTTGAAAAGCTGCACCAGGGCCGTTAACACCTGAAGCACCACTTAGAACAGCTTGTTCGCCACCCACTTGGAAGAAGGCTTGCTTGCCACTGGAGGTCGTAAGCTTTGGTTCTGCCAAAAGTTTTGAAGCACTTTCGGTTCTAAGAGCCTGTAGAAAACCGAGGAAGCCACTATTGGAGTTTAAAACACCGAAGGGAATATTAGCAGCAGATGTGGCGCTTGAAACAAAACCATTTGCAGCCAGTGTAGAACCTTGGGTGGCCCCTGAAGTTAGGCCTGCTCCCAAAGCAGTGGGTTGGGCTGCAAGGGGTGTAAGGCCAGTCAGAGTGCTGCCGATAAAAGAACTATTGCGGGAGCTAAGAAAGTTAAAACCTAGTTGTCTGAATTCTGAACGGGAAACTTGCGCAACCACCACATCTAATTGAACTTGTTGCACCCCTGCAACCCGAAGAGCATTGATGACTTTTTGGGAAGTTCTGGGTGTTACTTGTGCTGGTTGTGTAGTTGCAGCAGCATTGGGATCGGTGGGTATATTGCCTGCCGCGTTACTTGTGGGATTGGTTTGTCCGGGATTATTTGTTTGTGTTGTACTACTTTGCGATAGGGCATCAAATAAAGTAGGATCAACAATATTTCCAGCAATCGAAAGAATCATACTTATATCTTCTGCCCGGGAAACATAACCAGAAATTATGACCGCATCTTTGGTGATTGGAATGACTTGGATATTAGAATTAGGTACAGCATTCCTTATAACCTTTTTGAGGTAATCAAGATCAAAGGTGGTGGTTGGAGGTGCACCTGTTTTTAATGCTTGGTTTTCTGCTTCGCTGTTTAATCTTAACTTCAAGCCCGTTATAACCTTGGATGAAACAGAAACAATCTTTTTGTCCTTGGCATCATTCAGATCGTAGATTGTACCTTCTTTTTCTTTATCCTGATAAGAAGGGTCAACCACTTTACTGGCAAGATGAAGAATTGTTCGCATATCATTATATGAATTGACCACACCGTTTATGAAAACAGAATCACTTGTTACAAGACTCACTTCGACAGTCGTATTAGGTACTGCTTGTGCAAGCACTTTTTTCAAGTGTTCAATATCAATTGTGGTTTCTTTTAAAAACTTAATATTGTTGACTGGTGTTTGCTGGCGAAGTACATAAACGCTGAACTCTTCTCTTTCTTCATCCGTTGAAACTAATTCCAGCGTTGCAACGCCTTCAGCCAAACCCTTTAAATAAATAGATTTGGGATCATTCAGCACATCTTTTACTTCCAAAATTTTG
The DNA here is from genome assembly GCA_937888715.1 of uncultured Planctomycetaceae bacterium. Taxonomy (GTDB): domain Bacteria; phylum Planctomycetota; class Planctomycetia; order Gemmatales; family Gemmataceae; genus UBA969. The sequence goes on along the minus strand of CALARU010000108.1, from coordinate 9,158 downwards.
TTATCAAAAGTGCGGGCTAGTTTAATTTGCTTTTTGCTCTTCATCTGAATCTTGATGGTGAAATCAATCGGAATTGCGTAATCAGGACTCTTTACAAACGGCGGTGCATCTTGGCCAATTAGCGAGGCAACACTGCAAACCATAATCATAATGGCCATGCAGGCTTGCAAGCTTTTAGCTAGGTAGTAATTTTTGTATGGCATCCTTGCAACCTCTTCAAACAAACTGGCGATTCCCTTCGCCAAAATTATAAAACTCCGCAACCATCCCCGACTATTGCTTTACTTTCTCTGGCGCTTCTTCCGGAACCTCATCTGGCTGTTCAGCAGCATTTGAATTCCGAGTGTTTTTAATCACCGTGCGCCATTTGCCTTTTTCGTATTCTTCAAACTCTACCGCATCATTGTTGGTAGTATTCTCCTTGGAATCTTTAGTATTAAAGATCACAAGGGTGTGTTTATTGTCGTTCCCACCAAAGATATTTTTTTTGATTTTCTTTTTCTCAGGTTCGTTCTTTAACACATCATTAGCTTTCAATTCTTCATTTAGCTTGGTGGTTTTGGTGTTCATTTTATCGATATCATCCTTGGCCCTTGCGGAAAGCTTAATTTCACCTACGGACTTCCACATTGCTAAAATTTGCGCTTCCTCAGGGCTAACCTCAAGAGTCACAGTATTTTCAACAATAGAATGGCGTAGATCGCCGGGCTTTTCATTAATGGTCGATTTATCGCCTACAGCCATCACTCGAATATTTTCCAAAACGGTTTGAGTTTCGATGTTGTTGTTGGCGAGGCGTTTGGTGCCAATCAGATCTACCGTGGAGCCCGGAAGAATAAATCCCCCCGCTAGGGATTCAGCATTAACGGTAAGGCCAAAAAGCCTTTTACCTTTTTCGAGCTGGTCGGTAAGGTAGTGTTGATTAGCCCCAAGAAGATCATCTTCTGTAACAAAGGATTGGTCGGTTAGCGTTTTATTAAGGCTTTTGTCTTTAATTAGATCAAAAGACTTTAAAATTTTAGGAGGAAGATTAAGTTCAGGAACAGCAACGATCTCGAAGTACTTCTGAGGATCAGAAATCTTCTCGCGGAAAGGCACCTTGCTTTTAGTTCTGAGAACTTCAACCATTTTTGGACCTTGATTCCCTGGTTTATAAGTCATCGCCAAGTAGGCTGCGGCCAAGCCGCAAAAAACCGCCATACCAAGCGCCAACATTCTAGGATTCATCGTTCTAGGCCTCTCGTCGCTGAGGCACCGGATATATCCTGAGCTCTAATCCGTACAATCGGAGTATCCCTCATATATTTCATCGGCACAAAAGCATGACCAGCTTTAAGATTTATCGATTATAACGAAGATATCGATAATTCATGCTGACCTTAGGGTAACAAGCAAAGATAGGAAGTCTTGTTTGCTATAAATTAGCATCTTGCGAAGGGAACCGCAGCGCAATCGTTGGCTGCACACTTATACTTTAGCTTATTTTTTAAAAAAAGCTAATTATTGGATGGGATAAACAGGCAAAGGAATATGTAAGTAGAGGTGCAGGTAAGCCAAATAGCCCAGAAACCCAAGGCAAAGTGGGATGCCATAAGGCAGCAAATGCATCCTAGGTTTGCGAGCTGCGGCTTTTTGTTCAGTTTCATCCACGCTTTTGGTTGCGAGGTCGGAAAGGATTTCACGGGTGTTTAATAAGTTGGTTGATATTTGCCTTCTGAAGAGAATCATGAAGAAAGCAATGATGCCTCCGATGATGGCGCCCCAGCAAAAAGCAATTAAAACAATGTATTGGGCCTGACCAAAAGAGTAGTAAGCACCCACCCAGGCGCCAAACCCCATTTGCATTTTAACATCTCCCGCCCCCATGCCCCCAATTGCATAAACGGGGAAGATAAGGGCGAAACCTAAAAGGGTGGCAGTGAGGCTGCCGCCGATTCCACCAATGCCTGAATCAGGAAGGATTTGAAAAGTATTGAACAATCCTAGAATCCAGCCCGAGATGATTAGCGGGAAGGTGAGTGCGTTAGGAACTTTAAGTTTCCAGCCATCGATGATTGCAGCAACGATCATTGCAAGGCTAACCAAGGCGATAGGCCAGATATTTAAAGTAAAATCCATCACGCACTCCAAAGAAAAAAACTTTTAAACCCAAGAAACTTACTGAATGGCTGAGGCAGCGCCACTAAAGGTACTGCTTACCTTGGTACCAAGTGTGGTGATCGCAGCGATCGAAACCACAATGATAAGGGCAACCATAACGGCATATTCTACCGCAGTAGGGCCGTCTTCGCTTTTGAAAAACTTGACCAACTTTTCGTGTAAATTGCGCATGAGAAACTCCTTTAGGAAGTGGAACCGAAGGGAAAACAAAGTGAAACATAAATAGTACTTGATGATCTTCAAGTATTATTATTCGGGTTTTAAAAGCGCCCCTTAAAATGAGGGGCGCTTAATTAATACGCCCTAGTCGTAAACAACATTCCCGCAAAGGGGGATGTTTAAACTAGCTTGCAGTTGTCGCGGTTGTAATTTTTGTTGCAGTATCAGAAAAAGTAGTGCTAACCTTGGTACCAAGGGTGGTGATCGCAGCAATCGATACCACGATAATCAGAGCCACCATAACTGCATATTCAACTGCAGTGGGGCCATCTTCGCTCTTCAAAAACTTAACCAACTTTTCGCGCAGAGTGTTCATCATAAACTCCTTAAAAATAAAATAAAACTAAGTAGAAAAAACCTTTGTTGATTAATCAGGCGCTACAAAACCCTGTTCAATCAGTTTATCAGTGCTCTTAGGATCGTGCTTGATCGTCATCTGAATATTTAAACCTAGATTTTTATTTAAGCCCAGTCAAATAATTATACTGATAATTTTGCGAAATTTTTAAAATTAGCCAAAATGTTCTGCTTTTTAACCATCTTAATGTTAAAAAAGGCTTTTTATTGGTTAAATAGGTTAACTAGCAGTTGTTGCGGTGGTGATTTTTGTTGCAGTAGTGGAAAAAGTGCTACTTACTTTGCTACCCAGAGTGGTAATTGCAGCGATTGAAACCACGATGATAAGTGCCACCATAACAGCATACTCAACTGCTAGTGGGGCCGTTTTCATCCTTCAAGAACGCACAAAGTTTGTTTCGAATAAGGCTCATTTGTAAGGTGTTTGAACAAATTAAAACTGAATCACCTAATTCTGCCCATATCACAACCGTATTTAGAAAACAATGAGCATTCAACTATTAAAAATTAATTAGTACGATTTTTAGAGGATCAAGGAAGTAGCCAAATTATGTGAGTATTGCCTGAAAAAGCAGGGTTTAGAAGGCTGTTGGAGCTTTGTAATAATTTCTCCAACGGGCAATCTTTAGGTATTATTGCGATTTTGATCCCTCGGTTTTGTAATTCTAAAAGAAGTTGATCAGGAGCATTTATTTCCAGATGCATGGTTTTGGTGATCCAAGAGCCATCATTCATTCCATCGCGAAACGCATGAATTTCGCAGCGATCATCTTGAAACACCCGCCATTTGGGAGCATAGAAAATCAGAAAGCCACCATCGTTCAATTCGTTGTAGATTTTGGTGTCTGGGCCGTAATCTCTTGCAAGGTGTTGCATGGGATCAATAAGATCGACTGGCCATTTTTTCGGATCGAGCGTAACTTGATACCATCCAAAAACAGAAGAAATTAAAAAGCCCATCACGATAAGCGATAAAGTTGCAATCATTTTTACGCTGGGCTTGGCGGGTTGACGGATAATCCAGTCTTCTCTTATTTTTTGCGAGCTAACAAGATTAAGCCAGATTTTTTCAAACATAACTGCTGCAATGCTGATGAAGATGGGAGCATTACGGGCGCGCTTTAGAGCTAAGAAAAACCAAGCCCAAACACTTGCGGTAATTCCTAGATGTTGTGCGCCTTTGCCAGACAAGAAAAAAAAGACTGTCACCGCAGCAAATGCTGCATAAGCCCCCAGCATGTAAAAATCTAATAATTTGGGCGCAGCGTGCTCAATAATATAACTTGAAAGATCGAGTTTAAACCAGATTTTAAGCCATTCTTCATACATCCCTATTCCGAAAGGCGAGATGCAAGGTGCGAGTAGCCAAATAAAATTGCCACACCATAATGTTAAAAGAGTACGAAAGTCTTTTATTGGCCCTTGTGAAAACAAAAACTGCGTGGTCCATATTAATGTGGCTAAGCCGACGATTGAAAGACCCCCTAGATATCCACCATGGCAGTTGGCCCAAAAAACCGCGAGAGGGAAACACCATAATAGCCAAGATGCCTTTGCTTTACGGTTTTCAAAATCGAGAATAAAATAAGAGAGAAGAGTGATGCCTAGGTAGTTAATTAGTAAGGGTCTTGCGAGAAAATGAAGTGCTCCAATCATTAGCACCAAGGATGCGAGGAGCCAAACTATAGCGGGGTGCATGCCCGCTAAAAACCATCTGCGTACCAAGATGGAAATCCAAGTTGCGATTATCAAGGATGAAAGAATTTTTAGTGTGGCAAAGCCCCCTATTCTGTAGGAGTAAGCCATTAAAATTTCAGCAAGCCATTGGGTGGGAACCCAGTTTGATTCAGATTGCGAGAAGGGATCGGTGCGAAGAATCTGGAGATGATCGATCATCCATTCGCCTGTGCGAATATGCCAGAAGGTACCGGGATCGCTTAGAAACCATGAAGGGATAACCAGCGCCAAGGTGGCGAAAGTAAAGAGAAAGATACCGGGCCAGGTACTAAGCCAGCGATTGATAAAAGATATCATTTAGGCAGTGACCTGATCCATTCGGTAAATAATTCAACTGCTTGTTTATCAACCATATTTCTGCTGATTTGAGGCATCTGGCCAGTACCCACGATGGAAATACGATGCAGTAGAACCGATCGTTCTGGATCGCCTGGAGCGATTATTTTCGCATCCTTGAACCCGAAGGTATGGTGATTGGGCTTTTCATCCAAGATCTTGATTTTGGTTTTGTCTGCAAAAAAGTCGAGATCCATTTGGGAATTGCCCCCGCCTGCATTGATATGACAATTAGCGCAATTGGAATGAAGGTAGGATTTGACTCGTGCCTCAAGAGAGTTGGTTTTATCGTAGGGGTTGACCAATTTTTTCAATTGGGAAACGGGCAAAGGCAAAAGGTGATCTGGGGTTGCGATCTTTCTTTGATCGGGGAAAGCAAGTTGTTTGTTCACCCACTCGTCAAGTTCCTTATCTTTTTTGCCATCGGTTTGGCCCATAAGGTTAAGACTGGTGCGCAAATCGGGAGACCGAGGCTTTAGTATTCGTAATTGTTCGAGATGATTCAATTGGTTTTCTGAACCCGTTTTATAATCATGGGATTTATTCATTTGCACTTCGCAAAGGCCAAGCACAAAGTTTGAAGCACGACTATGGCAGACCATGCATTCGGCTCTGCTGGGGTAATGCCAGACTTGCTTTCTTGTGCCCCCTTTTTCGCCTTTGTCAGCGATTTGAAAAGGTACATCGCGCCCTGCGGTTTCAACCAGATCCGCATCGGTTTGTTCTTTGTTCCAGAGATAGGAATAGCCCGCCCATTCTCCTTCTTGCCTAGTCATAAAACGAGTTTCAATCCATTGTTTACTTTGAGGATTTCCATGTTCCATTTCGAGGGCGAAGGATTTTACAATGACGGTACCATTGGGGAAGGTCCAACTTTTAGTGTTGGAGTAATCAATGAAGGTGGGCTTGCCTTCGGAATCAAACTCAGGCAATGCGATGAAGCGAACTTTAAAAGATTGATCAGACCAAAAAGGTGCATTGACGGAATAAGGAATAACGCCTTCGACCATTTCATGGTTTCGAATGGATTGGAACAACCCCGATTCGGAAAGCTTTTTTGGGAAGTGGGGTTGGGGAAGATCCTTTGGAACAGGGATGAACTTGTGGATGATGCCAAGTAGATCAACCACTAAGAGATTGCCATCGTTGTCTTCGCCAAAGCCTGTAATCTGAAGGGAAGTATCTGCGATTTCTTTATGCCAAGTAACTTTTTCGCCATCATGCCTGATGCCCCAGATTTTGCCTGTAGAGTGGTCGCCATAGATGTAGCAACCTTGCAACTCGGGGAATTTAGAGCCGTAATAAACAATGCCACCGGTAAGAGAGCGAGCTTCGGAGTGATGATGCTCTGCAATGGGTTTAACGAAGGGAGTAGGGCCAGGTTTTCTTAGGGAATAAAAAGGGTGGGAACCTTCCATGACGCTCCAGCCATAATTGTCGCCCTTGCGGATGAAGTAAACTTGTTCCCATAAATCCTGGCCATTATTGCCCACCCAGAGATGGCCGGTTTTTTTATCGCAGTGCATGCGCCAAGGGTTGCGTAGTCCATAAGCCCAAGTTTCGGGAACTGCATCTTTGATATGCAGGAAAGGATTGTCCTTGGGTACGGAATATTGTTTGCCTTCCTCGGGGTGATCCACATCAAGGCGCAATACTTTACCAAGAGGCCTGGTCAAATCCTGCCCCGAAACCCAAGTGTCAGAATCGGAAGTTCCATCACCACTAGTGACATAAAGCATGCCATCTTTTCCAAAGGCGAGAGCAGCGCCATTATGTCCATCAGAATGCCATTCCTTGATGGTGACTGCTGATTTGGGATCGATGGTGAAGGGGGATTTATTGGAGAGGGTGTAACGAACGACCCGGGTATGTTTCTTAGCTTCGGGGCCTGGGCCATTGCACCCTAAATAAAGGTACCCATTCTTTTTATAATCAGGATGAAAAAGCATATCGAAGATGGTGTCTTTAGATTCGAGAAGAGTAAAAGATTCAGCAACATCTTCGCGGGCATCGAAACGAACGATGGAAGATGGTGCGTAAGGGCGATCCATAGAGCTAGCAAGCATGATGTTGCTATCCGGAACAGGGAGTATGCAAGTCAGGTTTTTCAACTTCAACTTAGGGAAGGCGTTGACGGTTTTGTAGGGCAGTGGAGGTTCAGGCGAGCCTACTACCTTCATGTTTTTAGCAGGAACCCGGCCTAAAGTGGAAGCTGGTGCGATGGGCCCTTCAAAAACCATGGGTGCATAATCTTGGAAGAGATGAAAGTCAGCGTGAGTCTTGGATTTTAAAGGAGCAGAGGTGGAAAGCTCGGGGCCTTTTTCGTTTATATCGTAGTCGTATCTGCAAAGTGCGAAATTCCAAGTCTCATCGATATTGGGCCTGCCCCCGGTCTTGGCGAAGTCGACCCAAGGAATCCTGCCTTCGACGGTCCAACCCTTGTCGCGGTCATCGCGCTTGTTTAATGTGCCGTCTAGGGAGACCTTGGCTTCCATGTGAAATTTATCAGCTTTTACGATGTCAGCAAAATGCTCGGTGAGTTCCCTCTTCTTGGGAAAGAAGCAATCGAAAAAAGTGTTTGCAGCGTTTACTTGAAATTCGTAATAACCAGAGTGTTTATTAGAAGGCTTGATAAAGATTTCGAAAACATCGTTGTCCCAGGTTTTGCCATCGTGTTCGACAACATCCGCAAACAAATCATGATCTTCCATTTGGGCCAGGTAATAAAAGTTGTCGCGATCCCAAAGAAGCTTAGCCTTGGTTTTGGTACGGGATGGCTTATCTTTTTCCTGAAGCCAAGGAAGATGAAAATTATCGATCGCAATGGCTTTGTCCCAGCAAGCATCGTTTGGCTTGCCATCGATGATAGGCGGTGTATTAGTCCATTTGCAAATGTAAGGGTTTGGTTTATCTTTAGGTTGCGGTGTTAAAACATCTGCAAGTGAAAAGCCATAAATTCCAAACGCTAGGATAAATAAAAAACCAATAAGTTTTGTGAAGGTTCTGTGGTTCATGGCTTACCTCAATTAAAGAAATAGGCAGGTGCCATAAAATTACCAAATCAATTCATTGTTCCATACAGATTTATACATTATAACTAATATTAATTAATTAAGTCCAAATTTTAGTGTGGATCCATAAATGAAACCAGAAGTAGACCTAGCAATTGGTGAACTAGTAAAGCATGGCGTAATCCACAAGGATGAAATTGATTCTGCGTTTGAGAAATACCCCGAAGTTGCAAGCATAGATGATCGCGATGCGTTGGGCGATTTTTTAGAACAAATAGGGCTGATTACTGCATTTCAAGCAGGAGAGCTGCGTAATCAGCGTGTAGCAGATTTGGTGATGGATAATTATCTGATTCTTGATCGTTTGGGTGAAGGTGGCATGGGAACGGTTTTTCGAGCCAGGCACAAACGCATGCGCAGGATTGTTGCAATCAAGGTGCTTAACCCTGAAATCCAAGAAAACCCAGATCACTTGCAACGCTTTCAACGCGAGATAGAAACCCTGGCGCGCCTTAATCACCCTGGGGTTATACAAGCTTATGATGCAGATTTCGGGCCCTCTGGATTCTTTTTGGTTCTCGAATTTGTTGAAGGCAGCGATCTTGATGGGATTGTTCGCAAGCATGGCCCCCTTCCCGTAAGCGAAGCCATCGATGCCATGATTCAATCTGCTAAAGCTTTGCAGTATGTACACGATCAGGGGATGGTGCACCGCGATATCAAACCGCAAAACTTGATGAGAAACAGGCAGGGTGATATTAAAGTTGCAGACCTTGGGCTTGTTCGCTTAACCGAAGCCGAATCTGCGGATGATCACAACAAGCAGGGCCTTACCCAGCAATTCACGATTGCAGGCACATTGGAATTCATGGCTCCTGAACAAGCTGAAAACACCAGTGGTGTTGATAATCGCGCAGACATTTACAGCCTTGGTTGTTCCTTCTATTACATCCTAGCGGGTAAAAATGTTTACACGGGTAAATCCGTGATGGATAAGTTGATGGCTCATATGACCCATCCAATTCCAAGCATCAGAGAATTAAGGACCGATGTTTCTGAAAAACTCGACAACATCTTTAGGAAGATGGTTGCAAAGACAGTTGATCAGCGATATCAGACAATGAATGAAGTAATTGCCGATCTTGAAAATATCAAGATGATTGAGAAAGTTTCTAATGTCGCCCCAACTAATATCGTAATAACTCCCCAGACTTCCCAAACCGAAACAGATACCGGTACCGCCTTTTTTGAAACCCCGCTGGCAAAGCGTGCCCCATCTGAATTAGAAGGCACTTTGATTTTCAACCCAGGCCAAAAAACTTCTGTTCAGAATGATTC
>CALARU010000107.1 GCA_937888715.1 uncultured Planctomycetaceae bacterium | reverse complement strand
GCAGATAAACGAACCCTCATCCGCAGGCTTTATTTTGTTCTCGTAGGGCTGCCACCAACTCCTCAGGAAGTCGAATCTTTCTTAAATGATTCCGACCCGCAAGCTTATCCAAAGTTGGTCAACAGGCTTTTAGACTCTTCACACTTTGGCGAACGATGGGCCAGGCATTGGCTTGATCTTGCACGCTATGCAGATAACCGTGGCTATATTGGCGTGGGCGTTGATCGCACCTACCCTTACGCCTACACCTTTCGCGATTGGGTGATTCAATCTTTCAACAACGACCTTCCCTACGATAAATTTCTTACCTATCAAATCGCAGCAGACAACCCAAAATCGGGTGCTTCCAAATCCGATCTCGCTGCTCTGGGATTCTTTACCGTTGGCAGAAGATTTATCAATAACCAAAACGACATCATCGATGACCGAATCGATGTACTATGCAGAACTACCATGGGCCTTACTGTAACTTGCGCACGATGCCATGATCACAAGTATGATCCCATACCCACCAAAGACTACTATTCCTTGTATGGCGTTTTTGCAAGTTCGCAGGAACCTGAAGACCTGCCCGATTTAGGGATTGAAGGCAGTGGGCCCGAAGCACAAGAATTCCAATTAGAGCTGGCAAAGCTCATCAAAGAAAAAGAAAAGTTTGAAACAGACAATGCGGAAATCAAAATCAAAGAACCTCGGAAATTCTCTGAATCCATCAAGCCTTACGACAACCGCATCAAACAACTTAAATCCAAACACCCGGGCTCTCCCCCCAAAGGAATGGTATTGTTCGACAAGCCCTCACCTGTTGAACCCGTGGTTTTCATTCGAGGCAATCAAGGCAACCGGGGCGCAAAAGTACCCAGACAATTCCTTGAAGTCGTGAGTGGCGTAAACCGCACACCATTCAAGCAAGGTAGTGGCAGGCTCGAAGCTGCACAAGCCATTGTCTCAGATAAAAACACCCTTACTTCAAGGGTTTGGGTTAACCGAGTTTGGGCGCATGTGTTTGGCAACCCCTTAGTAAAAACTCCCAGCGACTTCGGGGTTCGTAGCGACCCACCTTCTCACCCAGAACTCCTTGATTTTCTCGCATCCAATCTCATGGAAGATCACTGGTCTACCAAAAATCTGATCAGGCAAATGCTGTTATCCTCTACCTTCAAACAAACAAGTTCACCCCGTTCGGAACTGCAAAACAACGACCCAGAAAACTCCCTTTTAATTCGTATGAATCGCAGAAGGCTGGATTTCGAAACCATGCACGATAGCCTGCTGGCAATGGCAGGCACCCTTGAACCCGCTGTAGGTGGAAAATCGGTCGAAATGTTTACCTCACCCTTCAGCAACAAGCGGGCGCTTTATGCCTTTATCGATAGGCAGAATCTTCCAGGCGTGCTACGCACTTTTGATTTCGCACTGCCCGACACCCATAGCCCGCAACGCTTTATCACCAGTGTTCCGCAGCAGGCGCTCTACCTTTTAAACTCGCCCTTTGTGCAAGAGCAAGCCGCAAAATTCACGCTCCGATTTACAAACACCGATGACCACTTTGAAAAAGTTCAAGCAATGTACCGAGTTGCATTGCAACGATCCCCCACAAAAGAAGAAGTAACATCATCACTGGAATTTCTAGAGGCCTCAGGCCCCGATGGTTTTAAACAACTAGCGCAAGTGCTTCTTGCGAGCAACGCATTCCAATTCATTGATTAAAAGGCGTCACAAATGTTAAACCGAAGAATGATGTTGGAACGATCTGCGATGGGCATGGGCGCTCTTGCCCTCGGCAGCATGTTGCAATCTGCGGATGCCTCCGATGCCAACCCTCTCGCAGTGCGAAAACCCCACTTTGCTGCAAAGGCCAAGCGGGTGATCCATTTGTTCATGAATGGAGGCCCTTCTCATGTAGACACTTTCGACCCCAAGCCCTCACTAGAAAAATATGCAGGGAAGCTTCTCCCTACCGACAACCCAAAAACTGAGAGAAAAACAGGCGCAGCATTCCCTTCGCCATTCAAGTTTCAAAAGTATGGGCAGTCAGGTATTGAAGTTAGCGAACTCTTTGCAAAGACCGCTCAGCATGTTGATGATA
>CALARU010000106.1 GCA_937888715.1 uncultured Planctomycetaceae bacterium | reverse complement strand
TGGAGGAGTTGCAGTGGGGCTTCCCCATCGCAACTACTCTGTCTTTAAACAAGCTCATATCAATGAATGGGAAGTAAAAGGAAGAAGAATAAAAAGGAACAGGGCGAGCACCAGCGGATTGACATCCGCCGCTCAATGAGAAAAGGTGGGCTTAAGGGCATTAAAAGTCGTGGAGATTATAAACCCAGGCTAGCGAAGCGAAGGGCCCTTTTCCCGGAGGGAAGAGGGTTGGGAGTTGGGGGAAAAGAAAGCAAAGAAAGTAAAAAAGAAAGGCACTGGGCGGGCATCAGTGGATGGACATCCACCGCTCGATAAGAAAAGATGGGAGTAACCAAACTGCGAACTTCCCCAAGCCAAACATTATTTTGATTCTTGCCGATGATGTTGGGGTATATTAATAAAGCCTCATTCATTGGGGTTTGTTGATTATTTGGATTGGAGTCAGAAAGAAGAGCGAAAGCTGCACAAACAAAACCTTAAGCCTTGTTCACGCCTTAACTACATTCCCTTTTGGATAACGATCATGCGAAATTTGAACTTATGTATCACTGTGTTAATTGGATGCACCATAGTAAGTGGTGCGGAAAAAATTACTGTTGAATGGCCCCAAGCCGCAGGGCCAAACGGTAACTGGCACACTGCTGTTTCTGATGCACCCACCCATTGGAGCGTTGCACGGGGTGAGAATATTCGCTGGCGCACCAAGTTGCCAAACGCAGGGCAGGGAGGAATTGCAATCGCAGGGGATAAGCTTTTTCTAACCACCTTTGTCGAGCAAGATGATAAAGCCAAGCGGCAAAGCAATAACATTCTTGGCCATGCAATTGATCGGAGCACGGGGAAAATACTTTGGTCGGTGAATCTTCAAGGAGGCCGTGTTAGCCCTCAATTATATGCGTTCAGCGATTCCACTTCATGGTCGCCGATTTGTGATGAGAAATATGTCTGGTTCTTTAACGCATCGGGCGAGATGGGATGCTGGGATCATCAAGGGAAAGAAGTTTGGCGCAGGAGTTTCCGGACCCAGCCAGATAAGTATCCCTTCAATCGTCAAAGCGAACCGATTCTTTATCAAGACCTAATCATCACGGTAGAACCGATTGCAAAAGATTCCCCAAGCTATGATGCGAAAAAAGATGATTGGAACTATTTGCATGGGATTGATCGATTTACCGGGAAGGTCCGTTGGATCGCAGAAGATTCATGCACCTTTTATTGCACGCCCTGCTTTGGGAATTTGCCCGATGGCCGTCCTGCAATTGTGCAAAGTCGTGGTGGGCCTCATGGCGTTCCTGAAAAACCAATTGGCATCAGCATGACAAGCCTAGCCAAGGGTGAAGAAGGTAAAACCATCTGGCGTTTTACTCCCGAGGCAAAACCCGGTGCGCCTGTTGATGGCACTACATGGATGGCACTGTACACCAATGTATGGGATGCAAAATATGTTTATTGGTTTCGCAGTGCGCCTGAAGAGAGCCATATCGTTCTTGATAGTGCTACAGGAAAATTAGTTCGTGAACAATCACTGGTCAAGCCTGTTGATGTAAGGCTATGGAGCAACGAAAAGAAGAACTACGAATTAAAGGAGAAGGTAAGCCTTAGGGATGTAGCGGATCCTGCGTTTCCACTTAAGGCGGGCGAGGTGCTTCATGTGTTGCCCCAATGGCATACGAATGCTGTAGCGAATGGCTGGCATTGGTTTGTCTGCTCGACAAATAATCGCCGTAATGGTTATGCGCCGAAAGGCCATAGCGGCCCGCCTAACAGCCTTGGAAGGGTTCATGCGGAAAGTGGGAAGGTGGAGTATCTGCAACTGCCCGTCGGTGTTGAACGCAAAGCTGGCGAAGCAGATCAATTCATTTATAATCGCGCATTAAAAACTAAAACCATTGATAATCAAGGCCGTGAAATTGCTGATGAAGAACGCTCTCGAACCGATGGCTGGCAAGTAAATGCATTCTTCCCAACGCCCATCGTGCTGGGGGATAAACTTTACATCACCACTATGCTGGGCATTACCTATGTGATCGATACCAAGGCCGCGGTGCTGGATCAAAAGGCAATTATTGCAGTTAATGACCTTGGCCCCTTGGGCGATACCTGGAGCCTGAGTGGCCCTTCGTATGCCAAGGGATTGTTGTATCATCGTAGCGCCAAGGAATTGGTGGCGATCGAAAAGAAGTAAAGTTTGTTATCTAAACGGAGATTGAAGGATGATGAAATATCAATTCCTAGCGGTGCTTATATTGCTGATAAAGCTTTGCACCGTTAGTGCAGCAGAACCCGGGTTGGTGATCGAGGGCAAAGAAGGAATAGGCAAAGGCCAGCACATTGTTTTTGTAACGGGTGAGGAGTATTACAGATCCGAGGAAGGGATGAGCATGTTTGCCAAGATCCTTTCGCAACATCATGGATTCAAATGCACCGTGCTCTTTGCGATTGATCCTATAACCGGGTTCATCAATGCCAACAAGTCTAATAATATCCCTGGTTTGGAAGCTCTTAAAAGCGCAGATCTAATGGTGGTGTTCGCCCGCTTTCGTGAACTGCCTGATGCAGACATGAAGCATATCGTTGATTATGTCAATGCTGGGAAGCCGGTTTTGGGTATTCGAAATGCAACCCATGCATTTCGTTATTCTGCCAACAGCACTAGCCCCTACAAGAGTTGGGATTTTCAAAGCAAGGCTTGGCTGGGAGGGTTTGGCCAGCAGATTCTGGGCGATACCTGGATTGCACATTATGGCAAATTCCAGAAGGAAGCAACCTTGGCGACAGTGGTCAGCAGCCAGAGAAATAATCCTGTTCTTCGTGGTGTTGCAGATACGATTTTCTGCCATACGGATGTAAACTCGGTTGAACGATTGACGCCGAAAGATCTGGTATTGATGCAAGGGCAGGTTCTATCCGGCCTCAATCCGATGGATCCTCCGGTAACAGATAAGCGCAAAGATGTTCGGATGCCATTTGCCTGGTTTAAAACCTATACTGCACCATCAGGTAAAGAGGGGCGATCTTTCAGCACAACAGCGGGAGCATCCTTGGATTGGCAGAGTGAAGATCTCAGAAGGTTGATGGTGAATGCAATCTATTCGCTAACCGGGCATGAGAAAGATATTCCAGAGAAATCGAATGTCAACTTCGTAGGTGAGTATAAACCAAAACCCACGGGTGCATTATCCAACGAAGCTTGGACTGCATTGAAACTGACACCCGCAACCTTTGCAATCAACGCAAAACCCTAGGCAACGAGAATGCTAGTCATGAAAATAACAACATGCATCATCACGGTGGTCCTTCTGTTGCAGGTTGGTCAGCTAAATGCAGCAGACACGGTTGCAAAGAAACCAAACATAGTTGTGATTCTTGCCGATGATCTCGGGTTTTCAGATCTTGGGTGCTATGGTGGCGAGATACGCACGCCCAACCTTGATGCGCTTGCAAAGCAAGGAGTGCGATTCACTCAGACTTATAATTCCAGCCGTTGCTGCCCATCACGGGCAAGCTTATTAACCGGGCTTTATCCCCATCAAGCAGGGATAGGCAGGTTTGTAGGAAATCCAAAAGCTGCACCGCCTGGATATCAAGGCCGCTTAGCAGATCGATGCGTAACACTCGCAGAGGTTCTTAAACCCGCGGGCTATGGTTCCTACGCCTGTGGGAAATGGCATGTAAATGATCCTGGCCCCATCGCCCGGGGATTTGATGAGTTTTATGGTTTCAATCACGGCTATGCCGTCGATTCCTGGGAACCTGCAATGATGATAAGGCTGCCTGAGGATAGGCCAAAGCGCACCTATGCCCCGGGCGAATATTTCGCAACCAATGCCATCACCGATCATGCCCTCGATTTTCTTGATATCGCACGCAAGCGTAAACACCCTTACTTGCTTTATGTTGGTTATCAAGCAGCACACTTTCCTGTTCAAGCACCAATAAAACTTACCAAGAGTTATGTCTCAACTTACGAACGCGGCTGGGATGTACTTCGTGCTGAACGCTTGCAACGCATGAAGCAACTTGGACTGGTTGACGAAAAGCTTTCCCTTCCAGGACTTAGCCCCATCGATAGGGCCGATATCGCCAAAAGAATTGGATCCATGACCAAGGATGGAATTAACCCAGCTTGGGAATCTCTTGATAAACCACGCAGGGCAGACCTTGCACGACGCATGGCTGTTTATGCAGCTATGGTTGAAAATATGGATAGCAACATTGGGCGATTGGTGCAATCAATACGAGAGCATGGCGAATTGGAGAATACACTTTTAGTATTCACCAGCGATAATGGCGCCTGTGCAGAGTGGGATCCCTTTGGGTTTGATATGAATCCGAAAAAGTTTGTGAATCCAAAGGCGGGCCATGGCATCGATGGTGGGACACAAGCCCTACCTAATGTATTGCATGAGGGAGAAGACCTTTTAAAGATGGGCGGCCCGGGCAGCATGTTTAGCTATGGTTGTGCCTGGGCTAATTTAAGCAACACCCCTCTTTCACTTTACAAACATTACGCAAGCGAAGGTGGCATTCACTCGCCTATGATCGCTCATTGGCCGGCACGAATTCAAAAGCCCGGTGGTGTTCGTGAGCACCTTTCGCATTTGATGGATATCTGTGCAACCTGCGTGGAAATTTCCGGAGCAACCTATCCCAAAACATTTCAAGGCCATGATATTCTTCCTCTTGAAGGTAGAAGTTTAGTGCCTGCGTTCCTTAATGAAGCACCCAGACCACGCACTTTGATTTTCGAGCATGAGCATAATGGTGCGATCCGGGATGGCGATTGGAAACTCGTGGGCAATGATGGTTTAAATCGTGATGGCATTCGCCCGGGCAGTAATTGGAAACTTTTTAATCTGCGCAATGACCCTGCAGAGCTTGATAACCTAGCTGAAAAAGAACCTGCCCGAGTAAAAGATCTAAGCCAGCGCTTTCTGCAAGAAGCTAAGCGTACTCTGGTTTTGCCCTCGCCCTGATGATCTCAACACACCAAAGAGTCACAAAAGATTGAAGCTTTTACACTAATAATTAGTTATAATCGCATATATTCATAGCTTCGAAGTTAGAATGAAGAAAGAGAATCTCACCTTGAAATATACATTTGCAATCGCTTTAACTTTCTTGGTCTTGAAACCTGCCTTTGCGGAGGATGTATCCTTCAATCGTGATGTAAGGCCGATCCTTTCAGACAAATGTTTTTCCTGCCATGGTTTTGACCCCAAGACTCGCAAGGCGAATCTGCGTTTAGATACAGTTGAAGGAGCAACTACAAAGATTAAGGGCGGGCACGCAATCGTTCCAGGTGATCTTAAAAAAAGTGAAGCATGGTTGCGAATCATCAGTGAAGAAAAGGGCGAAGTAATGCCCCCTCCCAAATCAAATAAAACCCTGACCAAGATTGAAAAAGAGATCTTAAGAAAATGGATTGCGCAGGGAGCTAGATATGAACAGCATTGGTCTTTTGTACCTCTTAAGACAACCAAAGCACCCACCGTTAAGAACATTAGCTGGCCTCGTAATGATCTCGATCGTTTCATTCTTTCACGACTTGAAAAAGAAAACATCCCTCCATCAGCCCAAGCCACTAAAGAAACCCTGATTCG
>CALARU010000105.1 GCA_937888715.1 uncultured Planctomycetaceae bacterium | reverse complement strand
CCCCGCCTTTTTTCCCGATCCCCGAGGGGTTGCAACGAATGGTGGACATGACCACCATCATGGTGCGACAAAGCCTTGATGCGTTTGTTAATCTTGATGTAAAGCAGGCGCTTATGGTCGTGCGCATGGATGATGAAGTTGATCGTTACAACAATCAGATCATCCAAGAAATCATCAAACTGATGACCGAATCAACATCGAATATTCAACATGGGTTATCCATGTTTTCAGCAGTCAGGCATATCGAAAGAATCGCAGATCATGCAACCAACATTGCAGAAGATGTGATTTATCTCGTCGAGGGTGAGATTGTCAGGCACCGTGTTCAAGAATTGGAGGGATAATTATGATTTCTGAGGTGACTCCTATGAAAGATGCAAAAAAACAAGTACCACTGAAAGCAGCACCAGCACCGAAGGTGAAAAACGGGATCAAAGTGCTTATCATCGAAGATGAAAAAGCATTGGTCGATGCTCTTGTATATAACCTTGATCGCGAAGGTTATGATGTAACTGTGGCCCACGATGGGCAGGATGGCCTTCGTAAAGCCCAAGCGCTTCCAGATATTATTTTGCTTGATATCATGCTTCCAGGAATTAACGGTATCGAAATACTTAGGGAGTTGCGAGGTAACGAAAAAACCAAGTCTATTCCTGTTATCGTAGTATCAGCCAAATCGGAGGAAACCGACCAGGTGGTGGGGTTCTCGATGGGTGCGGATGATTATGTAACCAAACCCTTCAGCGTTAAAGTTTTATTACAACGAATCAATGCTTTGCAACGCAGAGCAGAAGTTCCTACGAAAGAGGGACAGGGGCCTGGTGAATTGATCGAGCATAAGCATGTAAAAGTCGATATGGTCAAGCATCGTGCATTTATTCTGGATGAAGAACTTGATCTGACCCCAACGGAATTCCGATTGCTGGAATGCCTGTTGCGAAGTCCCGGTAGGGCCTTTTCCCGCCAGCATTTGATGGATAGCGCCATTGGCGAAGGCGCCATCGTTCTCGAAAGAACCATCGATGTGCATATTAAAACCCTGCGCAAAAAACTTGGTTCCATGGATATGATTGAAACCGTTCGTGGCTTGGGTTACCGCTTTAAAGAATAACCATCTGCTTATATTGCGCATCATGAATGTTCTTTCATTCGTGATGCGTTTTTTATTTCTATGACAGCAAGTGCTTGTATCATATTGTTTTCTTCATCGCCTCTTCACGATAAAAACACTAATTATTCTCACCTCGTTCTCTGTAAATACTTGCTGAAAAGTTAAGCTAATTCCAAACTCGTTTATGCTTATTATGGAGAATGAATGCAGACTTGCTTGGATGCCTTGATTATTTCTGATATTCATCTTGGCAGTGACAATTGCCAAGCTAAGGATCTGGTTGTCTTTCTTGAACAAATTCGTTGTGGAGTTATTCAAACTTCTAGAATCATACTAAATGGCGATGTATTCGACTCCTTCGATTTTCGAAGGCTTAAAAAAAATCATTGGAAAGTGCTTTCACTCATCAGGAAACTTTCCGATCACATTGATATCACCTGGATTCATGGTAATCATGATGGATCGCTGGAATTCATCTCCCATCTTTTAGGTGTCAATGTTGAGAATCAATATGAGTTCGAAAGTGGGGGAAAAAGAATTCTTGCCTTGCATGGTCATATCTTTGATGAATTCATTGAAAAGCATCCTTGGTTGACAATGATTGCGGATATTTTTTATTGTCTTCTTCAGAAAATAGATTCTTCACACACCTTTGCCAAGTTTGCCAAGACTGGCAGTAAAACCTTCCTTCGTTGTGCGGAAAAAATTGAACAAGGTGCTATTAACCTGGCACGCAAACTTGGTTGCCATTCTGTTTGTTGTGGCCATACCCATCATGCCATCGAAAAAAACAACCAAGATGTAAAGTATTACAACAGTGGTTGCTGGACCGAAACGAATCCTACTTACTTGACGGTTCTTAATGGTGAAATCAAAATCCAAACCTATATTCCTGAGGAAGCGGAAATCATAGTGATGGCACTTGTACAGCAAGAGGTTGTTTAAAGATGCAACTTGGTGTATCCTTACATCGGTTTTATTGGTCTTGCCTAGCATGGAACCCAAACAAAGATGTTGATTCAAACGAGCAATAGCTCTGAGCGGGAGTTCTTATTTCCGAAGGTGCGAACTCAGTGTGATTTGCTTTCTTCGCAAAGTGCTTTGATTTCACCTGCCCACTTAGATGGTAGCGAGCGGTTATTTCAAGCCATTGTTTCGCAACATATCCCTAGTGCTGAACTTGGGGTGATCGTAATTTGTACAGGCAATTCCAGACGAAGTATGCTTGCTGCAACCATGGGAAATATTGCAGCGGCCTACCATGGTATTCCTGAACTACGCTTTTATACAGGCGGAACAAATCCGAGTGCATTCAATCCTAGAACCATTCGAACGCTTAAAGAAGTCGGGGTTGTAATTGAACCAACAAAAGAAAATGCAACCATGGGTGATGCTGGTGAGGTTAATCCTGTTTACATGGTGAGTTGGGGCAATCTTCCTCGTATGGGTGTTAATCGCTTTGAAATCAAGGAGTTCTCAAAGATTTATAGTGACCCGCATAACCCTAGTAAGGCATTCATTGCTTTGTTGGTTTGCGATGAAGCTGATGGCTCGTGCCCAAATGTTCGGGGTTCTTCCCAGCGAATTTCGATGCCTTTCCAAGATCCAAAATCATTTGATGGCTCTGATCTCGAATCTGCAAAATATTCTGAACGAAGAGACGAAATCGGTAGAATCATGCTTTCAATTATGCTTAAAGCAAAGCGCCATCTCGCTGCTAATAAATGCTAGCCCATTTACTTAAGCTCTTCGATTTGTTTGCAGATAGCATTCCAAAGATCGAACCTTGCCTGCAAAGAATTTCTAGCACTTTGTAGTGCTTCTTCTTCTTTTATTTTACTGCCGCCACAGGCTTTGTCGAGCATTGCAATTGCCATCGGGCCATGCTCATCGCCATCCAGTTCAATATGTCGATTTAGGTAATAGGTAAGGATGGAGTAGCTGATATTAAATTGGTTGGCAGTCTTGTCGAGGATTTTGAGGAAAAGATCGGGGAGCAAATCTTCCCTACCAAGTGTGAAAGCTGCTGCAACGGAGTGCAAAGAGCCAGCCTGTGCCAGACTTATGGTTTGGGTTACAAAAGGAATGATGCAAGTTGGAGCATTCGATTTTAGCAGAGACTCTTCAAAAGGGGTACCTGCACGAAGCAAACCAATAAATTCGTTGATAGCTTTGGTATCTGCATGCATCTCTTGCATGGCTTTAAGATAAAGCTCGAAATGGCTTAGATAGCCACCTATACCATCTTTATCGCTTTCCTCACCCAGAACAATTTCGTTGATAAGTCTGCGTGTTAAGGGGTCGGCAGAAGGCACCCAGGGTATATCCATACAAGTGAGTTTGATTTGCAGCGCTTTTAAAAGGGATTGAAAATCCCAGACACACCAAACATGGTGCTGCATGAAAATACAAATAGCTTTGGGGGAGTCAAGCAGTTGGTAAAGCCTGTGATTCACAAGTTGATGTCGTAGTGATTCTAATTGGGAGTCATTGTGCCAGTTCATTTTGAATCTCAGCGTAAGAATAATAGAGCCTATATTATCAATAATCAACCTAGAGGGCGGATTTCAAGGTTTGGGCTGAGATTTGTCCCGTAAATATGCGAATAGGTCTGCGATATCCTGATCTGAAAGGGTATCTAAGATGTTTTCAGGCATGATCGATTTGGGTGAACTTGTCATAGTTTCAATCTTATCCTTGGCCAGAACCAAGCGTTGATTCTTGGCATCGAGCAATGTAAGTGAGCTTGAGTTTTCTTCTGCAAGAAGCCCGGTGAGTGTTCTGCCATCTTTCGTCTCGATTACTTGCGCTACAAATTCAGGCCTGATATGCGCACTTGGGTCGACAACATGGGTAATGAGAGGAAGCAGCGATTGGCGGTCTGCAGTAGTTAAATCGGGCCCTACTTTATTACCCTGACCAAAAAGCATATGGCAGTTGGCGCATTGCTTTTGGAAATGCAACTTGCCTTTTTCGGTGTCTGGTTTCGTACGACTGATGATAAGGTTTACATAGCTAATACGGGCTATTTTTTCTCCAGGGCTTGGGGGCGATACCTTTCCATAATGCTTCGTAAGAAGCCCAATCAGCTTTTCTTCTTTGTGCGAAGCCATGGCGCGCGCAAGATCGATACTAATATCGGTTTTCAGGATCTTTCCCGAATCAACACGCTGCATTAAGAGAAGCGAAAAAGATGGTCTTTGAGATAGCAGTCCCAAAGATTTTGATTTTAAGCTACCGGGAAGAGTGGGATATAGATCCAAAAGCTTGAGAGCGACTGCGTCGTCTGCACTTGATTGCATTGCGTTGATTGCTGCCAAACGAACATTGTCAGGAGTATTAGGCTCAAGAGCTTTAAGGAAGGTGGGCAGGTGATTTGCATCAGAAAGTTGTCCAAGAAGTTCGATGGCAAAGATTCGATCGGAAGAAGGTAGTGTGGTGCTTGCAGCATTGTTAGATATTTCGTTGAGTGCTTTAGGGTCGCCCAGTCGAAAAGCTAGGCGTAGGAGTTCCTTGCTTTTCGGATTTTTGTCTCGCAGTAGCGCAAGAGGCTTTTCCAAAGGCGTGGGCACTAGTGCCAATCTTCGTCCTTCCAAGGCTTTTTCGATTCCCGCAAGTACTTTCTTTTGATCTTCCTCGCTTGGTGCCAAGGTTAGTAATTGTGCGCAGGCGCTCCAATCGGGCTCGGTTCCTTCGTTGACCCAGCGCCTAGCGATGCGTTCTAAAAGGTTTTGCCTGACCATTACTTTCTGCCAAAAGGCTGGGTCCCTAAACCAATCGAGGATGAGTGCCCTGCCCCGGATGGATTGATCTTCGACGGCCCACCATAGTAGCATAGGTATATAAAGATCTTGAATATACTGATCTTGAGAGTAAAGCGCTTTGGCGATTTGAAGGGCAGCATCGTATTGCAACCTTCGAGCAGAGCAGGCGAGTTGGGAGGCAACGGTTGGATTGGTTTCTGTTCGTGCCATTTCCACCAACCTAGCAACAGCAATGGGTGAAAGCGTGCGCTTATCAGCGAGCAGCCTTACTGCCCATTCGCGCACTGCAGGCGTGGGGTGATCAAGTAATTCTTGCAAGAAGGCTGGGTCTGCATTTTGTGCACCAGCGAGGGCCCAAAGGGCTTCGAGCGCTAATGTTCCCTGATTAGATTGAGCGATTTTCTTTAAAGGTTCTGAGCTTTTAGAGTCTTTTCTTTCTGCAAGAAGCCTTCGTGCTTCTCTGCTGTACCAGACATTTTTATGGGAAAGAAGTGAGATAAGTTCGGAGCTGGATTGTTGCGTAAGATCGAACTCTGGGATTTCTTTGAAACCCTTGGGTACGATCTTGTAGATTCTGCCATTGGTGCGGTCCCAGTTATCAACTGGGTCTAGATGGGCAGCGCGTTTGTCGTGCCAGTCTGCAACATAGACCGCGCCTTCAGGGCCTTGAAAGCAATCGACTGGCCTGAACCAAGGGTCGTTTGCGATGAGAAAGTCGCCTCCAAATTGCCCAGCAAAGGTTGAGCCTCGGGCTTCAATTTCGTGGTAATAAAGTGTATTGGAAAGAAGGTTTCCTGCGATATATCGATTACGATATTCAGGCGGATAAAGATCTGCCTGGTAAACGATACCTCCATTGGTGACATGCCCACCTTTAAAGTTTTTGAAAGGCATATGTTCAAAGTAACCATAGGTGTGAGGGTTGTGAAGTGCGCCATGCTTGGAAAAACCTTTGACATAATAAGCACCCTGAACTTGATGAAGCATTGCGACATTGCCGTAGTTGGTGCCAGCGATGATCTGACCGTTTTTGTCGAAATCGAGGCCCCAAGTATTGCCCCCGCCTTCCGAGAAGAGTTCGAATTCTTTGGAAATGGGGTGATAACGCCAGATGCCCTGCTGAAATTCATGACCTCTGATTTTAGCTGTTACAGTGCTGCCTTGGGCGCCATAAAGCCAGCCATCTGGGCCCCATTGAAGCGAGTTTGCATAGGCATGTGAATCTTCCATACCAAAACCTGCCAGAAGGACTTGGGGATCACCATCGGGAATGTCATCATGGTTTTTATCTGGGTAGAAAAGTAGGTAAGGGGGCTGCACCACAAAAAGGCCATCATGGCCCCAAACCATACCCGAAGCGAGGTTCAGTCCCGTGACAAAATCTTTTGATTTTCGAAACAAGCCGTTCTCGTCTCGATCATAAAGGATGGTTATTTTGTCTGCGCCTTTGGGGCCTTTGGGAGGTGGCTCGGGCACACGATCCCAGATGGTGCGAAGAAATTGATCTTGCTTAACAGCCTTCAGGCCCGCAGGATTAGGATATTGAAGATATTGTAATACCCACAAACGGCCTTTAGGATCGAAAAACATACTTAGTGGCTGGCGGACTTGGGGCTCGCTTGCAACCAATCGTACTTCCATTCCAGGAGGCACTTGCATTTTCTCCATTGCCTGTTTGGGAGATAAACCCTGTGCGGGTAGTTGGCTCACAACAAATAGGCCCAAGGCAAAGCTCAGTAAGTTTTTGTTAGTCATTAAGTCACTCTTTTATTTTTTATAATTAAGCTTCTGCAGGCCAAAGCCCACTAGGCCAACAACGGCCCTGTACGGAAGAAAGTATCTTTGTTACTTCTGCTAATAATACCGGATCTGGCCCGCTTTCCAGAGCTTTAAGGTTTATTTTCAGCTCACTTAGTTTTGACATCCCAACCAAGGTTGTTGCAACTTTTTCCTGCTGCAGCATCCATTGCATTGCCAATAAGGAAAGATCGCTGCCCTGAGATTTGCAATACTGCGCTGCTTTCATTGCAGCTTGCTTTACTTCCTCAGGGGCGGGATGCCAGGCGGGTGGGTTTAAAGTTAATGCGCCCATAGCCAAGGGGCTTGCGTTTATTATGCCAGTTCCTCTGCGTTCTGCAATTGGTACCAACTCGGTTAGCATGGATTGATCCAGCAAAGTGCAATGGCAGTAGCTAATGCAGACATCCAAGGCGCAAGCTTCGAGTGCTTTTTTCAGACATCCCAGCGGGTATCCTGTCATGCCGATGAACCTGCATTTTCCTTGTTTCTTTAGCTTTTGTAATGCTTCGTAGGTTTCGCTAAAGACCATATCGAGGTCTGCTTCGAATTCGATATCATGGGCCTGAAATATGTCAACATGATCGGTTTGAAGCCTTTGCAGAGATTCCTCCATACTTTTCACAATAAAGTCAGCTTTGAAATTGAAATCCGTTTGAGTGATTCTGCCACACTTGGTTGCGAGAATCACTTTTTCTCGAACGCCTTTTAAGGTCCGTCCCAAAACTTCTTCCCCAAGTTTAATGCCATAATATGGGCTTGTATCGAAGAGATTGATTCCCTCATCAATGGCTTGATGTACGGTTTGGGTACATTCAGTTTCCGTGAAAGGGCCATAGATGCCACCTAGGGGGGCTGCCCCAAAACCGATGATTGAAACTTGGAGTTCAGTTTTGCCTAAAGTTCGATATCGCATGGTCATGAAAAATAGCCCCTGATAATAAGTTGCGTACAGGAATAATAATCGATAGCCTAATTGCTATTAGAATCGATAAAATGTTTTGATGCCATAGGTAGGGGCAGATCTTGCGGTTTTCTTGAGCAAATAATCTGAAGAGGTAGCTGGTGATACTATTAATTCTTTTCTTGCCTGTTGCGATCTACCTGATTTGGGTGGGTGGTATCAGTCGTCAAAGTAGACCTTCAATCGTAGGTGGGTCTTGGGATTTTGTTTCCTTGATGTTTGCTGGTTCAGGCTTTGTGTTGGCAGGATTACCTGCAGTTATTACATCAATTTATGAAACTTGGCGCAGGTATTGGTTGACAGGTGAGGGCCCCATTCCTTTTGCATCACTTGAAGGTTCGAGATGGTTTTGGATAGCCATCTGGATGATGTATTTTGTCATGGTAATTTGTCTTTCTGCGATTTTCATTTATCGCAGGCGTTGTTGGACCTGTTTTTATAATGTTGAATCTGCTGCATTTGAATCTGCAGTTGCAGATGCTTTGGCGCAATCCGGCTTTCAGTATCGTAAATTCGGAAATTTATACATTCTTCATAATGCAGAAGAGGGCGCGGAAGAAAGAATGGAAGTTGAAGTTTTCTCTTTCTTAAGTCATGGCACAATCTTTTTTAATAAACCTGAAAGCTTGTTATCGAAGCACTTGCTCTCTTTGATTTCGCAAGAGTTGATAAACACCTACACGCCTCATCATTGGGGTGGTCTATTGCTTATGTTTCTAGGTTTTTTCGTGATGTTTTTTACCGTGATAGGTCAATTGGCTACCGCAATTCTTGCAAGATAAATTTGAACTCTGATTATCTTTACTGAGCCTTCATAGGCTTTAGTATTTGAGCAGCAGATTGAATTGGATTGGTATTAATGCCACGCCAAGGCCCTGCGTTTACCATGCCTTCAGGTAAAGGGGAATTGTTAGCAGGTGGGATCAAAAGATTAGGCCCGTTGTTGGGCGTGGTCGTTTTGTCCTGAGAAGAAGGAGTTGGCGCAGGTGGTGGCGGAATCAAGGTGCTCTCCTTGTTCGGCGGCGG
>CALARU010000104.1 GCA_937888715.1 uncultured Planctomycetaceae bacterium | reverse complement strand
CTACTTGACTTTCCATATAGTCACTTCAGGCTTGTAAAGATATGCAATAAAAGTTGTGTGCGCCTCCGCAAGAAAGAACCGTCGCTCACCCAACCGGCTCTGAATGCAGCGTTTTGTTTCCGTGAAATTCCGTGTTCGTCCGTGGCAATCCGTGGCTAGTCTTCCGTTTCTCCCTTTACAGATGAATGACTCGCGATTCTCGTGCCGATTTCGCAAGTGCATCCAATACCCTTAAGGTTTTCACCGCTTCCATTGCTTCCGGAATCACCGCAGTCTTATTTAAAATCGCTTGGCTGAAATGATCATGCATCAAAGCAATTTGATCAAACCCAGGAACATGATGATGCTCAAGGTTGCCATTTCTTTGAATGGTGAATCCTGCATGTTGCTCGGGTAGCCAAAAGTTGGGGATGTTTAAAACCCCATCGCTGCCAACGATTTCAAAGCCCATGCGAACAGGAAGTGTGAAACCACAATCAAAGCTTGCGACTCTGCCATCTGCAAAATTCAAAATCCCGGTCATCGCAACATCAACACCCCGATGGTATTGAGCTTGGGCATATACGCTGATGGGTTCAGATTCCATGGCCCAGCGAATCCCAAAAATAGGGTAACACCCAACATCAAGCAAGCCGCCACCGCCCATCTCGGGATAAAGGCGAACATTGCTGCATTCGAGATCTTCCATGAAAAAAGTAAAGACGCCATGCACTCGCAAGGGGTCGCCTATTTGCCCTTGTTTGAGCATTTCTTTGATTTTTGCAGTGCGAGGATGGTGGGGCCACATGAAACCATCCATGAGCTTTACACCTTTTTTAGCGCAATAATTTACCAACTCCTCAGCTTCCTTTGCGGTAGGGGCGAGGGGTTTTTCGCAAATCACATGTTTGCCATGGTCTGCGGCCTTTTTAGTCCATTCCGCATGAAGGTGGTTGGGCAGGGGATTGTAAATGATATCTATTTCAGGGTCTTTTAGCAGGGATTCATACGAGCCATAGGCTTTGGGGATGTTGGCTTCTTTTGCAGCAGCGTTTGCTTTTTCCTGCGATCTGCTGGCAATGGCTGCTAGTTCGGTGAATTGAGTTCTAGCAAAAGAGGGTATTACCCGGTTGTTGATTTTTGCAACGCCCAGAATTCCAAGCTTGGTCTTTTTTTGTACAGTCATGATTGCTCCTTGTTACAGCTTGATAATACATTAAGTTAACACCATACAATAACAATTGTGGTTTGCCCAGTTTCCAATTTTGGTTTAATCATGAAACATCATCGAATTCGTTTAAGGGGGCCTTGGCAGTGCATTATTGCACCAAGTGATTTAGCACCGATAACGCAAACTATAACTATGCCCTGCTTGATCCCGGAAATCGTCGAAGGGACTTCATTTCGAATTGCCCGGAAATTAGGTAGGCCCAGTACTCTGCTTGCAGAAGAAGCGGTTTATCTGGTGATTACAAAGCCTGGGTATGCCTTTAATGTTTTTTGGAATCAAAAGGAAATAGGAATTACCAAAGTAGATGAAGACTTTGAATACCCCATCAAGGAGCTGCTTTTAGAAAGAAATCTTCTGGAGATGGAGGGGTGTGCAACGCAAGCCAGGGCGTTTTTATTTGAGGAAACTTTCCTTGAAATCCGAATTCTTCCTTCCAGTTCACTAGCATAATTAGAGTTACAAGCCCGAAAGTCAGCCTTAGTAATTAGTGAGATACCATGGAAATTGAAAACCTGTCGCTGCGAATTGATGAAGCACCTTTGAATGAGTTGATTACTAAAAGGCTGCCAAAGGGAACCAACCTGCAGGAATTAAAAGTAGTGATGGAAGAGGGCGAAGTATCCCTTGAGGGCAAATATTTTGCTGTGATGTTCCCCATTAAATTCAAGGTGTTGTTGCATGTTCATCTTGAAGGCAACAATATCTCAGTAGCATTTAAAGATTTTAAAATTCAGGGTATGCCCGCAGCGTTGTTTAAAAACATGCTGATTGAATTCATCACAGAACAAACCGAAGGAATAGAAGGAATCATAGCCCAAGAAAAGGGAATTTTAATTGTACCCGAGGCGATGATGAAGAAGGAAGGCATCAAGATGGGTGGCAATCTGCAAAAAATCGAATGTTTAAAAGGTGCGGTAAGAATCATTGCAGGCACATAAAAAATCCCCGCAGAGGTATTCGCACTGCGGGGAAACTTTAATTAGACTTAAGCTCTTAAACTTTAATTAGCCCGTTGAATTCCATTTTGATTAGTTGCGCCTGTTGCTCCCACTGGTGAAACTTTGGGCATGAAGTTGCCATACCTTCGCGATAATTCTTGAGTGGGTGGGTAATAAACTTCCTGACCTGGAAGTAATAATCCACTCTTGGGGGTATCGATTCTGGCACGGGGATGGTTTTCATTCCACATTTGCAATGCTTTTGCATAATCAGCATTACCATAAATCTTTTGACTGATGCTTGCGTAGGTTTCGCCAGGCTGGCACAGATATGCCTGTTCGGTCCAGCTATCCACCCGTGGTGCGCCTATTGCAACAGAGATTGGAGCAACTGGAGTAACCGCTGCTGGGGTATACAACTGGTTTGAAGCACTGCTGACGGTTCCTGGAGGGGGCACAGGCATTATCGGCGAACTATTATTTGATGGAATCGTAAGCACTGCGCCTGCGCCTGGATTGGTTCCATTGATAGGTGGGGCAGAAATGATCTCATTCGCACCTAAAGGCTTTTGCTGATTCTGTATTGGCGAACTGTAGGGAGCAACTGGGGCGATGTAGCCTCCATTATTTCCAATGGGGTTATTCACGGGGGCAACCCTATTGTTTGGGTCTGCCGGAATAAATTCTGTTCTACGAGCGGGGCCCTCATTTGCATTAAATGGAATGGCGTTGCTCAACCTTACGGGTGGCATGGGTGAGGTTGAATTTAAAGGGGGCGGTGAACCTGCACCAAATCCTGGAGCTGCTGGTGGCGGGGGCGGTGCTGTTATAGTTCCCGCAGATGGAGATAAGGGAATCGAGTTCCCGGGCAATGGTGGTAACCCTCCACTATTTAGTGGCGGTGATAGTGGTGGTGATAGTGGTGGTGAAATCGGTGCAATTGCAGGTACAGAGGGCAGGCCCATTGGTATGGGGGGAGCAACTGGTGGCGGAGGCGGAGCAATGGGTTCAGGAGTTCCCGAACTTGGAATGCTAGGCACGCCCAAAGGTGGAGGTGGCGGAGTTCCAATTGGTGCTGGCGGTGGAGGTGGTGCGATTGCTGGGATTCCTGATACTGGCGTACTTGGCAACGGCGGAATTCCACCAGAGATTGGGGGCGGAGGAGGTATAGTGGGGGCGGATCCGGGCAATGGTGGTAATTCGGTTTTAGTGTTTTCGCCAGGCAATGGGGGAAGCCCACCGCTTTTTCCTGACAGATCAGGCACTGGCGGAATAGGGGGCATCCCAGGGATTGCGGTTGGTTCGATTGTGGGCAAACTCTTGATTTCTTCTGCTGTTGTCAGTTTGATTTCGTTACCCGGTACAGGTAACAGTTCCATATTTCCGGGGGTAACAACGGGAACAATTCCTTCGTTTGTATCTGTATTTTTTTGGTCTACAGCAGCGACAACGGCTTCGGTGTTTGCTGCTTTTGTAGGGGTAGGTTCCATGTATTTTTTTATAATCACAGCGGAAAGCAGCCCTACAAAGGATGCAGTTACCACTAATCCGGCCTTTGTTTCTCGATTCATCGAACCAACTCCTTACAAGTTAGGCGGGCACATGTCGGTAGAACCGACCCCCGCACTTTAATTATGTCTGATAAATTTAACTACTGCGTGTATGGCGATGCCCTTAATATTAGAACAGTCCATACATTGATCCCTTACAACCCATACAACTGAAAAAGTTGCGGGTTAGATGCACACTACTTCTTTTCGAGGGAGCTCATCTTCTGGGTGTACTTGCGCCATCTCTCAAGATCCCAGATCTCAAAATGATCCTCGACACCAACGATTGCGATCTCTTTTTCAAGGCTGCCAAACAGGGCCAACCTTTCGGGGATTACAATCTTTCCTTCCTGAACCGGTATCTTTTCTATCTGACCAAAAAACAATCTGCGGAATACCCGAACATCCTTTTCGCTTGCGGGGGAATGTTCGAGCCTGTCGCTTAGTTTTTCAAGATGGTCCACACTCGTTAACCAAAGGCATGGATCAGGGCCAGGCGACATAAGCACTTGAGTGCAATTGCCCAATTGATCGATTACTTCGGGGGGAAGGGTGAGCATCCTTTTGCCTTCAAGCGCACGGGGATAAGTGCCTGTTAAGGTGACGACAATTTTCGATTTTGCATCGGGAAGTTTGGGCCTGGCTTCTGGCAGAGGTTGCACGGTAGAAGCGGGCTCTTCTGATTGCAAAGTGGCATCTGCAGGAACTTTAACCACTACACCTTTTTCCAGCGGTGCTTCGGGCATTAAAGCAGGATTAAGCTTGGCAATCTCAGGCCATCGTTCTTTATTTCCCAGAGTCTTTTTTGCTATCTCTTGGAAGTTTTCAGAATCAAACCGAACCAGATATAACTTAGAGCTGATTGGTTTTGAATCTATCAAGGCTGGTACTTCACCCGGGTTGGTTTTAACCTGACCCTTTCCTTCGAACTTAATGAACGGAGGTTTTGCAGTGCCAAAGCCCAAGGTTATGCTGCCATTCTTTGGCTCAGATGGTTTGATGTTTGCAGATTTCAAACCACTTATTATGCCTTCGAGAACTCTGGGCAGATCAATCGTCTGGGAAGGAGTGGGGGAGGGTGCTGGGGTTTTACCATCATCATGTATTTGAAGGGGAAGCGTTGCTGGGGCGGCTTTCTTCTCTTCAACAACTGGCGTTTTTGTTTCTTCTAGTACGGGTATTAAGGCAGGTGCGGGTATTAACGC
This sequence comes from uncultured Planctomycetaceae bacterium, assembly GCA_937888715.1. Classification (GTDB taxonomy): domain Bacteria; phylum Planctomycetota; class Planctomycetia; order Gemmatales; family Gemmataceae; genus UBA969. The sequence goes on along the minus strand of CALARU010000104.1, from coordinate 21,232 downwards.
AGGCACTGGTATTAGCCCAGGCGTCAAGGTTGGTGCGGGGGGAAACAGAGGAAGCGAGGGTTCTTCCTTCATGGGCTGAAATTGTACTGGCTGGATTTCTTCTTTCTGAAGCACTGGCGGCTCTTTTGATTCTTCCACAAGAATATTTGGCGCCTTGCTTTCAGCACCTTTTTTGGGAATCATCCCAGGCGAGGGCAGATGCCCTTGCTCCTGCAATAACATTGTTGTGATTATTTTTGCATGTGTATGCCTGGGTATGTGCACTGCGGCATGGCTTACCCCATTCTTATTAAGTATCAATCCGGATGCGAAAATAAGTAGTAATCCCGCAAAACCCATCGATGCTATTTTCAACATGATTCACCTTCCATGGCAATGCCAGGGACAAAAGAAAACTATACTTTTTTAGCTGCCCGCAATTTCGCACTGCGCGATCTTGCATTCCGATTTTCTTCTTCTTCGCCCGCCTGCACCGGTTTTCGTGTTAGCGCAAGGTACCTGCTGGTATCTTTGAACGCAGCTTTTACTTTGCGATCTTCCAGCGAATGAAAACTAATGATTACAAGCCTTCCCTCCGGCTTTAAACAATAAGGGGCAAGCTGTAAGAAACTATCGAGCGATTCCATTTCGCAATTAACTGCAATGCGGAAGGCTTGAAAAGTGCGGGTTGCAGGATCGATTTTTCCTGAACGGGGAACACACCTGCGTACTAATTCTGCGAGGTCGGTGGTAGTTCGTATGGAGTTTATTTTGCGCTCAAGCACTATAGCCTTGGCTATTCTTCTGCTGAACCGTTCTTCACCCAATTGAAAAATCAAATCTGCGAGACTGCGTTCATCAAGCTGCGCTACCAGTGCGGAAGCTGGCATGCCCCGGGTAGGATCCAACCGCATATCCAGCGGGCCTTCTCTTTGAAAACTTAAGCCTCGTGCGCTGTCATCAAGTTGATCGGAACAAATTCCAAGATCTGCAAGGATTCCATCCACTGCGGGGATATTTAGTTCATCGAGCACTTGGCGCAGCTGATCAAAGGAAGCATGAACGAAAGTAATGTTGGGATTGGTGAGCCTTTTTTTAGCAGTTTCAATCATGAAGGGATCGCAATCGAGAGAAATCATTTTGCCTGTGGGCCCGATTTTTTCTGCGATCAACCGGGTATGGCCACCCGCACCTAAAGTTGCATCAACGATGATCTGCCCGGGTTGCGGGTCTAGCCAATGAAGGACCTCTGCAGGGAGCACGCTGGCATGCTTCGTGGCAAGTGGTTCGGAATTATCAGTAGTGGGAAGATCCCTATCCAAGGCAAACATCCTGAAAAAAGCCCTGCTATAAGTAAAAAGCAGGTAATGGGGCGGGATGCTAACCGGAGTTGGGAAAAAAAAACAGCCCTTCTGTGCGCTGGGAAGGCAAGAAGGGCTGCTGGTGTTGAGGAATAGGATTTTAGGGCAATAAGGCAGGCTGGGAGGTCCGCCCGACGCTCTATGGCTCGCTGCTACGAGCCCGAATCCTTCCTACGGGTACTGACTTACTAAATTCTATTCAAAACTTGCAGGCTAACTATTTCCCCTGAAATGCCCCCTCTGCCACAATATCGAAGCGGGGAGAGTTTTCAGCGAGGTATTGTTTCCAACGGCTAAAGTCCCAGAGTTCCAAGTGATCTCGAACTCCGATAAGGACTACTTCGCGATCCAAGTTGGCGAATTGAGCCAACCTTTCGGGGATCAGCATTCTGCCTGCCTTGTCGATTTCCACCGATTCGGTCTGGGCAAAATATAATCTTCTGAATACCCGGCCTTCACCATCAGTTGCGGGTACTGCATCCATTCTTTCTGCAAGGGCTTCCAAGCCACTTTGCGTGTATAACCAAAGGCACTTGTCGGGTCCTGGAGTTACAAACACCATGTCCGGATTTTGCATCACATCCCGCACTTTGCGGGGCAACGCCAAACGCTTTTTATCGTCTAACGTGCGTTCGTGCGTTCCGGTTAATAACATGGGCCTTTTCACTCAATTCATTGCTGGTTTAGCAATAAAAGAGGCATCCTTGCCTTTTCCCACCAAGCTCCACTTGGCTCCACAGTTCCCCACTATATTCGTTTTATTCTCCACCGCAAGCATTTTCTTCCCAGAAATTAAAATATTTTTAAACCTGTCTTTTATCCATTCTTCTTGCTTACCTCTTAAAACCACAATAACCGGTAAATAGCCCCCAAACTCTTTGTTTTTACTAATGTAGATCTTGATTGTCTTTTAAGTGGTGGCAAGTATCTTTTGCTTATGTTTTAGTGTCAATTAGATTCTTCGGGTTGTTTTGCTTTTATGGTTTGAAACAACCTTTTCATACGTTCATTTGCTTGATACCTTGCTCCAAAACCTTGTTGATTACTTTTAAATATGCGATAATATATAACTGTAAAACATTGAATAAGGTGTTCATTCTTGGTTGTTAGCAGCCATACAATTAATTTTGGAATTACCCTTCCTCAAGTTTTGTTTATTTTTTGAGATGTGCAGTTTTATAGAGGTGAATGATTAATATTTTTAACGAGTCACATACTTCATTGGCTACGGAAACTGTTGATCCGGTGGCTAAAGCTGTGGAAACTGTTGCCACCCCTACCGGCAGGTTGGAAATCCCCAAGGCAGCACAACCTGTCAAAATTGATAAGCGCTATGTGTTTGCCCTAGGCGTTGTGCACTGCCTGGCCCTTTTGGCGGTTATCCCTTGGTTTTACAGTTTGACGGGTTTGCTTGTGGGTATCGCTGGGATTTTCGTATTTGCGATGATGGGTATAAATATTGGTTACCACCGATTGTTGACACACCGCGGGTTTACCTGCCCCAAGTGGTTTGAACACACCTTGGCGCTGTTGGGGATTTGCACCCTGCAGGATTCGCCCGCCCGTTGGGTTGCTATTCATCGATTACACCACAAAGATTCAGATGAACAACCTGATCCGCATTCCCCACTTGTTAGTGCATACTGGGGGCATATTGGTTGGTTGTTTGTTCGCAATCGCGAGTTCCACAAGGTTAAGAATTTCGAGTGCTATGTCCGCGATTTGTTGCGCGATCCGTTCTATCTAAAGCTTGAACGCAACTCATTATGGTTGGGCGTTTATGTTTTGCATGCTTTATTGTTCTTATTTGCTGGATACGCCATCGGTTGGTTTACAACGGGCACTTTAGAGGGTTCCCTTCAGATGGGCCTCAGCCTGTTGGTGTGGGGCGTGTTTGTGCGCACGATATTTGTTTTACACAGCACCTGGGCAGTCAATTCCATCTCCCATCTTTGGGGTTATCGCAATTATAAAACCACTGATAACAGCCGTAATAATTGGCTCGTTACCTTGATTTCACATGGCGAAGGTTGGCACAACAACCACCATGCAGAGCAGATGTCTGCATCCCATGGGCATCTTTGGTATGAGTTCGATCTTTCGTGGTGGGTGATACGAAGTTTTGAATGCGTAGGGTTGGCTAAGAAAGTCGTTAGACCGCGCTGCTGGAAATCCACTAAAGAGCCCCAAAACAATTTTGAAGCGGAATCAATCACCTAGGATTCATTCTTTTAACTTTCAAGCATCATTTTAAGCAAGCCATTGCTGTGCGAGAGATTTCATTTTGATGAGCATTGCGATGGGCTCCTTAGGGCCCTCGTATTCGAGCGAAACCCAACCCTTGTAGTTGCTTGATTTAAGTACCTTGTAGCAATTCTCAAGATCAAAATCTTTTGGTTTCCCCTGTTCATCGAAGCCATGAAACTTGGCACTGCACACCTTGCGGGCATGTTTGAACATAATGGGGAGGCCTCCGGTGCGCTCTGGTTCAGATTTGAAAAGTCCGAAGTCAGGGCAGGAACTAATGTTTGCTCCAACTTCCTCGATAATTTTTGCGACTTTCACCGGGTCTGCGCTGATACCAAAATGATTTTCAATGATGATCTCCACACCTTTATTTTTGCCTAGTGCTGCAAGCTTTTTGTATTGCTCGATGGTTATTGCAAGATCCCAATCGGGTTTTTCGGGGGCGCCTGTGTTCACTCGCATCGAGGGGATGCCAAGTTTCTCTGCAACGCTTATAAGTTCTACAAAGCGTTTAAAATCCTCTGCTCTTTTGGTTTCATCTGCCCGGGCAAGGTTTACACCCTTCATGTTGTCGCTAAGGTGGATGTAGTTATAGCCTTTATCTTTGGCAAGTTTTTTAAGACCGAGAAGGTAATCATTTTCGAGGTTTGCCAAATGAGCGCTAGAGAGTTCGAAGCTAGATATGCCGATTTGAGCCTGGGCAACTTCCATCACTTTTTCGAGTTTCCACTCTGCCAGTTCGAATTCGGGTTTGCCGTACCGGGTGTTGGGAAAATAGTTATGAAATGACCAAGTAGAAATAGCAAGCATCTCGGTTTTTTTTTGAGAGAAAGCCTGAGTAGGTAAACATGCAGATGCAAGGGGTGCGATTGCCAGCGTTGTTAGAAAATTTCTGCGATTTAGCATGATAGTTAGCCCTTAGCTTTTTTGATGAGGGAGAGCATTTTGCCCGCCTCGGAGTTTTTATAAAACGGATCGAGAGGAAAGCAACCAGAGATCAAACCATTTCGTGGGCCGGTGGTGCAATCACTAAAAGTCCTACAAATACGCTTGCGATCAAGAGGTTTTCCCGCAAGTATATCAAGAGGCATATCAGGATAGCTGAGTACCATCCGCCCAAGGCCAACAGAATCAACCATGCCCTGCCCCACCACGGCTTGTGCCACTTTGGGCAACCAATCTTGCAAATACGAAAAGCCGGAACCGATGATCATCATTTCTGGTACCGCTTCTTTCAACGCCTTGTTAATTGCGATGTGCCTGGCAACTCCAACCAGAGGATCTTCTGGGGGGAGGTAGCCATCGGATGGCGGGAATAGGGCAGGGCGTTGTACATGTGGGTTGTAATAGGGGCTTGCAAAGGTGGTACAAACCAAGGGTATGCCCAATTGCAGGCAGAGCTTTAAAAAGGCAATTGGCTCTTCTAATTTTATGCCTTGGATTGAGCCATCGCCCCCCCATGCATAAGGATAAGGCCCGTTGTTCCAAGCCTCTGGTTCGCCAATTCCATCTGCGCCTGGCTTAAAGGGAATGGTGTCGAAAGCGCTAAGTCTTACGCCTATAAGAAGTCCGGGTGCAACAGCATTGATGCCTGCAACTACTTCTCTGAGGAAGCGGGTACGGTTTTCGAAACTGCCTCCAAATTTACCCTTGCGATCAACTGCGCTTAGAAATTCATGCCCCAAATACCCATGGCAATGCTTGACATCGACGAAATCAAAACCTGCCTGATGGGCAAGCTTTGCAGCAGTGATAAAGTCATCGATGAGGGTGGAAAGTTCATCATCAGAAAATATCTGATGATCGCCCTCGATGGGGTAGCGTTTTTCAACGATGGGGTGCCTGTAAAGGATGCGGGGTTCGATTTTCTTTTTATCGTTGGGGCGGGCAAATCTTCCTGAGTGGGTAAGTTGCAAACCGATAAGAAGATCTGCGGTATTCTGGCCCGCTTCGATATGCCCTTGGATGATTTCTTCACGCAGGGAAATGAAATCGGAAAGATACTTTTGCTGCATGACAAGTTGATTGGGGTTGGCCCTGCCGTCGTGCCTGACAGCAACCGCCTCGCCACCCCAGATAAGCTTTGCGCCACTCAAGCCGAACCTGCGCCAGCGTCTGCGTACAAGATCATTTGGCCTGCCATCCGTTTCCGCATCCCAGCCTTCCATGGGCAGGATGGAAAAGCGATTGCCCACGGTTTTAGAACCCACAAGAAAAGCTTTGCCCAATGGTGAGATATTCCCGGGGGAGAGTTCTTCGTCAAAGGGGATGATCGCTTCTACCTTGTTAAGGTACGCGCGGAATTCTTCAGAGGTTTTAAGAGTATTTACTCTAGTGATTGCGTTCATGAAACCTCTCTGATGAAAGCATCAATTCTGTTGGCAATATCTTGCAAAAGCGGGATGTCGCTTTCGGGCCTTTCGGGGCTTTTGGGGTGAGTCTTGTTGGTTTTGATCCAACCCTTAAGCTTGAGAAATTGTGCTGCGCTATGTTTGTATGCGGGCACTGGGCTACGAAAAGTAAGAAACCCCAGATACTGTAAAAGATCATTCAATTCGTGAAATCGGGGGTCACCCGTTTCCCACATTTTGTCGCGTACCGCAAAGGCATCCGGTGCAAAGGTACTCAAGCCCAGCAGATAATCACTGCCATACTTCACCATATCGATTGCCAGGTCATTGCCTGTGAACACCATGAAATCAGGCCTGGTTTCATTGCGGAGAACCAGCCTTTGCCATTCCAACATACGATTGAGGGAAGAGTGTTTAGCACCCAGGCATTCGGGTATCTGCAAAAGTTCTTTGTAGGTATTAAGATCGTATATTTTTCCAAAAGGAGCAAATTGGGTGCTTAGTTCGAAGGCGAAATATTGTGGCGCAAACTTACCGATCTCTTTGTAAGCACTTGTAAGGTCTTTATTGTTTAATGATGTCAGCCCAAAAGATTGAAAGATGACAGGAAGGCCCTGATGGCGCTGAATTTGCTCGATTGCATTTCGATATGCTGCAGGGTTGAAACTTGCGCCCGGTTGATCTGCAACAAAGGCGCCCGCAATGAACGATCCATTGCCCAGTACCGCACGCGTTTGTTTTAAAACTTCTTCCTTGGTGCTTTCGTCAAGAAAATTGCCATACCCAGTATCCATGTTGATTGCAGGAACTAAGCCGTTGTCGTGGGTGCGTTTCACATGGTTGCAGAACCCATCCCAATCGATGTTGCTGTTTTCTAAGAAGGGTAGAAGGATTGCAGAATAGCCTCTGATTTTTCGCTTGGGCTTAAGTAATTTAAATGGATCGGGTGCAGATTCCATAAGAGCTCCAAATCTTATTCATAGCCTACAGCAGCACGGTAACAATAATCAAAAAGCAATTCCCATTCTTTTTGGGCAATAAGTTGGCAAATAGGGATGGCGTTTACATTTCCGCCCAATGCCCGTTCGCAAAGATCGATGAACGCAAGGGGATCCCAGCGTTTTTCGCCAAGCATGAATTGCGCCCACTCAGGTGGTTCATCTCCTAAAATCGTTGCGGTGGCTTGTTTGAGTTCTTCGAAGGTTGCAAAGTTTCCTACTCTGCGAAACCAATAGCCGCTATTGGGAAAATCGGGTTCTCTTCTGTGTAAAATACCATGCCAGTAGCTGCCTGCGGAGCTTGAAATTTCTTGGCTGATGGCATGAGATTCTTCCATGAAATCATGGTATAGCCATAGTCCAGAAATGCAGGCGTTTGCCATTAGTTTGTCGCGGATGGGCTTGCCTAGGAAGTCGGGGTTATCTGAAAGGCCTTGTAAAAGCGACCGTACAGAAACATTGGGCCTACCGGAGTCAAGTGGTGCCAACTTGGTTGGGTGCAGCAGATCAGCAACGACCATTCCATATTTTTTCGCATCAAAACCAACCATGCACACCCTCTCAATGAAGCAAGTTCGATTCCACCTATTATTCGTTCTATCCATAAATAGGCAGCAAGGCTTTAAAAAATCAGTTCTTCGCAATTTGAGTAAATAGGGTTCTGAGTTTTTCGGCACGGGAAAGGTTGGCGCCTAGATCGCTGTATCCCAGTCTAGAAGCAGAACGAATATGGATTTTCTTTGCATTAATATCCACTAAAAATTCTACATCATCCACATAGCCAAAGATAAGCGTCCTAAACTCCGCATGAAGGTAGTTGCCTGATTTTGAAATCACCTTGGTTCTAGGAAATGAGTTAACCAGCAGTTCGATGTTCTCAATTCCCATAGCTTCAGAGCCTGCCCAATCCAAAGGGGAAATCATGTGGTTTGGTCGATTATCAAGTGAACAGACGCAATTTGGCTTGTTCCCGCAAAGTGCTAACGATCCTGCTTGAATGCCAATGCTTGCAGGCTTTTTAGGAGGGAAATTTCTTGTGAAAAACAACACCAATATAAAGCAAAACAGCACAACAGCAATAATCGAAACAGGCTCAAAAAGAGGTTGTGGGAGTATCATGGATTTTTCCTCGGGGCTACTCGATTCAGTTCGCTTGATTCCAGAATATACCTTCATCTTATCAATTCGGGGAGGGTGAAAAAAAATGCTGCAAATGTTCACAAAAATAATATTAATTACGGTATCATGATCTATATGGGATAACTTATGGTACCCCGTTAATTTATGGAGCTGGATTAATGCAAATGCGAATCTTCGCCAAGTGTTTGAGTTTGCTTTTTATCGTGTGCGTATTGGTAACTTTTTTACAACAATGCATTGCAGCAGAAGCAGATGCTGGGAAACTCGTTTCTGATGCCCATACCTTGCTTAATGCTGTAAAACCAGAAGACACCAGCTATATTCATAAAAACGAAATTATCTCCTGGGGTGGGGTAGGCGAAAAGGCTGTGTGCCATGCTGATTGCAGTGGATTGATCAGTGCATTTTTACTTCACAGTAAGATTTTTTCTGAAGAGCAACTTAACAAAAATCTGGGCAGCAGCAGGCCTCTTGCTAAACATTATCATGATGCAATCATCCATCAGCGAGGCTTTAAAGAAATCACCAAAATAGATGAGGTGCGACCAGGCGATATTATTGCAATTAAATATCCGCCTGGTTCAGCAAGCACAGGGCATGTTATGATGGTTGCCTCTTTGCCTCTTAAGCGAACCCCTACCGAACCTCTCGTTAAAAACTCTATCCAATATGAAATTGAAATCATCGACAGTACCTCGGCGGGGCATGGCACAAGCGATTCGCGAAGATTGGACTCAGGCAAATATCGCGAGGGGTTGGGCAAGGGTGTTTATCGAATATTTACCGATGAAAAAGGTGTTTTTGTCGGCCATACCTGGAGTGTTTATCCAACCTCTAAGTACTACGAAATAGCTATTCGCAATCTTGTAATAGGCAGAATTAACCCATAATTATTCTAAACTTCATTCTAGTTTTAAAAGAGATAATAACATGGCTGGCATACCTGAAGATGACCAAACCCTTGCGCCTAATAATAACATCAAGGATGCAACCGATGATGCATCCATTTTATCCGTACCTTCCACCTCTGAACTTTCTATAAGCCCTGAGCATAAAGAAGGCTTGGCAAAAATCGCTGCGGATTTTGGTGCAGAAACTATCGCCCCCATGCACAAAGCTTCCACCGATACCGAGCATGATGTAACTTTGGGGCCTTCTCACCAGCACAAGCACATTGATAGCACTATCAACTTGCAGATCCCGCAATTTGTGACGGGCGCCGCCCCTAAGAACGATCCGAATGCAGCAACTTTATCTCCTGATGATCGGGCGCTATTTGATTCCTTCATTAATTCAAACTCTGCAACCATGCCCCCTGATGGACAAGCACCTGCGTACGATCCGAGTAGCGCAACCATGCCTCCTTCGCAAAGTGGAGCATACGATCCGAATGGCGCAACCATGGCGCCTTCGCAAAGTGGAGCATACGATCCGAATGGCGCAACCATGGCGCCTTCGCAAAGTGGAGCGTACGACCCGAATAGCGCAACCATGGCTCCTGGGCAGGAAAGTAAGTCAGGCAATACCGCAGTCAATGTTGGTTCTATTAAACCAAACAGCGGGGGTAGCAAGTTTCCGAATGTGCCAGGTTACGATATCCTAGGCGAGTTAGGCCGTGGCGGAATGGGCGTTGTTTATCGCGCAAAACAAAGGGGTTTGGGGCGTATGGTCGCCCTCAAAATGATTCTCGGGGGCGCTAATGTAAACCCTGAAGATATCGCTCGATTTGAACTTGAAGCCCGTGCGGTTGGCTCCATGACTCACCCCAACATTGTGCAGGTTTACGAAGTCAGTGAATTCAATGGCGCACCGTTTTTCTCTCTCGAATTTGTGGATGGCGGGCCCCTAGACTCCAAATTAAAGAGCGAGCCACAACCCGCTGAATGGTGCGCTCAAATGATGCTGCAGCTTTCGCGAGGCATGGCTTATGCCCATAGCATGCAAATCATTCACCGCGATTTAAAGCCTGCCAATGTGCTGATCACCAAGGATGGTATCGGGAAAATCGCAGACTTTGGCCTAGCCAAGAAAATGGATGCAGATGATGGCAAAACCCGTGCAGGTTCAATCATGGGTACCCCAAGCTATATGCCCCCCGAGCAGGCGAGTGGCGAAACTGCAGATATCGGGCCTCTCGCAGATATTTATTCACTGGGCGCAATGTTCTATGAGTTTCTAACAGGGAAACCGCCTTTCAGGGGCACCACCCTGCTGCAAACCCTCGAAGATGTTCGCAATAAGGAACCGGTTGCACCTAATATTTTGGTGCCTAGTGTTCCGCTCGATTTACAAACCATCTGCTTAAAGTGCTTAGAAAAAGACAAAGCCAAGCGCTATCCAACTGCCGATGAGCTTGCTGATGATATTGAAAGATTCATTAAGGGTGAGCCAATCCTTGCCCGGCCTGTTAGCATTTACACGAAAACTTTGAAGTGGGCAAAACGCAACCAGGCGAAGGCGGCCCTTATAGGTGTTTCCGCGGTGGCTGCGGTCACCATTTTCATAGGTGCCATTACTTCAGCAATTATGATTCAGAATTCAAAAGTTAACGAATTGGCTGCTCGTGATGCAGTTGACGAAAAAAACAAGGCGATTGCGCTCGAACTTGATGGAATTCGCAATGAAACCACGCCTGCGCTCATCAGTGCCAAGACTTTATTTGATGAAAAGAAATTTGAAGAGGCAAAAGATATCCTTGGTAAGGTTGTCGCCAAGACTTCGGGTAAGGATTTGCTGAAGGAGATTTACGAATCTTCCAACGATCTTCTCATACAAACAGAGGCGCGGATCAAAGCGACCAGCGATATGAACCTTTTTTCAAAGCATTACGACGAGGCGCTTTTTCATTCTTCTGATGCCATGGGTAACCGCACAGAAGCAAGAGAAAGCTCGATTTCCGAAGCAGCCAAGGGCCTTGCGCTTGTAGGTATTAATTATATTGAGGATAAAGAATATAAGCTTAAACTTCCTGATCACCTTTCTGGTGCAGAAAAAAAACATATGACGGATGAAGCGCTTGAGCTTGCCGTTATTCTCGCTCGCAGAAATGCGATGCCTTTGCCTGATATTTCTTCAGAAGAATTGAAGAAACGGTCGCTGGAATCGCTCGAGATTATGGAGAAAACCCGTGGCTTCGCCAAGGAAAATCACATCTTTCATTTGATCAAGGGTGATTTATTAAAAACGCTATCGCAGTTGCCCGAGGCTCAGGCAGAATTTGAAAAAGCCAAAACCATTGCCCCCGAGCGTCCTTCGGAATTCTTCTTTCTTGGGCTGGGGGCTTTTAATCAAAATGATTACGCCACTGCTCAGGATTTTTTTGAAAAAGCTCTGCGAAAAGACCCGGAAATGTTCTGGGCCAATTTTCTTACCGCAGTCTGTCAGGTTAGGCAGGAGCAATGGACTGCGGCCCGTGCTTCACTTACTTCTTGCATTGCAACCCGGCCCAATCTCGGGCCCGCTTATCTCGTGCGTGGCATCGTGGATGGAAAACTAATGCGTGGCAAAAAATCTGCTTCCGAGGCCGACTATGCTGAGGCGCTTGAAGACTTTCGAAAGGCTGAAAAATACGGTATTCCCAAGTTTGATGTGTTGGTTAACGAAGGAAATTTTTTCTTTGAAATGAACAACCTTAAAGATGCCAAGAAGAATTTTGAGGAGGCTGTTAAACTTAAACCCACAGACCCACGGGGTAATAACAATCTTGCTCTTTGCTACCGAAAGGAAGGCAAAAATATTGAAGCCATCGAATTGTTCACTAAAAACATCAAGGCCAATCCTATTAGTGGTGATTCATACCATTGGCGTGGTTTGGCTTATCTCGATTTGCAGCCTAAAGAAATCCAGAAAGCGATAGAGGACTTTCTTCAAGCGGGTAATCTGCGATTTCTCAATAAAGATAAAACTGAAGATTACCTTTTAGCAGCAGAGCTTTTTTACTCTACCAAGAATTTTGAAAAAGCACTTCCACTATGCGATCTTGCAGTGCAATTAAATCCCAGTTACAGCCTATCCCATCTTTTGAAAGCCAAGATTTTGCTTGAACTGAATAAGTTTGCAGAAAGCAAAGCAGCATTTGATGATTATTTTGCCACGCATGACCCGAAGAAGGATTTGCCCCTTGATCCCCTGGCTTATAAAGGGCGTGGAATCTGCCAGCGGGCTTTAAATTTGTTGGGCCCTGCATTATCTGATTTAAGCCGAAGTGCAGCCATGCTTCCTGGTGACACTCAATCCCGGGTGCGCAGAGCCATGCTTTTAGTCAGCGCTTGGAAGGATCTTGCCCAAGACGATTTTACCATGGTGCTTGCAAGCAAGGATGCGGAACCCGGCCAGATTATCGAAGCTTTAACCATGCGAGGCTATTTGCGTGCAACCCAGAATAATATCAAAGGCGCAATTGAAGATGCAGAAGCTGCACTTGCAAAAAATCCAACCCCTTCCATACAAACGGTACTAAACGCTGCTGGGGTTTATTCTATTTCTGGTGGTAAGCTTGAGTTGGATTCCGATGCCAAGCCTGAACTCAAACCGCAGGCGGATTTGTACAAGAAAAAGGCCATCGAATTGTTAAAGAAAGCAATTGAGGCCTTTCCAGAACCACAAAGGCAAGGGGTTTGGGGGCAGGCAGTTAGTTCAGATGATTCCTTTGATCCCCTTAAAAAGGAAGCAGAGTTTAAAGCCTTGCAGTCTAAATATGCCCCTGTGCCTAAAAAGTAATAGAACCTAAACTCCTAAAGCTATTGTTTTAATTGCTTTTTTTGGATGATTTGTGGCGAAAGAATTCGTTTATTTGCTATATTTAAGCTTTTCTTTAGCTTTATTTTGCCTAGCAACGTTTTATTAGCACATTTTTTTATATTTTCTTTTTTGATTGTAGCTATTTTCAGACTTTTCATGGTCTTTTTTGTGTTGCCATTCGTAGGACTAAATGCGCGTTCCGGATTTTGTTCAGTTTGGCCTGATAATAACAGTTTTTGCTGATGGATTTTACACAATATAAGGTATTTATTCTTGCGCATTGGTGCAGGATTATTTACAATTCTTCATATTTGATAGCGTGAAATCTTTTGTGAACAGAAAGAAAGATTCAATTGAATAATATTAAACATAAGGGCTGGTTCAAATCGCTGTTTGAACCTAAATCCAGGACCTCTAAGAATGGCCGTCTTTCGGTTGAGCATTTGGAAGTTAGGCTTACCCCCGATGCCAAAGCTATCCCTGCCTTCCACGACTTCGCAATTGGTATTTCTGAAAACAATTGTGCAGCAAACTCCATCACGCTTATTGATGACATCCGCCTGCAGCAAAACGCAACCGACTACCGTTCCAGCCAGGTTTATTTTTGCTCCAATGATTCCTCTGGTTTTTCTGCTTCAGCTTTCCAATCGGTAAATAAACTTGATGATGTTGCTTTGCAGGCCGCTGCAACCGGGGGCGTGGTCCTTATTGATTCCTCCCTTATTGCCACCATCCCTGTTGATGAATTAAAAGGTTCGTTGGTTGTTTCAATCGATGGCAACCGCGATGTTGTTAGCCAGATCACCACTGCGCTTAAAGGCCTTGCCAATGTTCCTGTGCTTAGAATTATCAGCCATGGAAATGATGGCGTATTGTATTTCGGCAATCAGGCGTTTGATTCCAAGGATTTAAGTGCAAATGCAATGCAGGTTGCATCATGGGGAAGTTCCCTTACTGCCGATGCGGATATTCTTCTTTATGGTTGTTCGATCGCAAACACCGATGCAGGCAAAGCGTTTGTAGAGCAGTTCGCAAGCATTACGCAAGCCGATATCGCAGCCAGTACCAACTTAACGGGAAAAGGTGGGGATGAAGTTCTCGAATTCCATGTCGGCCAAGTTTCAAATTCTCTTTTCGCTAGCGCAATTGATTATGAAAGTGCCAATCTTTCGCTAGAACTTGGAGATTCCTTCGATACAGCAATTGCTCTTACTGCCCCACAAGGCAGCACGGTTGCGAGTTATGATGGCGTTATTAATCCTGCTTTAGAAGCTGATTTTTATACTTACACAGCAACAGCTACGGGTGTGGTTAATTTTGCAATGGCTGCCATTAACAACAGTGGCGTTGATTCCATCCTAACCATTTACAATTCCAACGAGGTACAAATCGCACGAAATGATGATAGTAATGGAACCTTGAACAGTTTTGTTTCTCTTAATGTTACTGCGGGTAGTGTTTACTACATCAAGGCAACTGCTTATGGATTAGGCACGGGCGCATACCGGGTTTCTGCAACATTTATAGCGCCTACCTCTGGTCAAGCCGGAACCTCCGGCGACTCCTTCGCGACTGCCATTACACTTACTGCTCCACAAGGAAGTACGGTTTCAAGTGCAGATGGAGATATTAATCCCGCTTATAATGCTGATTATTACAAGTACATTGCAACTACGACGGGCGTGGTTGACTTTGCAATGACTGCCATTAACAACAGTGGCGTTGATTCCTACCTAACCATTTACAATTCTAACTTGGTAGAAATCGCACGAAATGATGATAGCAATGGAACCTTGAACAGTTTTGTTTCTCTTAATGTTACTGCGAATGCGTTTTACTACCTTAAGGCAACTGCTTACGGATTAGGCACGGGCGCCTACCAGGTTTCTGCGGCATTTACAGCGCCCAGCAGTGTTGCGGGTTCCACCTTCGCAACTGCCATTACACTTACCGCGGCAAATCCAATTGCAGGTGTTATTTCAACTGCTTTAGAAGCAGACTATTACAAATACACAGCAGCAGCGACGGGCGGGGTCAATTTTGCAATGAATGCCATTGGTACCAGTGGCGTTGATTCCTACCTAACCATTTACAATTCTAACTTGGTAGAAATCGCACGAAATGATGATAGCAATGGAACCTTGAACAGTTTTGTTTCTCTTAATGTTACTGCGAATGCGTTTTACTACCTTAAGGCAACTGCTTACGGATTAGGCACGGGCGCCTACCAGGTTTCTGCGGCATTTACAGCGCCCAGCAGTGTTGCGGGTTCCACCTTCGCAACTGCCATTACACTTACCGCGGCAAATCCAATTGCAGGTGTTATTTCAACTGCTTTAGAAGCAGACTATTACAAATACACAGCAGCAGCGACGGGCGGGGTCAATTTTGCAATGAATGCCATTGGTACCAGTGGCGTTGATACCTACCTGACCATTTTCGATGCTAACTTTGTACAAATCGCACAAAATGATGATAGCAATGGAACCTTTAATAGTTTTGTTTCTCTTAATGTAAATGCAAATGCTATTTACTACCTTAAGGCAACTGCTTTCGGATTAGGCACAGGTGCATATACGGTTTCTGCGACATTTATAGCGCCCACCACGGTCACCACCGGAGCACCAGGCGACTCCTTCACGAATGCCATTACACTTACTTCTAATTCAACAGGTACGGTTGCAAGTTATGATGGTGAAATTAATCCTGCTTATAATGCTGATTATTACAAATACATTGCAACAACTACGGGTGTAATTAATTTCGCCATGGCTGCCATTAATAACAGTGGCGTTGATTCCATCCTGACTATTTACAATTCCAACGAGGTACAAATCGCACGAAATGATGATAGCAATGGAACCTTGAACAGTTTTATTTCTCTTAATGTTACTGCAAATGCTATTTACTACCTTAAGGCAACTGCTTACGGATCCGGAACAGGTGCATATCGAGTTTCGGCTAGCAGCAATTCTGTATTTAATTCTACCCCTCCCGGGGCCACCTTTGGTACTGCCATCAACCTTACTGCCGGGGATCCAATTGAAGGTGTTATTTCAACTGGTTTAGAAGCAGACTATTACAAGTACATTGCAACTGCGACGGGCAGTGTCAATTTCGCAATGAATGCCATTAATAACAGTGGCGTTGATACCTACCTGACCATTTACAATTCTGAGTTTATAGAAATCGCACACGATGATGATAGCGGATCTGGGTTAAATAGTTTGGTCAACATCTCTGTTAATGCGAATGCTATTTACTACATCAAGGCAACTGCATACGGATCCGGAACAGGTGCATACCGAATTTCGGCAAACAATTTAGATAATCAAAACACTGCACCCGGAGCCTCCTTCGCGACTGCAATCAACCTTACTAGGGCTGCGCCAATTGCGGGTACTATTTCAACTGCTTTAGAAGCAGACTATTACAAATACTTAGGGACAGCGACGGGCAGTGTCAATTTCGCAATGACTGCCAATAACAACAGTGGCGTTGATACCTACCTGACCATTTACAATTCTGAGTTTATAGAAATCGCGCACGACGATGATAGCGGATCTGGGTTAAATAGTCTGGTCAGTATCTCTGTTAATGCGAATGCTATTTACTACATCAAGGCGACTGCTTACGGGTCAGGCACAGGGGATTACCAAGTTTCTGCAACCGTTGAAACTAACGATGATGTGGGGGGCAGCCTCGATGCAACTGCAACCCTCCTTTCATTTACCGGTAATGTAGCCATTCAAAGTAAAAACATTGGTTCAGGGTTGGATGTCGATGTCTTCCGTTTGACTGCTGATGTGGAAGGGATATTCGAAATTGCGGTGACCCCATCTAACGCTTTGGCCCTAGCCCCTGTTATAGAAGTTATTAGAAATGATGGTACAACCTTACTAGTATTTTCCAGTGCCAATGCTGGAGTCTCAGCATTTGCGCTGCCTTTCCTTACCCTCGGGCAACAAGTTTATGTCCGTGTTTCAGGTGCGGGATCAACGGGCAATTACACGCTTCAAGTAACAAAACCTGCTGCTGTTGTTGATTTTTATGCCAATAATTACAGCACCGCTACAAGTTCGTTGCCAGTGGGAATCATAACCCTTTCTTCAGGCGCCAATTCTGGCTCGTTAACAAACGCCAACATGGTTATTGAGTCGGCCACTGATGTTGATGTATTTAGCTTCACGACCAACCGAAGTGGGCCAATAGAAGTTTCTGTTTCCAAGGAAGTTGGTAGCAATCTCGATACCATCGTTTCTATTTTGGATGCCTCAGGAAATGTTTTCGAGTTCAACGATGATTCAAATGGCACCACCAATAGCACCGTGGTTTTCCAGGCGAATAATAATACTCTTTATTACATCAGAGTTAGTGGATATGGCGGAACAACTGGCCGGTTTGATATTTCAGTGACAGACCTTATTACCACAGCAGTTGCTGAAACTGATGGCACTGGAACTGATCTCACCCATGCTACAGATCTTACTTTTGTTGCAAACAGCGCTAGTTTTCAAGGCAATATTTCAAGTGCTGGCGATCAAGATTTCTTCAGCATTACCGCATCATCGAGTGGTGTTCTTACCATTTCATTAGCTGCAGGGGCTAGCAGTGGCCTCGACACTTATCTTTATCTTTATAATTCAGACAAAGTACTTATCCTAGAGGATGATGATAGTGGTTCAGGATTAAACAGTTTAATCTCAATCAATGTGCTAACCGGGCAAACTTATTACCTCCAAGCCTCGGGTTTCGGATCCAGTACGGGGGCTTACACGATTTCTGCTTCTATTTCAGCAGCAGATGATCATGCCAACCAAGCCGGTGAAAGTGCAACCAGAATGGTTGTTTCAAATAACGCCGTCAGTAATACAGCGGGGACCATCAATCCCTCAACAGATAATGATGTGTTTTTATTTAAAGCAACCGCCGATGGTTCCATCACCATCAATGTTACTCCAACAAATAATAGTACTCTTAACTCTTACCTTTTTGTTTATGATTCCACCGGGAACATTCTGCTTGATTACAATGATGGTAATTCCAGCACCGATAGTGCTAGCATAATTAACCTGCAGGTAGTCCGTGATGAGGTTTATTACTTCATGGTTTCAGGTGCTTCGGGTACCACCGGGGCCTATAACATTTCGGTAACTCCAGTTGCAGACACCGTGGGCAACACCATCGCCCTTGCAACTAACCTTCCTGTTTTCACCACCTCCACCGCTAACACCACGGTTGGCACCGTAAATGGTTCCATCGGAAGCAATGGCGATGTTGATTTTTACAAAGTCGCCATTGGGTCAGATGGCAGATATGCATTCAGGGCTTCCGCAAACCCCACATCGAATGGCCTGGATACCACAATTGCCGTTTATTCTGAAGATGGCCAATTGATGGGCGAAAATGATGATACCAGTGCTTCTTCCTTGAATAGTTCCCTTTCATTAAACTTGACTGCTGGCGAAATTGTTTATGTAAGAGTTGCTGGCTATGGTGAAAGCACAGGCGATTATATCTCTGATGTAGTTTATCTTAGTGCAGCCATTGCAGATGATTTTGGTAACACTATTGCTAATGCCTACTCCTTCGTTCTTGATAACGCTCACTCCTACACAGCTTCCGGCGCTAATATCCAATTTGCTGGCGATGTCGATGTCTTTCATGGTGTTGCAGATCTTACTGGCAATATAACTTTGGTGCTCACTCCATCTGCAAATTTGCAGGGAAATATCAGGGCTTTTGTTACTCGCAATGGAGAAAACATTCAGGTTGGAAGTGTAAATGGTAGTGCCTTGGGCGGAGTGGTTAATCTTACTTTCCCAATATCAGCATCCGAGAATTTTTACATTGAGATATCGGGAAATAATGGCACCACTGGCACCTATTCCGTTTCAGTAAATAATGTGATTGCAACCAATACCGTCCGCCCAACCGATGATTCTGTTATTGACCGAATCGCGGAAGAATTAAGAGAAGAGTTTACCCGAATAATTGCAGCGGCTAGTGCCAACGCAGATATAAATGCTACAAGTCAGGTAATCATGACTCAGTTGCTAGCTGTAATTCAGCGACTTATTCCAGGCTTTACCGGTATAGTTGGCTTCTTTGACCCTGTTGATATCAACCTAACCGGTAGCGGTGGCACTGTTGCTTCTCAGGGCAATAATTCCACGAATTCAAATCCTTCTGCTAGTCTTTCCAGCAGAGGTGCCTTAGACCTTGTGGTTATCCCTGGGGCTGCTGCTGGGCAATATAATTTAAACATGACCGGCACCGGTGGCGGGCAAGTTCTTGCTGGTGTAGCCATGGTTGGTGCAAATGGCCAAGTCATTACTCCTACAATCACAGGGGGCCAAAGTAGCGGGGGTATTGCTGCTACAGATGTGCCTAAAACTGGTTTGAACTTGGTCCTTGATTTTGGAAGTAATAGCGGCGGCGGAAACGGTGGCGGTGGAAACGGTGGCAATGGCAATGGTGGTGGTGATACAGCTCAATCTGGTCCCGTTGCAGGTTCTACTACGGCATCAGCATCAGCATCTTCTACTAGCGCTTCTACTAGTGCTTCTTCTTCTACTGCATCCGCTGCAACCGGGTTAACCAGCTTGGCCGCTTTGGCGAATGCGCTTACCCAGTCATCATCTACAGTTGCAGAAACAGGCGCAAGTTCTTTGCTTGCCAACCTTGCTTCCATTGCTTTAGGCCTTGGTAATACAGCAGCCACTTTAGATGAAAAACAACTTGCCAAGGATTTGGGCGGTGATGCCCCGGCTGGCGATTTTGATCTTAGTAGTTTAAATACTGTGAAAACATTAAGCAATTTCGTCACGATTACCTTTGCGCAAGCGTACAAAGGCTTCAATCAGGCGGTATTCAGCACTTTGGATGCAGAGAAGCAAGTGGTATCTGAAATTGCAAATATCTTTGATAAAGTTTTGCCAGCTTTGGTTCCTTCCGAATTTGAAAACGCAGTTGAAAACCTTCTCGTACAAACCAAAAAATCTTTACTTGAAGATGCCAAAGCCACCCTTTTAAAGACAGGCGATATTCTGGCAGACATCATAATGTCGAAGCTGGTTAAAAATTTGCCTGCTGCCCAACCTGCTAAAAACAAAGTGGATGCTAAAGTTCCATCCTTTGAATTTGTGATTGCAAATTTAGTTCAGCAAAACAAAAATGAAAGCGATGCTGAAGAAAATTGCTTCGGTGAACATACTGCAATCACTGATAAAATCCCCCAATGTTTTGAGGAAATCTTCAACTCTGTGAATCGAAACGCCCTCGATGATTCTTTATCGGGGCCTTCAATTCTTCGCAATGATCAGCAAAACAATGTTGCTGAAGCCTTAGGCGTTATTGCAGGCGTCCTTTTTGCCCCGGGTTTTCTTAGTAGCACCAATGGCACTCAGGCGCCCGCTTTTGAAAAGCCAAAGCCCAGAAAACAGAAATCCTGATTCCTGCCGATTCTGCAAGACTCCACCTTGTTTGAATGATAAGATGTTCCTTTGTTCTTCAGTGTGGCCTTGTGGAGTTATTTCATGTTTCTTCAATCAATCACTTTGATTGTCTGCCTTGGTTCGGTTCCCTTCCAATCTCCTCCCATCTTAAAAGATGGTGACATGGTGGCCCTTGTAGGCGGAACACTCATCGAGCGCGAACAAATTTCAGGCTACTGGGAGACCGAACTCACCCGTAGGATTACCGGACAGAAAGTTCGCTTTCGCAATCTTGGCTGGAGTGGCGACACAGTCTACGGCCATGCCCGTGCGGGTTTTGGTTCTACCGCAGATGGCTATAAAAGGCTTATCGAACATATCAATGCAGTAAAACCGACCGTCACCCTGTTTGCCTATGGTGCCAACGAATCTTTTGAAGGCGAAGCAGGCGCAGCCGATTTTCAAAAAGGGTACGACAAACTTTTGAAGGATTTGTTGAACACCAAGTCGAAGTCCATTCTTCTAACGCCACTCTGGCATGAAAACATGGGGGCACCACTGCCCGATGCCGCTCCGCACAATCTAAACATCCTTGCATACAGCAAGATGATTGATGAAATTGCCAAGGCGAATCAAGCCAACTTTTATGATTTATTTCAGAGCAAAACTTCGTGTGAAGCCATGCTTGGGCAATCAGCAAAACTTACGAGCAATGGTATTCATCCCACCGAACTTGGGTATTATCTTTTATCCAATGATATTGCTAGAGCCTTTGGCGTGAATGAAGAGCTTTGGCAAGTTGCAATTGATCATGCTGGCGGTGCTATAAATACTAAAGGGTGCACTGTGGAGAGTGCGGGAAAGATGAGTTGGAAAGTAACGGATAAAATGTTGCCTAGGCCCATTGTTCCGGGCTTTGCCTCCCTCAATCCTTCCCCTAGAACCATCGCAATCAAAAATCTTCCCAAGGGAACCTACAA
>CALARU010000103.1 GCA_937888715.1 uncultured Planctomycetaceae bacterium | reverse complement strand
TCAAGGCGCAAGCCGTGCTGGCGGTGAAGGATCATTACACCTTCGATTTCCTCGGTTTGGCCGATGAACATTCCGAGCGGGAACTGGAACTCGCCTTGGTGCACAATCTTCGGGGCTTTCTTTCCGAAATGGGCGGTTTGTTCACCTTTGTCGGCACGCAACACCGCCTTGAAGTGGGTGGGCAGGAATACTTCATTGATCTGTTACTTTTTCACCGCCGTCTACGCGCCTTGGTGGCAATTGAACTCAAAGTGCGTTCTTTCCAACCCGAGCATAAAGGCAAGATGGAGTTTTACCTCGAAGCTCTCGACACGCAGGAACGCCTTGGAGACGAAAACCCCTCCATTGGCATCATCATCTGTCGTGATAAAAATAAAACCGTGGTCGAATACGCCCTGCGCACGGCTCGCCGCCCTATTGGTGTAGCCACTTACACCGTGAGTGCAGAACTACCCGAAGCCTACCGGGCCGAACTGCCCAGTCCCGAAGCGATTGCCGAACGGCTAAAAATCTGGGATCGGAAGCAAGCGGAGGACGAGTGATCCCGACAGTTGCGGATCCGGGCAGCCATCATACGGGGGCGACTAGTGGCAATGTGATGGTGAAGGTGGAGCCTTTTTCTAGGGTTGAAGTAACAGAAATGGTGCCACCCATCGATTCTACAATCGCTTTGCAAATACTAAGGCCCAAGCCATTGCCACCTAAAGCTTCAGCGTTTTTCGTGTGCGATCTATCCGCTTGAAAAAATCTGTCGAAAACCTTGCTCTGATCTTCTTTGGAAATCCCCACACCAGTATCAGAAACATTTAAAACAATCTTGCTGGCTTCTTTATAAAGCTCAACAACGATAGTGCCACCTTCGGGAGTAAACTTGAGCGCGTTGTCGATAAGATTGTTGACTACCTGTTGAATCTGCCTGGCTTCGCCAAGTACAAGAGCAGGGCTTGTAGAATCAAGTTTAAAATGAATATGTTGTTGTGAAGCAACATCTTTAAACATGTCGTAGGATTTTTCGATAATGCAATCCATTTGGATTACATGGTGTGGGATATTAGCCCCCGCCTCGGTTTCAGCAAGTAATAAAAGTTGATTGATCAGCAATCTGAAGTGGTCACATTTATCAGAGATTTCGCCAAGGGTTTCGCGGTATTCTTCTGGTGTTCGGTCTCGGGCCAGCGCCAATTCTGAAGCTGCGCCAATTGCGGTAAGCGGGGAGCGGAGTTCATGAGCAGCGTTGGCGACAAACTCCCTCTTTTTTTGGATGAAAGCTGCGATGCGATCAAGAAAACTGTTGATGGTCAAAGTGAGTCTGTCGAGTTCATCCCCCGTGCCTTTGATGATAAATCTTTCCGTCAGATTCTGGGGCCTAAGCCTTGAAGTAGTATTAATAATATCTGCAATAGGTTTTGTAGCTTGAACTGCAAGAATGTAGCCACCAACTGGAGCGATGAGCACCACAAACCCCATCGAAGCAAGCATGAGCCAGCTTAGGCTTTCGACATCTTCTTCAACGAGATCCATGCGGGACCCTACCCTGAAGCCTAAGAAATCTTTTGCGACCTTTCCTTGAAGGCTTTTGTCGAGAAAGCGAAACCCTTCAGAAGTTTGAAGTGTGTTAGAGATTCTGACGGGATTTATAGGCAGCGGTATTCCCTCGAGATCCAAACTACTGAAGAAGGGCTTTTTGTTTTTGTCATACAACTGAACGAAGAGGCCACGATGCTTATGGCTGGCGGTATGCCTTTCAATTTCAGCACGAATGGCATTGAGATCCGGATGCATTGCATTTGCCGCAAGTTCAATTTCGATGGCATCTTCCCGGAGGAGTTGGTCAGTCTCTCTTAGAAGTGTGACCCGAAAAGAGGTGCGTAATGCAATGAGGGTAAGAACTACGGAAATTAAAACGACAGAGATATTCCAAAGCATCAGGCGAAAGCGAAGGGTTTTAAACAAAGAATTAATTCGAAATAAGAACATAGCCACGGCCTCTTACTGTTTCGATAGGCGAAATACCCGAACACTTCTTTAGTTTATTACGTAATCGGTTGATATGCACTTCAATAACATTGGTAGTGCCCTCCCAATCTGATTCCCAAAGGTGTTCGCAAAGCATGCGTTTAGGCAGAACTTGGCCTGAATTCCGAATCAGAAGCTCAAGGATTGAGAATTCTGTGGGGGAAAGAATGATTTCGGTTTTTCCTGCTAGAACCCTTCGGGTGGTAAGATCCAACACCAACCCACCTGCTTCCAATGTTGGGGAAGGTTTCAAAATGGCCCTTCTGCAAATAGCATCGATACGGGCAAGCAATTCTGGGAAGGCAAAGGGCTTGACCACATAATCATCCGCGCCGGCTTTCAGGCCTGCGACTTTTTCCTCGACCGATCCCAGTGCGGTAAGAAGGATCACCGGAGTTTTATCACCCGAATGACGGATGAATTTAAGCACTTCTAACCCACTAATTACAGGTAGCATCAAATCAAGAATAATAACATCGAACTGGTGAGTTTTGGATTGATCAAAGCCTGCTTGCCCATCTTTTTCCCAAATACATTCATCCAAGTTTTCAGCAAAAGCCTTCTTAACAGTTTTGCCAATGGCGAGGTCATCTTCCACTAATAATATTTTCATATTCAGCCAGCTACTTATTCAAAAAATTAGAAATCAAACTCCCACAAATCTTATTTTAATGGCTTTTTCGTATCAAGGATTCAACCTTACGGATTTGTAATCATTGAAAGGTTGTAAAAATCAACTTATGCGGAAATACTAAATACATGAAACCAATTAAAAAGGTCAGCAAAAATTAATGGGGTCGTTTAAATTATAACCATGAAACCATCTTTAAAACAAACACTATTAAGTGATGCTTGGGCCGGATTCTTTGTCTTTTTAATAGCATTGCCCCTATGCTTGGGGATTGCGTCAGCAAGTGGATTCCCCCCCATTGCTGGAATATTCACCGCAGTTATCGGCGGAATCATCCCCCTCTTCTTCAGCAACTCGGAATTAACCATCAAGGGGCCTGCTGCAGGCCTTATTGCAATTGTTGCTGGCGCAGTGCAGGAATTCACCGAAATCTATGGCAACAACAGTAATGATCCGATGCTTGCCTACAAGTTAACATTGGGGATCGGAGTAGCTGCAGGCGTGTTACAAATATTTTTTGGATTGATCAAAGCAGGAAAGTTTTCAGATTTTTTTCCTAAAGCTGCTGTGCACGGAATGCTTGCAGCAATCGGTATCATTATTTTTTCTAAGCAAATTCATGTGCTTTTTGGCGTTACACCAATTTCGAAAACTCCCTTTGCCCTTTTGGGGGAAATCCCTGCAACAATTATGCATTGGAACCCTGAAGTATTTTGCATCGGTGCATTAAGTCTGGCCCTGCTATTTGGATTACCCATGCTGCCAGAAAAAGTTAGAAAAGTTTTACCAGCACCAATGATTGTACTGATCTTAGGAATCACCTTAGGATTTGTTTTCGACCTTGAACATGAGCATATGTACCTCTTTTTAGACAGCCATGAATACATGCTGGGGCCGAAATTTCTAGTAACCATCCCTGATAACATTCTAAAAGGGCTGACATTTCCCGATTTTAGCGCTGTGTTTACCCTTATTGGGGCAAAATGGATTTTATTATTCTCCATGATTGGAACCTTGGAATCCTTGATCAGCGCCAAGGCTGTTGACATGCTCGACCCCGAAAAACGAAAAACCAATTTGGATGGGGATATGCTGGGAGTTGGCATTGCTAACACTGCTACCGCCTTGATTGGCGGCTTACCTATGATTTCTGAAATCCTTCGCAGCAAGGCGAACATCGACAACGGTGCCAAAAGCAGATTCGCAAATTTCTTTCATGGTATGTTTCTTTTGCTATTTGTTGCGCTTGTACCATGGTTGATTCATAGCATTCCCTTGGCATCACTTGCAGCACTTCTGGTTTATACAGGATACCGGTTGGCATCGCCTGGCGAATTTATTAAAACCTACAAAATCGGACCTGAACAGATCCTTGTTTTCGCTACGACCACCATCGCAGTTTTGGCAACCGACCTTCTAATTGGTATTTCAATCGGTATGTTGGTCAAGGTTTTCATTCATCTTTGGAATGGTGCAAAGCTAAAGCATTTATTCCAGCCCGATCTAACCATTGATGTGGTTGATGCAGATCATGTTGTTTTAAAGGTGCAAGGTGCGATGATTTTCACCAATTGGCTATCTTTTAAAGGCAGTTTGCGAAAAGTCACAAGCTACAAGGAAATTAGGATTGATCTGGGGCGCTCCAATCTCATCGATCACACGGTTATGGAAAGCCTTGAAGAATTAATTCATGAACCGCATGGAAAAAATGGTAGGATTGAAGTTACTGGGTTGGATGAACTCAAGCCTGTTTCCAAGCACCCACATGCTGCGAGAAAAAGCATGGTGATGACAAGCCCCTTTCACAAACCAAAGATCTAGTATTACAGCACCAATTTACCGGCTTGATCGAAATCTTGATTTTACTAAAGATCTGAATTTATGACCTTCCATTCACATACAAATTCAAAGCATTCTCCAGAAACCGGGCCGGAACACCCTGAAAATAAACTAGCGCACTTGGCTGAGATTATAAGCCATGCTGCACATCTGTTGCCCGCACAAGGGCCTATTACCACTTTCGTGCATCATAATCCGCTGCATCTTTTTGAATCAAAGCCATTCCATGAGTCGCTATTAGAAGCAGACAGGATTTTTGGTTCGCAGATGTATCTTTCCGAAGAGAGATATCATGAAGAGCTGGAAAAGGGGAGAATTTTATTTTCAGACCTTGAGGAAATACTTAAATCGGAACTTGGTGCAAGATCAAGCGAAATAATAATTGGAAAAAGCTCCCGGTTTGAAATTCAATCAAGCATGCTGCGCAATCTGCCCTTTGCTGCAACAGAAAAAGAAGCGCAATGGTTTATCGCCAACTCGAAGAAACTGTACAAAATCATCCATCCGGAAAGCTCTGCCGATAAAAAGAACCTTAATCAGGTTCTACAATTTTGCTTGAAGAACACTGAACATGCAGCCTTAAAAACCGAGCATCATGCCCCTGCAAGGTTTCGAGAATTACTCTTAGAGGTAACGGGGCAGGATCCAGACTTACGTGTAAACGAACTTCTGATAATGTTCAGCAGCGCCTTTTTGGATCAGGGTTTTGCAATCTGGGGACTTCCGAACCGTAACGATGGATTTATTGTAGCATTCAAAAGTTTCTGCCAATCCAATCCTACACTTCTGGGAAGTTGGGCCCGAACGCTGCCCGACTATTTTGAAAACCTGCACCAAGAAGAAAAATCCGCTCTTGAACTGATTCTTGAATCTCTCGAAATCTTGGGCGTGCCTACGGAAAATTGGGAACCGTTTCTTATTCAAAGCCTACTTGCAATCCGGGGCTGGGCAGGAATGATTTGGCAGATCGAAGTCAGGCCAGATAAAGTTCCGCTTCCCGTCTCACCCGGCACACTTGCCCAATTCCTTGCAATCCGATTATTGCTAGATCGCCTGGCAATGAAGAAAATTATCAAGGAATTCTACTTCCGGAAAATAAGTTCAAATGATCTTAAACATGAACTTGCCAGCCTAAAAAATCATTCTGAAATAAAACAGGACCACACAGCTTTGGGACTCGAGGTTTTCTGCGTGGCACTGGATCTAGGTTGGGAAAAACAGATCCCAGACTTTACCCCCGATGATTGGGCGAAAGTGGTATATGAAATCGAAACTTTCTCTCAATTGGATCAACGAAAAATCTTCCATCTCGCATACGAAAAGAATTTGTACCGACAGGTTTTAGATAGCATCATCACCTTGGAACAAAAAAAGGAAACCAAGCCTTACTTGTTTCAGGCGGTCTTTTGCATTGATGATAGAGAAGAATCATTCCGTAGGCATCTTGAAGAAGTTGACCCTTCGTTTGAAACCTACGGCGCAGCAGGCTTTTTTAATGTACCCATGTATTTCAAGGCGACCCTCGATTCGTTCTACACTCCTCTTTGCCCCATCATCATCACCCCATCAAATTGGGTAGAAGAATTACCTGAGGAAGAATTTTTAAAAGCGTACAAAACCCGTGCAAGTGGCATGAAGACTATTCAAATGGCAAGTCATCAGTTGCATTTGGGATCACGAGGTGGTGCGCTGGGTGCTTTGCTTTCCGCAACCTTTGGAACTCTGGCTGCCATTCCTCTTGCAATGACGGTTTTATTTCCACGCCTTACCGCAAAGATACAAAGGTATCTCACGCCTTTTCTTCGTAAGAAAGTTGAAACCAAGCTCAAGCTTGAACGCTTTAGTGAAAAAGCAGGACCCACCGGAAATCAAATTGGGTTTTCGCTTCAAGAAATGGCAACCATGGGCGAACGATTCCTACGTGACACAGGGCTGACCAGAAGTTTCTGCAGGCTTGTTTTTATTTTCGGGCATGGCTCAACCAGCATCAATAATCCACACCAATCTGCGTACGATTGCGGGGCTTGTGGCGGTTCGCCAGGCGGTGCAAATGCTAGGGCTCTTGCGCAAATCCTCAACGACAAAAGGGTACGATCCATTCTGCAAAACAATGGCATCGATATCCCTGAGGATACTTATTTCTTGGGCGCGCTCAGTAACACCAGCATCAATCATGTTAGTTTTTTCGACAAAGATTTGATGCCAGGCATTCACAACCAAGATTTTGAAAAAGCAAAGATTTCTCTGCGCGAAGCCTGTATGCGAAATGCCCACGAACGATGCAGGAGATTTCAATCCGCACCGCTCGACATTTCTTTGGAAGAAGCCCAACGCCATGTCGAGGGCCGTGCTGAAGATCTGGCACAACCCAGACCCGAACTGGGCCATGCAACCAATGCCATTTGCATTGTGGGTAGGCGAGAACGCACCCGGGGAATCTACCTGGATCGAAGATCTTTCCTCGTTTCATACGACCCCACGCAAGACAACCCAAACAACGATATTCTCAATCGCATTCTTAATGCGGCTATGCCTGTATGTTCGGGCATCAATCTCGAATTCTTTTTTTCGCAGGTCGATCCGACGGGTTGGGGTTGTGGCACCAAGTTGCCCCATAACCCTACTTCTTATCTAGGCGTGATGGATGGTGCAGCAAGCGATTTAAGAACAGGGCTTCCTTGGCAGGTGGTTGAAATTCATGAAGCAGTAAGGCTTCTTTTCATCATTGAATCTACGCCAGAGATCATGCTAAAAATACTAGAGCGATGCCCGCCCCTTGCAAATCTCTGCTACAACCAATGGATCAATCTGGTGGTGCTTGACCCCGAATCATCTCAGGCAAGTATTCTTACAGGCAAAGAATTCGTTCCCTACGAATTCTCGGGCACGCCTGCCCCAAAAGTAGAATCTTCCATCGATTGGTATCGGGGCAAGAGAAACCATCTAGGCTACCCGCATATTTCCAATGCGATAAATGCCGGGGTGAATGTATGAATGGCGTAGAATCAGCTTTAGACTTTTTCGCAGCCATGGCGATTTTCTCGCCTCTGGCACTTGCGTTTTTCATGCTTCTTGCATTTGTATTTCAACTCAAGTTGCCCGAAAAAATCATCGCACTTGTAGTTGAACTCAGCGTATTTATAGCACTTGCAGGAATCATCGGTCTTGTTTTACTGTTTCTCTCAAATGGCGTAACAAAATGGGGATACGAACCATTCCCCACTTTTCATCTCGAATCTTTCCACTTTGATTTTCAGTTTTACTTTGATTGGCTATCGTTATCCTTTGCAACACTTGCGTTGGTCCTTTGTTTTGTAATCGCTTTTTTTTCTCAGCGATACATGCACCGCGAACCGGGTTACCAGCGCTTCTTCGTGCTCTATTCCATTTTTGTATCTGGCATAGTTATTGCTTCGCTTTCTGGCACAATCGAATCACTTTTTGTAGGGTGGGAAATGGTCGGACTATCCTCCGCCCTACTCGTTGTGTTCTTTCACGAAAGAATCATGCCCACCCGCAATGGATTGCATCTCTGGATTGTCTACCGGATATCTGATGCTGCGTTATTCCTTGCAAGTTATTTGCTTCATCATGCCTTGGGTCAGGGGTTCTTCCAAGCAATTTTGGAACAAGGATCGGAAGGGCTTGCACATGAGGTTTCATCCCCGGTCTTGGTAGGTGCAGGGGTTTTAATTTTCCTCGCTTCAGCATGTAAATCCGCATTATTTCCGTTTTCAGGCTGGCTGCCTCGAGCCATGGAAGGCCCAACACCTACTAGTGCGATCTTTTATGGTGCATTATCGATTCATCTAGGCGCTTTCCTTCTACTGAGATTAAACCCCATCGTGCAACTTTCTCCAATTTTAGCCTGGACAGTTGTCTTTTTTGGCCTCTTGACCGCTTTGGTTTCTGGCATTATTGCCAATGCTCAGACCGATATTAAAAGCATTTTAGCATACGCAACACTCACTCAGGTGGGAATCATTATTGCTGAAATTGGATTCGGACTTGAACTGCTGCCACTAATCCACATCATTGGGCATGCAAGCTTACGAACCTACCAGTTCTTAAGGGCGCCATCCTCATTTGCTTATTATAAAAGCTTGGAAGAATCATTGGGAAGAACTGATCTTAACAAACACAGCCCCAAAGGCAGGATGGCGAACACAGGGCCGCTTTCGCTTGCGATTTATAGTTTCGCGCTGAACCGGGGCGGGATGGATTCCATGCTTGAAAAATTCATCACCAAACCATTTGTCCAAATGTTCAAACTAGCAGATATTTTTGAAAAGAAATTGGGTTCGATGCTTGCAGGCATTGATCATTCAAAAACCAGAAACCATGAGGAAAGATCATGAACTATTTCTTCTTTCTGGAAGCAAGTATGCTCATATGTCTTCTGGGTGCATTGATCTCATCCCTGGCAAAGTCGCAGGAAAAAATACGCTTCATTACTATCTATTCCTCTTTTTTTTCCGCACTCTGCGCCTTCGCTTCCTACCTAGGGTTTTATTTTGGTTGCCAAGGTTTTATCACACTTTCGGAATTTAACGCTCCCTTACCCGCACTTTCATCCACGCTTTATTTTGTGGTGCTTTTATGCACGCCACGCACTAAATTTATCGGCGCAGATAAACCCTTCCCCTCCAGTCTGCTTCTTCTTTCACAGGCTCTTTCTCTTTTAATCTGCTCATCATCCAACAACTCAACCTTATTTCTGCTACTGGCTTTGGAACCTCTTATTCCTTTGATCGACCTCATACGACGAGGCGAACGCATCCGAATTTTTCTCATCCATTGGATGCCAGCATGGCTGATTGCAATAACACTTGCTTTTGCAAACAATCTGCCTAATGAAATAACATGCTGCCTCATCACCATTCTGGTTGTCATTCGCATGGGAATATTCCCTGGTCACACTTGGATTGTTTATTTAACCGAAAAATGCAGCTTCTCCATTGCATTCTTATTCATCATCCCAATGACACCCACACTTATTCTTCTTAAAAACAATCAACTCCTCCACGATACCCATGCAAGCCTTTATATTTCTTGGTTTGCAATCGCAAGCATCTTTTATTTCGCAGGTTTAACTCTAGTTCAACGATCACTTCGCAACTTCTTCACCTACCTTTGCCTAGCACTTTCCGCAATGGTCGTTCTTGGAGTTTGCTCCGGCGAACCCCTACAACTTTCCGCTGCTTATTCACTCCGAAATTCTCTCTGGGTCGCCCTCCTTGGCATAGCCATAATCGTGCGGGCACTCGAAGCGAGACATGGCAAATTATCTCTTTTCCAAAACCATGGGTTTTACGAATCCACCCCAATGCTGGGAATTGCATTCTTGGTATGCGGTCTCGGATGTGTAGGGTTTCCTGGCACCTCCGCTTTCATCAGTTTTGAAATGCTAGCAGACGAAATCATCCCATCATCGCCTTTTTTCGGCATGGTCATGGTCTTTTCTGAAGCACTGATATCCATAAGTCTACTCATGGTTTACTTCAAACTGTTTTGTGGCAAGAAAGTAGGGTGGTCTGATATTTTCAGGGTAAGATTAAGGGAAATGATAGCACTTTGGGTTATCATCTTCTTGATTTTCGGTTTCAGATTTCTGCCACTTACAGATATCTCAACCACCCATCATGCCCTTGAAAAATCTGGGCAACAACAGCCCCATTAACATCACACTTTTGCTTTTTAATAAAATTTCCCCTAATAATAGAGTTAGTTGATTATTAATTGCTTATTCGAGGTCTCTCATGAAGCGGCTCTTTGGTTTTCTTTATCTTTGCATCTTCATGCTCATTCATATGTTCATCAGTCAACCTACCTATGCGTTTGAAAATCAAGCACAATCGCTTGAAGCTGCAAACCTTCGCATCGCAATAGATGAAGCCAACAAACGCAAAGATCCAAAACAACGGCTCGATTTACTAAAAGCAGCATCTGACAAAACCCTCGCATCGTGCAAAGATAACATGATGGTGAGAGATCTACTTGCAAAAGCAACGAAAGATATTTCTAAAATCGAAGATATTGCGAAACAAGCAGATACCCTTCGTGCTGCCCTATTAGAAACACTAATTATACTCACATTTAAGCCAAGAGTTGAAGCCCCCGTGCCCGCTGGATTTCCTGCTCCAACCCCCGTTGGTGTTGTTGAAATTAAAAAGCTCCCTGTTTACCGCATGGCAAAAGTCGCTAACTCCGGTCTGGGTGGAAACAACTTCTTCACCCTC
This sequence comes from uncultured Planctomycetaceae bacterium, assembly GCA_937888715.1. GTDB lineage: Bacteria > Planctomycetota > Planctomycetia > Gemmatales > Gemmataceae > UBA969. The sequence continues at coordinate 8,281 of CALARU010000103.1, read as the reverse complement.
TTTAATCACATCAAGAAAAACAAAATTGAGATGACCGCACCTGTTGAAATGACGATGGCTGAGAAAAATGAAAAGTACACCGAGTCATCGATGGCTTTTCTTTATCAGGATACAACCTTGGGAAAAGTCGGGCCACAGGGAAATGTTGCGGTTTTTGATACTACCGAATGCATGGTCGCTAGTATCGGAATGCGTGGTTCACCTAGTTCTGAAAACATTGAATCTGCGAAACGATGGCTAATCGAGAAAATCAAAACCACTCCGCAAGCTTACGAAATCGAAGGGCAATTAAAGGTGATGGGGTACAATAGCCCCTTCATGCCCGAGAAACTTCGCTACTACGAAGTTCAATTACAACTCAAACTTCCTACTAAATAAGTGCACCAAAACCCCTACAGATTCTTACTGCTGTGGGGGGTTCGCCTCTTTGATCATCGCGCCACTTTGCTCACTCAGAATCAAGATCGAAAATTTCTCGATCGGTGATTTCTCGGGTGTGCTAACAGTTGCGTAATCAAATCTGCCACGCACATCGGTATAACCATCCTTGTGAAATTTCACCCCTTGTGCAGTCTTGGAATAAACCTTCACATAAACTTTCGGCAGTGGCTTGGAAGTCGCACTATCCACCACTTTTACTTGGCCATAGGTTTCGATCACCTGAACAGACATAGCGTTAGCATAATAAGGAAGTGCGATGGTTTTCGCACCTGCAGAAATTTCAACAAGAACATTCTTGCTAGCAAATTCTTTAGGGAGACCAAACGAAGCCTTGGCCTGGCCTTTGATCAATTCCAAAGTTTGGGAAGCATTGGGTTTGATGAATGCAAACTGATTCCCCGATTGTGCCACAAAAGGATTTCTGCTGAACAAAAGCTCTACATCCATGAGGTAGTAGTTCACTTTTACTGAAGCGAGATTCTGGTAGTTAACATTAATTTTCTTAGCATCAATGTTGAAATCAAAGCTGGATTCACTCGCAGCTAGCTGGGCCTGTTTTTGTTCTTTGCTTTCAGGATCAACAACCTTTGCATCTTTGCCTTCTGCTTCATCAAGCTGGTTGATAATAGTGGCGAAGGTATTTTTCCAGCGGTCAACCGGATGGTTGGTGTACTTAAGTGCTACAGCTCGAGCCCTTGGGTATTCCTGCGTGTAAAAATCGAGGTAAGCCCTGCAGTAATCGTATTGAATTGCGGTTGCAATTTTCGCAGGATCAACCTGACTGAAATAAGCCAGCGCCTCTTCAACTCTGTCTTGCAGCAATAGATAATAAGTTGCAGCCAATAAATCTGCATCGTTGAGTTTCGTGCGATAAGAAAGGGTTTTAAGGAAGCGCTGGTATTGCTCCAACAAACGATCATTCACAATTTGTCTGGCTTGGCCTAGGGAATGAGCACGGGCGTTTACCAACGGTTTGTATTCAAGATGTTCATACTGGCCTGAAGCGACAGGGTTGTAAGAAAGTATTTTGCAATCGATGGGGCCAGCGCATTCTGCAATAATTTTCGCGGAATTCAAAAGATACTGCCTGATCGCATTCACATCGTCATGCAATACGCCATAAGCCCAAAGCTCATGATTGAACAAATGCCTGTCTTGCAAAAGCTTGGTCACACTTGCAAAAAAGGCTTTATCCTTCATTCTGAAAGCGATCTTCAAAAGATTAAGAGAGCGCACATTTTCCCGTTCAAGAAAATCAAGCACTTCTTGATTCGTGCCCTGCTGGGAAACATAATCCCAAGAAGAGATATCAAGTTTGCTGGGCTTTGCAAAAACATTAAATTCAAAGGGCTTGGAAGATGCGACATACTTTTCATTCTTGGCAACATGAACAGGGAAATGCTTGAACTTCCCGGGCATCGGGAAATAAAAGAAGTAATCAATCGTCTGGGTGCGATACGGTTCCAAATTCACAAGTATTGAATTGGTAAACTGGCCGTTGTTTAATGCAATCGATCCAACGGGCAACTGTAGTAATACAGTGAGTTTTTGCCTGGAGGAAGTGGGATTCGTTACCACCACTTGGCAGCCATAAACAGTATGAACCACAAATTCACCCGAGATGAACTTGTCAAGTTTTTCGCCATTCTCTTCGCGAAAACGATCGCCTTGCTTGTAAAAGTTCTGACTTACAAGAATGTTGATCTGATCTTTAAGAGGTTCTGCAGGTCGGACTTCTTCATGGAAAACGATAACGGGGCCTGCTGGTTTAAATACCATGCTACCCGCTGCAAATTTGACTTCGGCTTTCTTCGATTCAAAAGGAAGATCAAGCACAGACAAAGCAAACATCATTTCAGTGAAATTTCGTGAAGCTTCGGGGAAGTGTTTACTCAGGAAAGGTTTCGCTGCATCAAGGGAAGCGTAATCCTTCCAGAAAGAAGTAACACCTACCAAGCTCGAAATCTGGGATTGAATAGGAAGGTGATAGTAATTATTTTCAGCCCACTCCATAGTGGGATCGATTTTCAGATATAGCTGCTTTAAAGTCGAAGCAAGGGCACGATTGCGATAAAGGGAACTTTCGTCCTTACCTTTTGCAAGCTTATCCATCAACATATCTTTGTCTGCGCCTTCGCCATCCCTTTCCCTCAAAGCTTCGTTTTCTTTGCCTGCGCTTCTGCCATCTTTCATACGCAGGTTTTGCAGCGATTGCTTCTTGGCGGCTGCATCCATGGGAGTAGCTGCTGCGGAAGGTGTTGCTTTCGTGCCATTGGAGCCACCAATGCGACCTAGCATACCCCCACCACCGCCTGCAAAACCAGGCGCAGGTGCCCCCGCACCTTTAAAATCTCCGCCTTTGCCTTCTCCCTGCTCTGCTCGTTTTAGCTCCCGCCTTGCATCTTGCTTTTCCATCTGGGCGTTCACCCCAAATTGATCCCGTCCAGATAAGTCATCAACTTTGATCGAAGTGTCAAAAAGCATTACCAATTGCTCGAGGTTTGGCGGAATTAGTTTAAGCATATCATCAAGATGGCGCTGGGTTTTTGTGCCCTGCTCCTTAATTCTTTGAGCCAACAAAACTCTTTCGACCACATTAAGACGATCGTAATGCCAAGGTTCAAGGAATGAATCCAAGGGCGATTGCAAAAGCCAAAGATCCATGAAGGTCTTATCTTTTTTGTTGGCAAGATAAGGTTGAACCACTTCTTTAAAGAATGGTGCATCTTTCTTGTAAATAAAGAAATTCAATTCATGGCTAGAATGCTTGGAATAAAGCTTTCTCTTTTCTTCGATTTTCAGCTTGGGCCAAGTCGTTACAAAAGAGAATTCTTTAAGATTCTCATTTTTCGAAAGAGTTGCATATAAGCCATATACTTTGCCTAGGGTATCATAGGCTTCAAACCTGCTACCTGAAAGGTCTTCAATTTTAAAGTTGGTGTTAGCATCAAGAACTGAAACCTGCTTTTGCTGGGTGAAATGTTTTACTGGGTCGAGGCCCTTGTTAAAGCTAAGATCAATAAAGCTTGCAGCCTGCTCGGGAAGTGAAACATGGCGGGATGTGGTGCTTACAGGGTCGATTGCAACCACATGAATCATGGCGTGCTTACCCAGGTCTTTTCTAGAGATTTTGATCACGCCATCTTTATCTGGAACAAGATTTAAGAGAACTGCAGAGGAATCAGCTAAGAAATCTAAGTTCGCAAAACCACCTGTGGAACCGCCTGGTTTACCATCCATCAAAGGGGCGGCGTTCGGGGGCGGCATGGCTTTTCCTGCTTCACCAAGGCTTTTGCGCTGAAATTCTTCACCACCTACTGCTGCCTGCTCGCCCGTCTGGGTAGAACGAATAACCCAAGGGTTCAAAAGAAGCATGGGCCGTTCAAGCATGTTGCCTGGATATTTTTTCTGCCCCTTGCGATCAAGCACATAGCGGTATTCATCCCCAATATTCCTACCAGAAAGATAGACCGACTCGGAGTAACCCGGAATGATGCCATCAAGTTCTGCATCGCGGATCTTCCCAAAATCGTTATAAGCCGAAAACTCAGGAGTATAGCGGGTCGCATAAATGTGAACCCTTGCAACCGCAGATGAATCCTTTAAGCGAATGATCAAATCTTTTTCATCGGTGGTAACACTTTTGATTTGAACAGTTTTAAGCAAGGGAAGACGCATGTATCTGATGTTGCCTAGTACAAAGCCTGCTTCCACAACTCCCGCAACGATTCTGATGCGAATTTTTTCGCCTGTTCTTTTTACATACAAATCGTAATCACCTGCCTCTGCACCCTTGATTTCCAACATTCCATCCTTGATGGAAAGCAGAGCGAATGCATCGGTTCGGATAACGCCACCCACCATTGCAAACAGTGCATAATCGCTTCGCAGAACCGTAACCCCTGTTCCCATATGTGGAAGAGTAACCGTTTCGCCTAGGCGAGAATGGATGAGTTGCTTGTAGGTATGTTGATCCGAATTAAGTGCCCAGTTATGCAAAGTGCCCTCAGGGCCGGTTGCAGAAACATTTTGAATATCAACCAAAGGGCCCAGATTGATCCTACCCAGATTGTCTGTTTTCAGAGCCAATTGGATTGTATTTTTAAAATCGCGATTCTTGATCACCAATGAAATAGATCGATCCATCTTGGTTTCACCAGTGCGCCCTAAAAGTTCGATCACATAATCATTACCAAACTTTGCAAAATGCAAATCCTCGATCTTTTCAGTTCGTTCGATCTGATTGATAACCACCGAATGCGAAGCCGAAAGATCCACGGCCTTTGCTTGACTAAGATTCTTAACCTTTGCAGCAAGGGTGATGTTTAAGTTAGACAACCTCGCAGGCACACGAATTTCATGCACGGATTCACGGTCTTCAAACAATTTAAAGTCAGGCACTTCAACCGTACTTGCAATACCAGAAAGATCGGTCGAGGTAATCAGCAAACGAACTTCTTCCAACATCTTGATGGAAACAGGAACCCCATTTAACTTTAACGAAGGGCGAATCACAACCTGCGCAGCCTTCAACGAAAGCATGGATTCCCTATCAACATGAATCCCCGCCTGCAATTGATACGCTTCGGGCAAATGGTTGATGGTATCGAGGGAAGAAAATCCTTGACTGGAAATCACGATGGGCCTTTGGCCTGGGGACGCTGTAAAGGGGATAATTATCGAGCCATCCTTATCAGCTTTATATTCCTGACCACCGAGCCAAACGGTTGCATCCTTGATACCTTTTTTAGCTTCATCAATGATGTTAATAACTTGGCCATCGGGCCCAGCAGTGCTAAGAGCACGGAGTTTACCCTTATGGATAAGTGCCCTACTGCTTTTTCCCGAACCAATGAAATCAACGACATAAACACCGTTCTTGTTCATCTCATTAAATTCAAAGCGCTTAGAAATCTTGCGGAAGGGGCCATCGTTGAAGGTGTAAGTCTTTTCAGAATTTGCAACCAACCCATCCAAATTGATGTTGGTCTCTATCTCACTAAACTGGGTTTTGTAAAAATTGAAGGTGTTGATTTCAAAAACCTTGACCAAAAGGGAAGGCACATTCTTGATGCTCAACTCCAGCACCACAGGGGCTAGGGATGCAAATTGCGTCTTGTTGGCGTAACCAAAATCAATATCGATGCGTTCGCGTAACTCTTTGAATTTTTCAGGGGGCAGTTGATTGGCCCATGCTTCCACATCGCCCAAGCTGTTTTCAATTTTCGTTTCTGCAAACAAATGCCTTAGGTAAACATCATTGATAGTAGGTTCAAATTCCTTGGGAGAGTTCACTTCCAAGAAAAAATGTTTCAGAAAGCTTCGTACCAAAGGCTCATCAAATCCCACTTGGGGAAGAAGTGTAACACTGGAAAAATCAAGGCCTAGTGTTGCGGGGAATTTTCGAGAGTCCTCTTTTTCAATCAACTTTAAAGCCATGTAAGGCTGTTGGCGCGGAAGATTTAAATAGGTCATGAATCGTTCTTGGTTATAGATCCCCTGCGCACGATCATGGGCTAGGCGGTGATAAAGCACATGCGCCTTCAAAGAATTATGCACCGGTGCAAGGGTTGCAACAAACTGCCAAAGGCGATCAAAATACTTTTCTGCTTCCTTGGGGTTTTTGCGCCAATCGGAATCTGCATCAGGCTGCAATCGCATGACCCATGCATTTACAAACGCAGATTGGTTTAAAAGTGCTGGGCGAATTTTCTGCAACTCTGATAGTTGCTCCATCGTCAGCATCTGATGAATTGGGTAGGCACCAAACGGCACTGGATTAGGGTTCTTGAAATCTTGTTCGATAAGAGCTGGTAGGTTGGCAACATCGGGCCTTTTAAGCCGTTGCAGATAATTTCGCAACTTCTGCGCATCAAGCTTTGAGGCATCCAGCCAGTCCAATGCACCATCTTCAAAGTTTTCAAGGTTCTGCCAACGGGTCAGCGATTCTGCCAACAGGGTTTCGCGCGATATTCGTTTTTGATCCAACGCGGTAGGCAGATTTGGAATTGCGCCAATGGTTTCTTTTTGATGATTGAAATTCAATCCAAGATGATTGCGAAGGTAGTCCAGGCTTTTACGGGCATCTGCATCGTAAGAAAGCAGTGCCTTGCGAGTTTGAATTTCATTTAGCCTAGGTGTTTGGCCAAAGCGTTCGAGCCAAGGCTTGATCAATGGTTCGATTTTTTCGAACTGGCTCGTATTTAAATAATGAAGCGCGTTGTAGTAGTAATAATCTTCGGTACCCGGGATCAACTTTTTCAAGGCTTCGGTTCTATCTTTGGAGAAGCTGAAGTCTTCGATGAAGCCGATTTCTCCTGCTTGGGAAAAAGCTTGGATCAATACAAATGCAGCTAGGGAAATAGTACTTCGCATAAAAAGCTCCAGTCAAAGGGTAACGCTTATACCCATACAGACGATCCATCTTGCCAAAAGAATCATTCTAATTCAGATTTTTTGAAAAGTAGAAGAGAAATGGCCTTATCACGAGAGTTAATTAGGCTTTAAGGCCAATTATTTGGATTAAACGCCCTGAAAGGACGAATCAAATGGCTTTAGATTGCTTTTACAACAATTGCGAGATGATTTCACCCTCGGTCAACGACACCGGCCGATTAAATTTATCAATGATCTGATGATGCGGATCGATCCCCAAGCTATGGTAAACCGTGGCTGCAAGATCTGCAGGCTTCGTCGGATTAAGCGATGGATAGGCTGCATAGCGATCACTGCTGCCATGAACCACGCCACCCTTGATGCCCCCACCCGCAAGCACCGAGGTAAAGCAGTTGGCCCAATGATCCCTGCCATCTTTCCCCGCACCCGCACCGCCCACAACCGACTGCCCAACTCTGGGGGTCCGCCCCATTTCACCCGTCCACAATATCAAGGTATCATCCAACATTCCCCGCTGTTCAAGATCATCAAGTAATGCAGAAAATGCAATGTCGGTCACGGGGCATAGGCGTTCCTTAAGATCGATGAAGTTGCGCTGATGGGTGTCCCAATAAACGCTGACATTGGTGATACCATCGTTGGGCCAGAATACAGTTACCAAGGGGACGCCCGCCTCGATCAATCTGCGTGCCTGCAAGACACTCTGCCCATGCAGGTTCATGCCATAGCGTTCTCTTAGAGCCATGGGTTCCTTGGAAAGATCAAACGCCTGTTTCGCCTTGGGTGAAGCCAGAAGATCATAAGCCCGTTGATAATGACTGCCTAAAGTCTGAGTTGTTTGCAGGGTTTCAAGTTTAAGGAATTGGCTTTCAATCGACTTTTGCAGGCCCCGCCTATCTTCCATGCGCGAAGCAGGAATATCAAGGCTGAGATCAAACTCGCCCACTTTGTAATCAGGCTTCGAAGCATCTGCATCAATGCGCATCGGGTTAAACCGTGGGCCAAGCCAGCCCGCACCCTGCCCATGCGAAGACTCAACAAAACGTGGCGCACCATTAGGCACCACAGGCATCATCGAAACATACGGTGGCAAAGGCCCCTTGCCCCTTCCCAAATACGAAAGCATTGCGCCATAGTTGGGCCAATCTTCGTTGATGGGTGCGGTGCGGGTTGGCCTGTCTCTTCCGGTTAGCATGAAATGGGTTGCAGAAGTATGATCAACATCGTTATGGGTCATTGATCTAATTTGCGCAAGCTTATCCATGCGCATAGCAAGCTTGGGCAGATGTTCGCAAACTTGGATGCCGGGCACTTTGGTTGCGATGGGTTTAAACTCGCCCCGATATTCCACGGGCGAATCGGGCTTCATATCCCAGGTATCTTGTTGTGCTGGGCCGCCCCACATGAAGAGAACGATGCAAGCCTTGGCTTTGCCTTTTCGGGT
>CALARU010000102.1 GCA_937888715.1 uncultured Planctomycetaceae bacterium | reverse complement strand
TCCCATAATTAATACTTATACCTTAAGTTAATGGCATTCAGACCTGACCCCTTTTTGTCTAGGCGATTACTTCGTCAATCACTCTGCCATGCACATCGGTCAGGCGGAAGTCGCGCCCTGCATGTTTGAAGGTAAGCCTTTCATGATCAAGGCCCATCAAATGAAGAATGGTTGCATGCATATCATGAATGTGAACCTTGCCCTTTTCCGCGAAGAAGCCGTAATCATCCGTTGCACCATGCGAGTACCCACCCTTAACTCCACCGCCCGCAAGCCACATGGTAAACCCCTCAGGGTTGTGATCCCTACCATCCCCATTGCCCTGGGCAGTAGGAGTTCTACCAAATTCTCCGCCCCACCAAACAAGAGTGTCCTCTAATAAACCCCGTTGCTTGAGATCATAAAGAAGCGCAGCGATGGGTCGATCAACTTCAAGGGCGTTTTTGGTGTGCCCTTTTTTCAAATCGCCATGCTGATCCCATTGCACAAATGCATCACTATGAGAAACCTGAACATAGCGAACGCCCCGCTCCAAGAACCTGCGAGCCATAAGGCACTGCCTGCCAAAATTCTCGGTGATGGGATCGTTAAGGCCATAAAGAGCGCGAGTTGCCTCGGACTCCTGTGAAAGATCTTCCGCCTTGGGCATTTCATTTTGCATACGGAAGGCCAACTCAAAAGAGGCAATTCTTCCTTCAAGGGCCTGATCTGGGCCGGTAGTATCCATGAACTCACGATTAGATTTTTGCAACGCATTTAATTGCAACTGCTGCAATTGCGAAGAGACTTTATCATTGTTGATAAATGCAACTCGGGCATTCTTGGAAGAAACCGAAGCATTGCCCAAAGGGGTTCCCTGATAGGCTGCGGGCAAAAAGGCAGAGCCCCAATTGGTAACGCCCCCATGCGCCAAGGTCGGGCAGATGGTAACAAAACCAGGGAGCGAAGAATTCTCGGAACCAAGCCCATAGGTAACCCAAGAACCAATGGAAGGGCGCACGAAATTATCACTGCCCGTATGTAACTTCAGCAATGCCCCGCCATGGGCTGCATTGGTGCCATGAAGCCCATGTAGAAAACAAATATCATCCACATGCCTTGCAACATTCGGAAAAAGCTCGCTAACCATATGGCCGCACTGCCCATGAGGGCTGAACTTCCAAGGTGATTTAAGAAGGTTGCCAGTGGGTGCGAACTGGACTTTAGGTTTATCGTAGGGGAATGGTTTGCCATGATCGCGATCGAGCATAGTTTTCTGTTCAAAGGTATCCACATGAGAGGGCCCGCCCTTCATGAAGAGAAAAATCATGCGCTTAGCTTTGGGAGTAAAATGTGGAGGCTTGGCAGCAAGCGGGTCGATAACAGCAGCTTTGGATTGGTCTGCGAGCAAGCCAGCAAGGGCAATAGAGCCAAAGCCGACTGCAGATTGTTTAAGTGCTTCTCTTCGATTAGGGTAGTACATATCAGCTTCCGTATTTAGCGCAGGGTGACAAATTCGTTGGAAGAAACGAGTATCTGTGCCAAGGCAGCCATTGCTTTGACCGGGTTATTTTCTGAAAGTTTAAGAGCTTGAAAGAGAAAATCTTTCGCCCTGTTTGCTTCATCAAGGGTTGGTGTTCTCCCCAGAATATTCTCGTAGAGATACAACACTTGCGCTTCGGGTGTAGGGGCTTTCTGAATAGCTTTTTGTGCCAGCAACTCTGCTGTATCAAGTACTAGTTTGGAATTAAGAAAGAATAAAGCTTGGGGTGCAATGGTGGTGTTGGCACGGTCGCCATTAGGAACAGCGGCATCGGTGCTATCGAAAAGAGAAAAGACAACAAAAAGATTATTGCGCACCACAGGAAGATAAAGGCTGCGCCTGTTAGAGTCGTACTTGGTCATATCCTTGGAGGTATGATCAAAAAAGAAGGCCCTGTTTTTAACCTGAAGAAGAGATCCTCCCATGGTTTTATCTAACTGGTCAGAAACCTGAAGAAGAGAATCGCGGAGCACCTCGCCCTCTAGGCGCTTAGGAACAAAGCGCCAGTATAAGTTGCAGGAAGAATCTTTTTCATCACTTGCAGGAATCAAGGTAGAAGCTTGTTTGTAAGTATTAGAAAACATAATCGTTTTATGAAGATCTTTAATAGACCAATTAGATTGGATGAACTGGTTTGCAAGCCAGTCGAGAAGTTCTGGATGGGTGGGATTAGTGCCAAGCAATCCAAAGTTATCAGGCGTGGGAACAATACCCCTGCCAAAATGCCAGCGCCAAACACGGTTGACCATCACGCGAGAAGTAAGCGGGTTCGAAGGGGAAGCAATCCAGTTAGCAAGTTCGAGCCTTCCGCTAGATTTCTCAGGAAAAGCAGGAGCATTGGCTTTAGCCAAAACAACCGGCACTGCCCTCGGCATAACTTTGCCTAATCGATCAGTGTTGCCCCGGATATGAATCGCAACATCGGTTATTTTACCTTCGGTAACGCCCATTGCACTGGGAAGCTCAGGAGCAGCTTTTTCCAAAGCTGCAGTTGCATCTCGCAACTTTTTCAAGCTGGCTTTAGGCTCTTCTTTAAGCAGTGCTTCGATTTCCTTTGGGGTAAGCTTTTTCTCTGCAACCAACTCCTTGCGCTGTTCTTCTAAAAAATCATCCGCCTTCTTCTTTGATTCCGCAACCTTGGCGGTATGCTCCTTCAACTGCGCTGTTTCTTTTTCGTTGGCTAGCGGGTTCTCGTTCCACTTCGCAATCGTCACCAAACTTTCCATTGTCTTCGTGCTTTTAAACACACCCGCAAGGGAATAATAATCGGCTGTAAGAATCGGATCGAACTTGTGATCATGGCACCTTGCACATCCGAGAGTCAGGCCGAGGAAAGTTTTTCCCATGGTATCGATTTGTTCATCGATGATGTCCATTTCCATTTTTTGCTTATCAACTTCCGCAAGCACCTTGGGGCCCAGGGTAAGGTATCCTGTCGCAATCAAGTGAGCATGTTTTTCCGAATCAGACTTAAAGGGAAGCAAATCGCCTGCAATCTGCTCGCTGATAAATTGATTGTAGGGCATGTTATTGTTGAACGATTGCACGACATAATCGCGGTAGCGCCAAGCGTTTCCATGCGCAACATTCTCATCCAAGCCGTTGGAATCTGCATAGCGTGCAACATCAAGCCAATGACGGCCCCAGCGTTCACCATAAGTTGGCGATGCCAAATAACGGTTGACCATGTTCTCATAGGCGTTGGCAGAATCATCCGCAAGGTAGAGCGCGCTTTCTGAAAGCGTGGGAGGCAAGCCGGTCAAATCAAATGACACCCGCCTAATGAGGGTGCGCTTATCCGCCTGCTTCGAAGGCACGATGCCTGCAGTTTCCAACTTCGAAAGAATGAAGGCATCAATGGGATTACGAACCCATGCACTATTTTTGACCTTGGGAACGCTATGTTGTTTAATGGGTTGAAAAGACCAATGCTCTGCGGTACCTCTGACGATTTTATTCGATTTCGGATAGATAGCGCCCTGCTTGATCCAAAGTTCAAGGTCGCTAATTTCTCTTGGTGAAAGGGGGGCATCGGGGGGCATTTTTAAATCGCCCTGCCTGCGTACCACTTTCAATAATAGCGATTCTGCAGGTGCGTTGGGAACCAGCGCAGCGCCTCGTTTGCCACCCTTGATTGCGCCCTCGTAGGAATCCAGCCTTAAACTACTGCGGGAAGTTTCCGGGCCATGGCATTTGAGACAACGCTCTAAAAGAAGCGGACGCACCTTTTTTTCAAAGTGATCTTCAGGGGTTTGAGCCCAAGTCGCGCCCTGCAACAAGTACAACCCTAAGAGTAAAAATGTGAATCTTGACATAATGGAACAATCTCATGATTCAAATGGAGTGCCCTTCCAGTATGACAAAATAAGTAGTTGTTGCAAGTCGGATTCCCTGCAATTAACGGGTTAGAGAGGTGCAGATACCATAAGGGGCATTACCACCCATTTCTTCCTCAATGCGAAGCAGACGATTGTACTTTGAAAGGCGCTCGCTGCGGGCAACGCTACCCACTTTAATCTGCCCACAGCCACTCGCAACCGAAAGGTCTGCGAGAAAATCATCCTCAGTCTCGCCACTCCGAGCTGATACCACAGCTTTGAATCCGTGCTTTCTCGCCATGCGAATTACTTCAAAAGTTTCGGTGAGCGAACCTATTTGATTAACCTTAACCAAAACAGCATTGGCAGCATTATCGCGGATGCCTTTGAAAAGTCTTTTGGGATTGGTAACGAAGAAATCATCACCAACCAGCTGAATCTTACTTCCAAGCTTCCGGGTCAGTTCCTGCCAGCCTATCCAATCATCTTCCGCACAACCATCCTCAATACTTGCAATCGGATAGTTAGCAACCAGTTCTTCAAGCAAGCCCACCATTTTAACCGGGGACAGGGTTCTGCCTTCGAGGTGGTATTGGCCCATTTGAAAGAAATGGCTCGAAGCGACATCGAGTGCGATGGTGCCTTTGATATTAGTCCGTTCCATTGCAAGGAGAAGAAAATCGAGTGCCTCGCGTTCTCCTTGAAGCTTTGGGCCATAGCCCCCTTCATCGCCAACCAGAGTGCCTTCATGCCCATGCTTATTAAGCAAGGCACCTAGGTTATTATAGATTGCAACAATTTGCTCAAGCGCCTGGGAATAAGAGGTAGCGTTAGAAGGTTGAAAAAGAAAATCTTGAAAGTCGAGGTTCTTCCCTGCATGCAAGCCACCACTAATCATGTTGACCATGGGCATCGGCATGCGGGCGACATTATCCTGATCAAGATGTTTCCAAAGCGGGATGCGCAGATTTTCTGAAGCTGCCCGTGCGCTTGCAAGCGAAACCGCAAGAATCGCATTGGCCCCCAGATGGCCTTTGTTTTCTGTGCCATCCATTGCGATCATCTTGCGATCGATTTTTTCCTGCTCTACACAATCAAAGCCTTGAAGCGAGGGCGAGATAATTTCGCAAATGTTTCTGACTGCTTTAAGAACGCCTTTGCCCTGATAACGGGAAGGATCTTTATCGCGAAGTTCAAGCGCTTCGTGGGTACCAGTGCTTGCACCCGATGGCACACTGGCCCTACCTATGCAACCAGAAGTGGTATGCACTTCAGCTTCGACAGTAGGCCTGCCCCGGCTGTCTAAAATTTCACGGGCATGAATTCTAACGATAGCCCTGTTGCTCGAACTCATCTGCCAACTCCTCTACAAACTATTTTAAGATGCGCACTCTTCTGCCATTCACTTGAAGTTTGCCTTGGGCAAATAGTTGGATAGCTTCAGGATAGGCTTTGCATTCTTCTTCAAAAACCCTGTTCATGAGTGATTTCGGCGTATCATCATCAAGGACAGGAACGACTTTTTGCAGAATGATCGGGCCGGTATCATACTGATTATCTGCAAAGTGAATGGTACAGCCTGTAACTTTATTACCAGAGTTGATCACTGCTTCATGAACATTCAAACCATGAAACCCCTTACCACAAAAAGAAGGTATTAGTGAAGGGTGGATGTTCATGACTTTGTTTTGAAAATCATCGGGGATCTGTATAAGGCGAAGAAAGCCACCCATAATAACGAGGTCGGCTTTGAACTGCCTGCACCAACCGAAAATACGCTGACTGAATTCCTGAAGGCTGATGCAATGGTCGCGCCTGACAACTTCAGCGGGGATGCCTGCGAGCTCTGCTTTTTCGAGGCCTTTGATGTTGGGCCTATCGGAAACAGCAAGTACGATTTCGATGGGAAGTTTGCCAGCCTTCGAAAGATCGATCAGGTTTTGCATGGTAGTACCAGACCCACTCAGCAGAACTGCAATGCGCAATGGTTTCATGGTGGTTCCCTTGGGAAGAAAGTTTGCAGGATGTTTCTTAAGGAAAGGATAGTGAAAATCGGTCATTTCAGAAGGGGGAACCATCTTTGGAACTATTCCCTCATGCAAAGATAACAGAATATTCCTAAGATAGACAAGGATTCCATGAACTCAGATAGTTGAGGTTATTATGCCGTTCGAGAAGGTAGAAACTCAGGTCGATTTCCCCGCACAAGAGCGGGAGATACAGTTATTTTGGGATCGCACCCAAGCGTTCGAGAAACTCCGCGAAAAAAACCACAATGGCAAACCCTGGTCCTTCCTCGATGGCCCCATCACCGCCAACAATCCCATGGGCGTTCATCATGCTTGGGGGCGCACTTATAAAGATGCCTTCCAGCGTTACCATGCAATGCTAGGCAGAAAACTCCGCTACCAAAACGGGTTCGATTGTCAGGGATTGTGGGTCGAAGTTGAAGTTGAAAAAGAACTCGGACTGAAATCAAAACGAGACATCGAAAATCTGATCCCAGGCGACAAGGAAGGCTCGATCGATAAATTCGTGCAAATGTGCAAGGATCGAGTCAACAAGTTTGCCCGAATACAAACCAATCAATCCATCCGCCTAGGCTATTGGATGGATTGGGACAAAGAAGAAGACTGGGCCAAGCCTGCTGATGAAAGACGCAGCTACTTCACGATGTCTGAGGAAAACAATTACACGATCTGGACATTTCTGAAAAAGTGCTTTGATCGCGGATTGATTTACCGTGGTTCCGATGTCATGCCTTGGAGTGGTCGTGGGGGCACTGCCTACAGCCAGATGGAAGTAGTCGAAGGCAGAAAGCTTACCGTTCATGCAGCGCCCTTTGTGCGTATGCCCATCAAAGGCCGGGATAACGAATACCTTCTGGTTTGGACAACCACACCCTGGACCCTTACCAGCAATGTCGCCTGCGCAGTCAACCCGCAATTAGAATATGTGAAGGTTCGCGCCAAGAAGGATGGGGCAGCGTACTGGTTCGCCAAGGCTAACCTCGAATTCCAAAGGCAGGAGAAAGAATTCAAAGAAGGGTTTGGCAAAGCTGAATGGTCTTGGCCCAAGCATGTACCCAAGCTAAAACCCATCGCACAAATATTCAAAGAACAAGGTGGATACGAAATAGAGGACACCCAACTTGGTTCAACCCTCGTAGGGCTCGAATATATCGGGCCATTTGATCATCTGCCTGCTCAAAACGAACCAGGCGGTTTACCTGCAGACCCTTTGCTTTTAGATCGCTGTGGCGTTTCCTGCCATCGCGTAATCGATGGCGGTCGCGATATCGAAGGCAACCCAAATGTCGTCGCGGGCGAAGGTACTGGCATTGTTCATATCGCCCCCGGGTGTGGCGATATCGATCATGTCATGGGCAAGGCCAACGGCTTGGTTGCGATTGCTCCGCTTGATGATGAAGCGAAATTCTATCCCTCCTTCGGAGACTTCACAGGCCTTGATGCCACCGAACGATCCACTGCGGAAAAAGTATTTGCGCACCTCCGCGAAAAAGGAATGCTCCTTGCTGTCGAAGAATACCCACACATCTACCCGCATTGCTGGCGCACAGGCGTTGAACTCGTTTTCAGACCAGTGGACGAATGGTTCATCGGCATGTCATGGCGGCAAGAAATCATGGATCTGGTGCAGAAGGTGAACTTCCTCCCTGAATCCATCAATGGCAGAGCCCGAGAGCTGGATTGGCTCAAGAACATGGGCGATTGGATGATTTCGAAAAAACGCTTCTGGGGCCTTGCACTGCCGATCTGGGTTGATGACAACGAACCGACTCAATTTGAAGTGATCGGTTCCCGCGAAGAATTAAAGAAGAGGGCTGTCGAAGGTTGGGATGAGTTTGAAGGGCATAGCCCACACAGACCCTACATCGATAAAGTTAAAATTCGTAATCCCAAAACAGGGAACCTCATGACCCGCATCAAAGATGTGGGAAACCCATGGCTTGATGCTGGCATCGTTCCTTATTCCACCATGGGATATAACCGCGATAGGGCCGAGTGGGAAAAATGGTTCCCCGCAGACTTGATCACCGAGTGCTTCCCCGGCCAGTTCCGCAACTGGTTCTATGCCATCCTTTCGATGAGCACCATGATGAGCAATCGCCTACCTTTTAATGTGCTGCTAGGCCATGCTCTGGTGCGCGATCAGAATGGCGAAGAGATGCACAAATCCAAAGGCAACAGTATTCCTTTCGAAGGAGCTGCCAACGATGGGTACGAAATCAAGAACTCCAAGGGCGTGGTGGAAAAACATCCCCCTATGGGTGCAGACCTCATTCGCTGGATTTTCTGCAGAACAAACCCTGCGACCAACATCAACTTCGGGCCTGTAACCGCAGATGAAGTAAGAGCCCGCTTTGTTTTAAAGTTGTGGAACACCTATGCGTTTTTCTGTAACTATGCAAGGTTAGATAAGTTCGACCCTAATGCGCCCCAGGTACCTTTGAAAGACCGTCCCGACATCGATCGCTGGATTCTTTCAGACTTACAAAAGCTGATTGCCTTTGCACGCAAATCTTTCGAAAACCATGATCTTGCTGGACTATGCCTCGAAGCAGAACGCTTTATCGATGATAAGGTGAGCAACTGGTATGTGCGAAGAAATCGAAGGCGTTTCTGGAAAGCCGAGCAGGGCACTGATAAACTTGCGGCTTACCAAACCCTGCATCAGGTACTGCTAACCTTCACCAAGCTATTGGCACCCATCATGCCATTTCTTGCCGAGAAGATTTATCGCAACCTGGTAGATGCAGGCGATCACTCCATCCATCTGGAAGATTACCCAGCCCCAGATGAAAAAATGATCGACGAAGTTCTTTCAGAAGATATGGAAGCTCTGCTTCATCTGGTTACCTTAGGCTCTGCATCACGCAATACCGTGAAGATCAAGGTTAGGCAACCACTCGCAGAGTTACGGGTATTGCCTGGCAATGATGCGGATCGCAGGGCGATTCTCCGCTTTGCAGACCAGCTTTGCGAAGAACTTAATTTAAAGAAAGCAAGCTTGCACGATGCAAACGCAGGGCCACTTCTGGTACCAGAGATTAAAGCCAATGCGAAGAATCTTGGGCCGAGGTTTGGCCAACGCTTGAAAGATGTTCAGCAAGCAATCCTTAAAGCTGATCCTCTAGAACTTTTAAAGCATTCTCAGGCTGGCGCACCTTTCCAACTGGCACACGGGGCCGAAACCTTCGATCTCGAACCCGCGGATTTATTCATCAGCTTAAAGGCTCAGGAAGGTTGGACGGGTGTTGCAGACCGCGACACTCAGGTTGCCCTTGATACCCGGATCACCGAAGTACTTGCCTTGGAAGGGATGGCCCGCGATATCATTAGGCAAGTACAGGATCTGCGTAAAAAGTCAGGACTCGAGATGGAAGATCGCATCATCCTTCATCTGGAAACCCCTTCAGAATTACTTGGTAAATCCATCGCAGGGCATCGTGATTACATTGCCAGCGAAACCTTAGTGCTTAATTACAGTGCTACTGCACCTACAGATGCTCAGGTAGCACAAGTGAAAATTGAGACTCACGAACTTACTATTACTTTGAAAAAAGCTTAAAGGAAAAATCCTAATGAATGAAACCGTATTACAGTTCGGGTCGGGCAAATTCCTAAGGGCCTTCGCAGACCTTTTCGTTCACCATGCCAATCAGCAAGGCCAGAACATAGGCAAAATCGTAATCGTGCAATCAACCGGGGGAGAGCGTGCCAACGAGCTTGCCAAGCTTGGTGGCAAATACCATGTGGTGTTACGCGGGTTGGAAAATGGCCAAGTCGTTGATCGGGTTGAAATTTGCGAAAGTGTTTCCCGCGCCCTTACTGCAAACACCCAATGGGACCAAGTCCTTGAACTCGCCCGTAGTCCACATTTGAAAACCATTCTTTCTAACACCACAGAATCCGGTTATGACCTGAACGCTGCCGATACTGCAAATTGCGCACCCCCTAAATCTTTTCCTGCAAAGCTACTCGCAGTATTAAGAGAACGATTCAAGGCAGGGCAACCCGGCCTGATGATCATTCCTTGCGAACTGCGCGAAAATAACGCAGAGCTCCTTAGAAGCATTCTTGTAAAAATCGCACACGAATGGAAACTAGAGGCAAATTTCATTACTTGGATGGAAAAAACCTGCTCTTGGCACAACACCCTCGTTGATCGCATTGTTACAGGCACACCAGACCAGCACCCATTACTTGCACAAGATCCGATGCTTGCGGTTTGCGAACCCTATGCTCTTTTTGCAATTCAGGAAGTTCCAGGCGTTAAGCGTTGGATCGATCATCCCGCAGTTATCTGGACCAACGATGTTCTACCTTTCTTTTTAAGAAAAGTACGCATCCTCAATGGTGGGCATTCGGGAATGGTGCACAAAGCGATAGCCAAGGGTTATACGATTGTGCGTGATTCGGTGAATGATAAAGAGTTGGGGCCATGGCTTGAAAAACTGTTATACACCGAGATCGTACCTATTCTTGAAGGCCGTTGCGATGACCCTAAGGGCTTTGCAGGGCAAGTGATTGAACGATTCAAAAACCCGTTCATTGATCACAAGCTTACCGATATTTTGGTGAACCACGAAAACAAGATCAAGGTAAGGCTGATTCCAAGCCAAGAAGAGTTTGTGAAAAAGTTTGGTACCCGCCCTGCAAACCTTGATGAGGTTCTGGGCGGGTAAGTTTTATTTGAATTTGTAATTCCAAACTTCGTGATGTTGGTGATCGCCTGGGGCAAGTCCGCTATGGCCCGGATGGCAACCTACGCAAAAATGCTTTTTGCCCGCGCCAATCAAACTGTAATGATCCCCTGCAAAACCCAAGGTGCTATTTTGGCGACCTTGAGAATCTTTAGCCTCGGACTTCCATTGTGCAACTTTACCTTGGGCATCAAACCCTGCTAAAACAGTGGGTTGCCCAGATGAAACCAAGCCACTCGCTGTTTCGCTTTTGACTTTAAAGGTGGAAAGCAGGTGCAACTTTCCTTGCACCCGGGGAATTTCCGGATGATCAAAGCGATCGCGTTCAGAAGCAAATATTCTAAGTTCCTGAATCAACCCTTGGGGCGGCGGGTTGAAAATCGGGCCTACGCCTGAATCGGTAATCTGGCCTGGCAATGTAGCCATGGCTGAATAATTCAAAGCAGTTGCCAAAACCAAACCCTCTTTCTGATCTCCAAGGAACTCCGTTTTTTCGACCTTGCTAGTCTTCCCCGTAGGCTTAATCTTACGAGGCAACACAACCACTGGTTCCGCATCGACAAACTCAGGATCATCAAAGATAATTTGAGGAATTTCTTTATCTATGTCCTTGGCGCCCGCCAACGCTAGGCCAATTGAACCTGCAGAATCTTGGTTAGACATTGCAAGAAGAATTTGATTGTTGGGGTAAGGTGTCGGAGTTGTGATGTTAAGAGTGTTGCCATTTTGATCCTTGTCGGGGAAAAAAATTGCTCTGGTATCAGATGAAACCGCAGGAACATTTACAGGGCGTGCACTGGGGGAATCACCAACCCAACCAGCAAGGCAAATACCGACCCGGATGAAGCTGGGATTTTCCTTAGACGATGCCATAAACACCAATCTGCCATCCTCTAGCGCCCGAGTTCGAACCATAGAAAAAGGGGCCTTTGCTAGTAACCCAAACTGCTCGCCTTGGGGATGCAGAAACATCGTCATCCATTGATTGGTTGGTTCTGAAATCGAACTTGCAGTTGAAGAATGATACTGGATATTATTTCGCTCGCTGGAAACCACTTCCCGATTCCTGCTCCACATGGAAAAAGCAATAAGGTTACTGGAAAGTTGCAAAGGATAGCGATCAGCATTGCGGTTGGCACTCATGGGAAGCGGGGCAGAAGTGTTTTTTTCCCAACGCCAGATTTGCATGGATCTGCGGGAGTGATCGCGCCCAAGATCCGGTTCCCTGGAAGAGGAAAAAACGAGCGTCTGGTTTTCATCTGCCAACTCTATGGGATCGATATCATCAAAATCAATTTTCAATCGCAGGGCATCGGGAAGAAGAACCCCTTTGGCATCAAAGCGCATGGGAGGAAGGCGGGGGCATCCCGGGTCTGCATCATGCCCAGTGAGAGGGCGCAGAGAAAAATCACTCAGATTGATTTCGTAAATGCGAAAACGCCCATGATCTGGCAAAGCTTTTCTGCCCGCAAAAAGAATCCGAGCCCCATCCGGGCTAATCGAGGGAGAAAGCACATCGATAAGGGTACCACCATCCGGAAGTTTCCTGTTCCAAGTGAGTTCCAAAACCTTTCCTGCCGGGGTCAACATACGCAATCTCCCGGTAGCTTGAAACATTCCTTGGCCGGGAAAATCTACACCTAGGCCTTCCGGTGGCATTGCATCAAAAGCGGTTAGGTTGCTACGGGATGTGAAAACAACAGGGAAAGGCAAAGTGCGTTTAAGGTAAGTTTTTAACTCAATGTTTTCAAGTAAAAGAATTTGCTTCGGGATAAGCAGCCAATAAATCCCAGATGCGAACGCCACAAGAAGGAAAAAACCCGCGACTCGCCTGGGCATCAAGAATCTATCTCCAAATCCAGAGTTTGGTTTGTCTGAATATCAAAATTAGATCGAAGTGTTTTTGGTTTAGGTATGGGATTTTTTAAACTGGTATCGTGCATAATGAAGAGGACATTATAAACCCCGGGTGGAAAGTTTGCTTCGTAAGAGCCATCATCCCTTTTTATTTTTCCTGAAAAGGTGTTTCCCCCATCCTTGGGAATGAATTGCAAAGTAACAATGGTGGAGGCATTAGCAACCAAGGGTTGCCCCTTTTTTTGAAGGTTACCTTTGACTATGACAATTTTAGGGCCACCACAACCTACAAAAAAAAGTAAAACTAAAGAAAGAAAAACAGTTCTGCGTGTACAATTAATCTGGTTCATTGGGATTTCCATCTCCGTTAGCATTTAGATACCACCATGCTTTTTGAGTAACTGCATTGGTAATAAAACGAACACTACCATCGCATAGGGCAGCAGCTACCCCGCCCGAATGTTTGCCTCGGGCCTGACCTTGTTGATAGGGGCACCCGGTCCAAGCTCCCATACCACCTTTGCCGTCATTGACGCAACCTTCGCAATCATCTGCATTGTCATCTTTATTATTGGGTAGCATGCAATCCCAAGAGAAATGCCCTGCAGTAACACTTGCACCAGGAAATCCCAAAGCCCAAGTTCCCCTTGGATCCGTTGGGGCAAGATGCGAGCCCACCCGGACTTCATTAATCATAATCGTGTTGGATGTGCCATCACGAATCCCAGTAAGCTTGGCACCAAAATTAATACACATGACCCCGCCACCTGTAAGGTTGGTGGGAAGACCAGCCCAGCCATTGCCATTGGTAGGTTGCGCCCCATTTTCTGTACCGGTCCAACCATTGCCAGGGCCGTGGATTCCACCCGCATTACAGGCATAATTTCCCCGGGCAAAATTCACTCCATTGATATTATAGGGCACATCATGACCAGTATCTGCTGGGCATTTCAGCAACTTGATCGGGGTCGCCCCAATTGCCTGCCAAGCTTTATTACTGTTAGTTCCATAAGCAGTGATATTCGAAGAATGTTGATTATAAAGCGCGCTTTGTTCTAAAAAAGGGAGAATCATTACTATCCAATTAGGGCCAAACGACTGACCAATTGCGTTAGTGCGACTTACCCCCCCATTAAGCGTCACCGCAGCAGGCAACTTACCCGCAGTATCACTGTAATTATGGCAAGCTAGGGAAAGCTGCTTCAAGTTATTTTTGCACTGCGCCAAGGCTGCTGCTTCCCTTACTTTTTGCACCGCAGGCAAAAGCAAACCTATTAATATTGCAATAATTGCAATAACTACCAATAACTCTATAAGAGTAAAACCTTGTTTTTTCTGAGATGCAGGGAAGAAAAAAGACATGTACTAGCCCTCATTAACTTAAACAAATAAGAAGCTTTGGTTAATATCTGGTTAATTTATTATGAACTTAATTCTTATATTAATCTATAGCTAATCTGAAAAGCTTAAATATATTTCGCCCTCGCAGGCGGTGCATTCATAGCCAATTGGGTCTATAATATCCGGAAAAGATATGCTTTTCCTGTAATCAAAACAGTCGTAAACCTAATCTGAGAAATCATTTACCGCTAATCAAACCCCTTTAAATACACCCTTATTAAGGCTCAAACCTTATTATTTAGCCGCCGAACTAATCCATAGCTGACAATGACAAAGAACATGGCTACAATTGATTGTATTAGTCAATAGTCCGTTAATTAGAGGGGTATCATGCGCAGGCCAATCATTTATTCCAGCTGTCTTGTCTTTCTAATCACTACCTCGATTCCATGGGCTCAACAAACTCCACCGTTGGTTGCCCCTACCGAAGCACTTTCTCCTGCAGATGAAATGAAAGGCTTCAAGCTACCCAAAGGCTATGTTGTGCAATTAGTTGCTAGCGAGCCAGATATTTTCAAACCCATGAATCTATCGTTCGATTACAAAGGCCGGATCTGGATTACCGATTCACTCGAATATCCTTACGCTGCCAAGGACGGAACCAAACCACGCGACTCCGTGAAAATTCTTTCCAACATTGGCCCCGATGGTAAAGCGCAAAAGATTGAAACCTTTGCAGACGGATTAAACATCCCTATCGGCTTACTCCCGCTTCCTTCCAAAAAAGGCGCACCACAAACCGCCCTTGTTCACAGCATCCCTAATGTCTACAAGATGCAGGATACCAACAACGATAATAAAGCCGACACTAAAGAACCTTTCCTTACCGGCTTTGGCTTCCGCGATACCCATGGCATGACCAACAGTTTCCAGCTTCATTGGGATGGCTGGATTCATGCAACCCATGGTTTCTCCAATGATTCCGAGGTCAAATCCTCCGAAGGCAAATTACTCAAAATGAATTCTGGTAATACTTACCGCTATCGCCCTGATGGCACCGGTCTGCAATCCTACACCCGTGGGCAGGTAAACCCATTCGGGATGACCGTTGATTCCTGGGGCAACTTCTACACCGCTGATTGCCATAGCAGCCCTATCTATCAACTCCTTCAAGGAGCAACCTACCCTAGCTTTTCAAAACCTCATGATGGTCTTGGCTTTGGCCCAGACATGATCAAGCATTCTCATGGCAGCACCGGTATTTGCGGCATCACTGCTCTCAACTCTGATTCCTTCCCTGAAGAACATCAAGAAACCATGATCATCGGCAATGTAGTTACAAGCAGAATCAACCACGACCGTGTTGATCGAAAAGGTGCAACCCCTAGTGCTGTTGAGCTTCCTGATTTCATGACCAGCGAAGATTTGTGGTTCAGGCCAGTGGATATCAAGATGGGGCCGGATGGCGCGCTCTACATCCTTGATTTTTACAACAAAGTGATCGGGCATTATGAAGTGCCTCTTACTCACCCAGGGCGTGACAGGAATCGTGGGCGTATCTGGCGTGTCTTTTATACAGGCAAAGATGGTAAGCAATCGCCCCCACCACTCCCCAACTTTACTGCAATGTCGGTCGAAGAACTGATTAAAAATCTAGGAAGTAAGAACCAGACCATGCGCATCATGGCGGGTAACGAACTAGTTGCAAGGGAAGATGGCGACGCAACGAAGTCACTCCTTGCTGCAATCAATAAGCCAGCAGATAACTTTCAACAGGTTCATGCCATGTGGGCTTTACTGCGATTAAACGCCCTGCCCGATCAGGCGATTGAAGCTATTATTACAAACCCATCACCTTTTGTTCGGGTGCATGGAATCAAGATGGCAACTTCAAAACCACAATTGAGCGAAGGCCTTGCAGCACTTGTCCAAAAGGCGCTGGAAGATACCGATGGAAGGGTGCAAATAGCCGCAGTTCAAGGCTTGGCCCAACATCCTAGCGAAGCGAATTTAAAAGCTATCCTTTCCTTCCGCACCAAAGTTAACCAAAATGATTCGCATCTTTACTATGCCTCGAGGTTGGCATTGCGGGAACAAGTTCGAAATCCCGAAGCTTGGAAAGGCTTGCCCTCTCAATCTTCTGATCCCTTGGCATTAAAGGCGCTTGCTGATGTAGCCTTGGGTCTTCCAGGCGCAAGCTCTGCAGGTTTCCTTGCAAACAAGCTCGCTTTAATTCAGCCCGAGGGAGATCGCGAAATTGCTGTCGTCAGAATGATTACCCGCGATGGCACCGATGCAGATAAAACCAATATCGTCTCGTACATGAAAAACGCTCAGCGTCCCAAAGCACGCCAAGCTGAACTGATTCGTGCTGCTTCCCTTGCCGCACAAGAAAAAGGCTCGAAAGTTGATCCCAATCTCTTGACGCAAGCTACAGACCTTTGTGGTTATCTTCTTGCTTCCAAACAAGAGAACGATGTTCGAATCGGAACCGAGCTAGCTTCTTCACTTCAGTTAATTGATCATCTGGACACCATCATCAACATTGCAAAAGATTCAGCCATGCCAACTGCCAACCGGTTGGCTTGCATTACTTCTTTAGGAAACATGCCCAATGCCAAGGCAACTAATGGTCTCCTAGACGCTGCTAAAAACTCGAATAATAGCGCCGAAGTACGAGACGCTGCAATCATTGGCCTTGGGAAAACTCTAAGCCCCGAAGTTCGTACAAGCCTTTTAACCATGTTTGCTGGGGCTTCCGCCAGGCTGCAATCTTCGCTGGCCTTGGCGATTGTTTCTACCTCTGAAGGGGCCAACGATTTTCTCAAGGCGATTGGCGAAGGGAAAGCTTCTGCCCGCTTACTTCTTGAAAAACCAATCGAGAACAAATTAAAGCAACGCAATCTCCCCGACTTTGATAAGAAGCTTGCCACCTTGACAAAAGGCTTACCACCCGCTGATCAACTGTTACAGAAAAAGATTGCAGACAAGAAAACTGCATTTCTTATGGGCAAACATGATGAGATCAAAGGTGAGGCTCTTTTTGGCAAACACTGTGCCGCCTGTCATCAAATTGCCAACAAGGGGGCCAAGATTGGTCCACAACTTGATGGCATCGGATCTCGCGGCCTCGATAGGCTGCTTGAAGATATGCTCGACCCTAATCGCAATGTCGATCAGGCTTTCCGCCAAACCACTCTTGCCCTTAAGAACGGCCAACTTGTCAACGGCTTGCTTCTACGGGAAGAAGGCGTCCTCTTAGTTCTTGCAGATCAGCAAGGCAAAGAAGTGCGCATCGCAAGTGATCAAGTTGAAGAGAGAAAAATCTCTCCCGTATCGCCCATGCCTGCGGGCTTTGTGGATCAGATTACCAACGCTGAATTCGCAGACCTAATGGCATACCTATTATCGAACCAGTTGAAGAAATAAACTCTACCTGTGTGAAGGCACTTTATTCATGACTATTTCTTTTTTCAGCAGTGTTGATGAGAAACCTCTTTCTTCTGATGAGCTAAACCAGTTGCATGCATGGTGGCGAGCAGCAAACTATCTCAGCGTTGGCCAAGTTTACCTACTGGCCAACCCTCTCTTGCATGCACCATTAAAACCCGAGCAAGTAAAATCGAGGCTGGTTGGCCATTGGGGCACCTGCCCCGGGCTTAATCTGATTTACGCCCACCTCAACCGCCTGATTCGCAAGCACAGCCTTAGTGTGCTTTATGTCACCGGGCCAGGCCATGGCGGGCCAGCCCTCATCGCCAACGCTTGGCTCGATGGCACCTATTCCGAAGTCTACCCCGCAATCAGTAGAGATGAAGAAGGCATGATGGACCTCTTCAAACAATTCTCTTTCCCAGGTGGTATACCAAGCCATGTTGCGCCTGAAACTCCGGGCTCCATCCATGAAGGCGGAGAGCTTGGTTATGCACTTGCCCATGCCTATGGTGCAGCCTTTGATAACCCCGATCTTATCGTTGCCTGTGTAGTTGGCGATGGCGAAGCAGAAACCGGGCCCCTTGCTGCATCATGGCATTCCAACAAATTCCTCAACCCCGTGCGCGATGGCGTTGTACTTCCCATCCTCCATCTCAATGGCTACAAAATCGCAGGGCCAACCATCCTCGCACGCATAGGCAGAGAAGAACTCACCCACCTTTTCCAAGGTTATGGGCATCAGCCTTTCTTTGTCGAAGGGGATAACCCAGAAGAAATCCACCAAGCTTTCGCAGCTACCCTTGATATGTGTCATACTGAGATACAAAATATACATGATAGGGCCCGAAATCATGGCGATCTAACGCGCCCACTTTGGCCCATGATTATTCTTAAAACTCCAAAGGGTTGGACTTGCCCAGCTTCTTTCGACGGGAAACAACTCGAAGGCACCTTTAGATCTCATCAGGTACCACTTGCAAAAACGCGCGAAAACCCCGCACAACTTGCTGCTCTTGAAGCTTGGCTTAGAAGTTACAAGCCCAACGATCTCTTCGATGAAAACGGGCACCCGATTGCCCTCATTTCTGATCTCGCACCCGTGGGAAATTTGCGCATGAGCGCCAACCCCCATGCCAATGGAGGAGCGCTTCTTCGTGATCTTATTCTTCCCGACTTTAGGGAATACGCAGTCGAAGTACAGAAGCCAGGATTCTTACTCGCTGAATCCACCCGGGTGCAAGGGTCTTTCCTGCGCGATGTTATGAGCCTTAACGCACAGGCCCATAACTTCCGGATTTTCAGCCCCGATGAAACCAATTCCAATCGCTGGAACGATATTTTCGAAGTCACAAATCGTGCCTGGATGGAACCGATCCTACCCACCGATGATTCGCTTCATCCTGAAGGCAGAGTGATGGAAATCCTCTCCGAACATTTATGCCAAGGTTGGCTCGAAGGCTATCTTCTGACAGGCAGGCATGGCTTCTTCTCCTGCTACGAAGCCTTCATTCATATCATCGATTCCATGTTTAATCAGTATGCAAAATGGCTTAAAGTCTCACGCTCTATCCCTTGGCGCATGCCCATCGCATCCCTCAACTATCTTCTTAGCTCTCATGTATGGAGGCAGGATCATAACGGTTTCAGCCATCAAGACCCAGGCTTCATCGATCATGTGGTTAACAAAAAAGCAGAGATCATCCGGGTTTATCTGCCACCCGATGCCAACACTCTTCTTAGCGTGACCGACCATTGTTTACGCAG
>CALARU010000101.1 GCA_937888715.1 uncultured Planctomycetaceae bacterium | reverse complement strand
TGAAATCCCCGCCCGGAAAATCGCAACGGCCAATGCTGTCTTCAAATAAAATATCGCCACCGAATACATGAAATTTTGAATCTTTGGCAATATAGGCGATATGCCCTGGGGAGTGACCGGGTATTTCTTGAATGTTGAAACTAATACCCGCAAACTCCGCATCTTCGCCATCCTTAAGGGTGATATCTGCAGGGGGCGATACCATTTCAAAACCCAGCAACGAACTTAAATTTAATTTTGGGTTCGTAAGGGCTGCTGCTTCATTTAAACCGATTGCGATTTTTGCATCGGGAAATGCCGCTTTTATAGCTGAAACGCCTGCAATATGGTCGGGATGGGCATGCGTTAGGCAAATAGCTTCTAACCTTAAATTCTTCACTGAAAGGTATTCCAAAAACTGATCTACATCCGAACCCGGGTCAAATACGATCGCCTTACTTTTTCCTTCAAGATGAACAATATATCCATTTTCTTCAAAAAACTCTGATGTAATTTTAAAAACCGCAATATTTTCATTGTTATTCATACATTTGCACCCTAAACACTATTGAAGTTTTCGGCCAACATGGCATATAACCCCAGCGTCTTTGTTGATTCTGTGGTTTGTTTTATTTCTAATGCTTGAATAAGCATTAAATTTAATCATTCTATTGATGATCATCAACCTTGTTCATTTTCTTGTGTTATTTATTTATAAGGACTAATAATTATAAATTTTCTTGGTACTATGATGCAAACAATTACCCAAGGCCGCTTTCCTAGGTTGGCATATATCTTTTTTGGTGGAATTCTTGGCGTATTTATCATTGCTACCGGGAATGTTACTCAAGCAAAGCCAGACAATAGCCTAAAACAAATTGAAGAAGAAATAATACACGAGATTAAAAATCGTCCTTTAAAATCAAAAGATTCTATGGACAAACCCCTTGAATTTATTCTTGCTGCGGTGAAATCGTTTGAAAATGTCAAAGATTATAGCGCTACACTTTTTCAGCTTGAAAGACTCAAAGGAAAATTACAACCAGAAGCTTCGATTCAACTCCAGGCAACTGCAGGTAAACCTTTCTTTTTGCACATGAGATGGTCTGAACCCAGATCAAGCAAAGGTCAAGAAGCTATGTATACTACAACTAAAGATCCTTCAAAAATGCGCGTCAAAGGCGCAGGATTTTTAGGCGCAGTGGGCTTTATTACCTTAGACATCAATGACCCAAAATCTGCTTCAAATAACAGGCATAATGTTTCTGAAGCAGGCCTAGAAATGCTTATAAAGACTTTGGAACATGGTTGGATTGAAGAAAGCCGAAGAAAAGCAACCGAAGTCTTGGTATGTGATGTAGTTTGCTATGACCGTCCTTGCACACGATTAGAATTGACACACCCTGTTAATACTGATGGGTACTTTCTTTTTTATAAAAACATTGTGTTTTTTGATAAAGAAAACAACCTCCCAATTCGTATAGAAAATTATTCTTGGCCAAAAGAGGGAGAAAGTGCTCCACTTGAAGAGGCTTATGGGTATAAAGATCTAAAGCTTAATCCCGGCTTGGATCTTGCCGTTTTTCAAAAATGATCCGACTTTATGGGATTTCTTTCAATGGATTCTAAACGACAGAAACTTCTAGAAGCCTTTAAGTCTCGCGCATTTCAGACAGGACATTTTGTT
Source organism: uncultured Planctomycetaceae bacterium (assembly GCA_937888715.1). GTDB lineage: Bacteria > Planctomycetota > Planctomycetia > Gemmatales > Gemmataceae > UBA969. The sequence goes on along the minus strand of CALARU010000101.1, from coordinate 17,300 downwards.
CTAGCTTCAGGAAAAACCAGCTCTTATTACATAGACAGCAAAAAAGCGCTCTTTAATTCTTTAGTTATTGACCTCCTAGGTGAACTTTTTTGGGAAATTATTTCCCCATTGAATCCTGATGCTATTGGTGGTTTAGAAGTGGGAGCAATCCCCATAACCGCAGCGACTCTGGTCAAAAGTCAGCAGCATGGTGTTTCCCTTGAGGGCTTTTTTGTTCGGAAAAAAGCAAAAGAACATGGAAGTAAGCAAAGGATTGAAGGGGTTTTAGCCCCAGGTTCAAAAGTAATCATTGTGGATGATGTTCTTACCACAGGCGGTTCTGCAATGGAAGCTGTTGACGAAGTTGAAAAAATTGGGTGTAAAGTGGTCGCAGTGGTTTGTATTGTTGACCGACTGCAGGGCGCTAGAGAATTAATCGAACCTCGTTGCCCTTTCATCCCGCTTTTTACTATCCGGGATTTTGGGGTTACCCCCTCAGTAATTTAGTTGGGAAGGTTTAAAACTTTATTGGAATTAACCCATAATTGGTTTTCAAGTTCAGTCATTGAAATACCTAATGTGTTTGCCAGGGTTTTAATGGTGTAGTTTACATAAGAGGGCTCGTTTCTTTTGCCTCGAAAAGGTTCAGGGGCAAGATAAGGCGCATCGGTTTCAACTAAAATCCGATCGATAGGGCATTTAGCTGCAACATCCCTGAGTAAGTCGTTTTTCTTGTACGTAATCATTCCTGCAAATGATAAGAACAAGCCTAAACTTAGGCATCTTTCTGCATTTTCATATGTACCCGTAAACGAATGAAGAATGCCTTTAATTGGGCCATTGTTGTGCATATCATTTTCTAAAATAGGCAGAATGTCATTCCAAGCATCTCTACAATGAATCAAGATTGGTAAGTCGTATTTTCTGGCAAGTTGAATTTGAGATATGAAGTAACGGATTTGTAAATCGAAGGGGCAGTAATCCCTGAATCGATCTAGACCAATTTCCCCAAGAGCAATCGGTTTTTTTTCTTTTATAAATAAGTCCAATAACTCAAGACTGTTCTCCGGATTTTGCGTAATGGAGTTAGGGTGAATACCAGCACTGAAATACACCCCCGGATAGTTAGTGGCTATTTTTAAGCAACGTTTGCTTGAATCGATTCCCGTTGCTACGCACAAAACCCTATTATTGGTTTCTTTGGTGAATCCCTCGATAATACTCACTAGGTCAGTGGAGTATTTTTCATCATCAAGGTGGGCATGGGTGTCAAATAGTGGCATACAAAAAACCTTGAAGTTTACTTTACCAATGTGATTTGAATCAATTCTGATATTGCCGAAGTGCTGGGCATGTACCAGGAAAGCATTAAGTTCGGAAATATGCCAAGAGTAAGAATGGGTATGATAATTGCAAAGGTCAAAATAATTTGTGGAAGTTTGAGATCACAAAGAGGTGGTGTACTAGAACTCTCGCCTAGAACAATGTTTAAAATGCGATAGCATGCAATGATCACCAGAATAAAGCTAATACCTGCGATTAACGCAGGAATAAATCCAAATTGTAGCACCGACCCTGCTAATAAAAATAACCCAAGGCCGTTGATAAATCCTGGGCACCCAAGAGTTGCAACCAATAAAATTGCAAATGAACAACCGATAATAGGGGCTTTTTTAAGTGTTCCAAGTTTAAAATCAATTATATCAACAAGAATCTGATCTTTAATTTGTTTCCACAAAAAAACCAATCCTGTTATGCATAAGTATCCCCCTAGCATCCATATCAGCGAACCAGCAAATGTTTTTGCTTTCCAAATATTTGGAGCCCCTGCAAATGAATTCATTACGCCCAAATAACAAATGAATTGTAACCAGCAAGAAAGAAATGCGATGAAGCGTTCGGGGGAGTTTATAAATAAGAACATGAAGCTTATTGCCACTGTTATCCCAATTATTACCCATGTCAGCCAATGGGCTGAAGAAACTATACCTGCAGGAAATATTTGAATGCCAAATCGGATAAAAATGTATATGCCGAGTAATGGAAATGCCCCTGCTAAAAGCATGGCTACCGGTAGGCGAGTGTCTTGGTATGTTTTATAAATCAAAGCCATTATTGGAGAAGAGAACCCTAATAATAATGATGCTCCCAGAACAGCAAGTAACGAAAAGGTATGTTTGGTTTTTGCGGTTTTACTTACATTGGTTCGTGATTGTGTGACTTGTTCAAGTCCAGCGCGCTGGAATGCTAAAATATTGAAAGAGTGGTAAGACAAGTAATCCGTGCGTTGTTTTTCAGACCAATCTGGGTGTGCTCTTTCGATTTGTTTTTGTGCAATTTCGATCTCACCCTCATTTGCAAATTTGGTCAAATCAGATTTGTAACAATAAGTTAAAACTCCCGCTAAAATCAATAGCCCAATAGTATTGACTGTACCAAAAATAAAAGCCGAGTTGTTTTTGTTTTCTCCTCCCCAGTTCTGGAGCAAGAAGTAGTAAGATAAAATACTTATTGCTAGAAAAATTAAAGCAATCACACCATCAATTGCCAGTAGTGTGCCTAGCAATCCAAATTCGGAAATAAATAGTAATGGGAAAAAATTACCTTCTATGTTTGGACATAACCATGCGGCAAGTAATGCGACAAAATAGATTAAAGTGATCAAAACGAGTATCGCAAGATTTAAGCCATCAAGGCCAAGTACAAAATTTATGCCTAATTTAGGCATCCAACGAACTTTGGTGACCCAATCAAAGCTTTTATGCACTTCGTAACCAGGGACTAAATCTACATTCTTTCCTCTTTCAAAAAGGGAAGTTTGCATTCGGGTGTTTTCATCATCAAGCACCCCTAATTGCTCAACCGTGTCGTATTTAAATTGAACGGCCATGCCCAAAGAGATTCCTAAGGTTAACGCCCCACCAAGGGCAGCAATCCAAGGAGTGATTTGATTTAAACGGAACGAAAAAAAATAGCAAATTAATGCAAAAACTAGGGGTGTTCCCAATAATGCTAAAAACCAAGCTAAATCTAGTTCCTTCATAGTGATACCTAATTTTGTTCAAGATTAATTATTAAGTTTAAAACTTTACCAATTAAATTGGTAAACTACTAAGACTTGGTTACCCTATAATGACACTTGGGTGCAACCCCTTATTGTAGCAAATTGCCTAGTTTAACAAACTGGACTGGAAGTATGATTCAGCAAAAAGTAATCCAAAAGTTTAATAAAAACAACAAACATAAGGTTATTGATTACTTCTGGAACAACCAAAAACTAAATTCATGCCTTACCATTGGCAATGAACCAAAAACTAATGGATCTGAAGTTGAAGGATATCGAACAGATTCAATTGCGGCATTGGAAGCATTGCTTTTTCTAGCAGATGAACCATTGGTAACAAAAAAAATCGCTTCTGTTTTAGGTTGTAAGAATAGCTCCGAAGTGCGAAGTTTACTAAAAGAATTGCAAAAAAAATACAAAGTTGAGAACAACAGCTTTCACATCGAAGAAGTTGCGGGTGGTTTTCAGTTGCTTTCAAAAAAAGAATTTCATCCGTGGCTTGCAAGAGTTTACGCACGAAATGTTGAAGTTCAAGTAAGTTCAGCCATGAAAGAAACTTTGGCTATTGCAGCTTACAGGCAACCAATTACTCGTGCAGATATTGAGCAAATACGCGGGGTTAATTCTTCGGAAGTCATAAGGAATTTAGTTGAAAAAAACTTGCTTCGAATCGTCGGAAGAGATGTTACTCTTGGAAGGCCTGTTTTATACGGCACAACTCGCAAGTTTCTGCAAATTTACGGATTAAAATCACTCAAGGATTTACCAAAAACAAATGAATATGGAACACCCGGTCCCATTCCTGATGAAGATGTTTCGTCAACCGAACAATAAATATTCTCGTTTAATAAGATAAGCTGTGTCTAACTCTAAAATAAAACAATTTCCTGAAGACTTTTCTGTAGAGGAACTAACAGAAACTTTGCCTTCCGGGCATGGCGGTTTTTCACTTTATTCGCTGAAGAAAAAAGGATCGACCACTCCCGATGCAATTTTACGAATTCAGAAATCTTGGAAATTAGAAAGTAGGCAAATATCGTTTGGCGGCCTTAAAGACAAGCATGCAGTTACTACTCAATTTTTTTCAATTAAAAATGGCCCTAAAAAGAATTTGGATCTTTCAGATGTTGTTGTGAAATATCTTGGTGAAATATCCGGGCCATACGATTCCAGCCATTTAGCTGGAAACCGTTTTGGTATCATCATAAGAAATATCAATTCTGACCAAGCTAAAAAAACAGATAGTATTATTCAGGCTTTGCCAGGGACAGGAATACCCAATTATTTTGATGACCAGCGATTTGGGTCAATTGATTCTTTGAAAACCGAGTTTATTGCGAAAAAAATGATCCTTGGTGATTTCGAACAAGCATTAAAAATTGCGCTAACCTCGCCTTACACTCATGATAACAAGATGGCAAAAAAGGAAAAAACACTTCTGACTGAAAAATGGGGAGATTGGTCCGGATTGAAGAATGTTCTGCCGCGTGGCCATTCCCGAACATTGGTTGAGTACCTTTCGTTTAATCCCCAAGATTTTAAAGGTGCTGCTGAAAGACTCCGGCCTGAACTTGGCGGGATGTATGTTACCGCATACCAAAGCTATTTATGGAACAATATTTTGGCTCGATGGATTAACATTAATTTTACACAATCAGAAATTTTTTTAATCAAATTAAAACTTGGGTTGTATCCTGGGGTTCGATTTGCTTCCGTTGCAAATATTAAAATAATGGAAGAGTCGTTTATTCCGCTGCCATCTTCCCGCTTAAAAATGACAGAAAATGACCCATTCTTTAAAATAATTAATGAGGTTATGGCTGTGGAAGGGCTAACACTTGAAGAAATGAAAATCGCAGGAACCAGGAAACTATTTTTCTCAAAAGGAGAGCGGAAGGCTTTTTATTTTCCAACTAATATTGATCATGAAGTTCGTGATGACCAATTTAACAAAGGTAAAAAAGCTGTAAGAATTGGGTTTGATTTGCCCAAGGGTGCCTATGCCACTCTTCTAATCAAATGTTTACAAACATTGTTTTGGAATAATTAGGATTTACACTTATGATTAAGCCATCTTAGTTATTAGTACATGGTTGTTTTTTGTTAAAGCTGATTGTCCTTAAACTGAAAGGATTTTAGATGTTGATGCACCGACTTATTCATCCTGAGATTAATCGTATTCTTGGCAAGGCAGGGCACCATGCTAAAATTTTAATTGCAGATGGCCATTACCCAGCTTCAACAACTCTGGGGCCAAACGCTGAACTCATTCATTTGAATTTTTCACCAAATATGCTTACATGTGCACAAGTTCTTGAGGTTATTTTGTCTGCTGTTCCAATCGACGAAATAAATACCATGATGTATGAAACGACCGGCCCTTATGGCTTACAAGAAGACCCGAAAGCTTGGAATGATTTCCGGTCAATTATTAAAAAGTCGGGCTTAGATTTTGACCTTAAGCCAATTCCTAAATGGGATTTCTATAAGGCTGTATCTACAAACGATCATATCCTCACTATTCAAACAGGGGATACCGAAAGATTTACTAATTTAATTCTTTCGATCGGTGTTCGAATGGATGACTGATCATTCTTAGAACCCCTTAAACTTTATGATTTTTTTATGTTTATTAATATTCCTTGGATTCGTTTGGTAATCTGGCTAATAATTAATTAGAAATCATTATTGAATCGGGGAGGTTTTGATGTCAATTAAATGTAATATGAATAGTGCATCAGTATCTGGCTTTTTGGAAGAACCGGAATCGGATTTAATAAACAAAGCAGCTATTTCTGAGAAAAATGGAAATAACATGGACGGAAATACAATTGATCTTGATTTGATTAAAACTGCGGTAAAAATGATTTTAAAAGCAATTGGGGAAAATCCAGATCGCCCTGGTTTGATTGATACACCTGCTCGTGTTGCTAAAATGTATGCCGAAATGTTCTCTGGTATCAATGGGGACCCAGGCAAGCACTTGCGTGTTACATTTCCTGAAAATTACGACGAGATGGTACTCGTCAAAGATATACCATTTACCAGTATGTGTGAACATCATTTGCTTCCCTTTACTGGGCTTGCCCATATCGCATACATTCCAAATGGTAAAGTTGTTGGCCTTAGTAAACTTGCTCGTGTTGTTGAAGATGTATCTAAAAGACCCCAAGTTCAAGAACGAATGACTCAAACGATAGCAGATCTAATGGACAAAGAATTAAAATGCTCGGGAGTTGCAGTTTTTCTTCAGGCTGAACATTCTTGCATGTGTATTAGAGGCGTAAAGAAACAGGGTTGTACAACCATTACTAGTGTTTTGCGTGGTGTGTTTAAAACTAATCTTTCAACCAGAGCCGAAGTCCTTTCCCTGATCAACCAAAAATCTACCTAGGTTCCGCATGATCATTAGAAAAGAATATAAGTTCTATGCTGCTCATCGTAATGAAGATTTGCACGATAAATGCAGAAATATTCACGGGCATCGGTATGGTATTAACTGTTTCTTTGAGGTTGAGCGTAATGGTTCAATCTCAACCCTTTTTTCTGATTTTGATGCTAAGATAGAACCTTATCTTAAATCTTATTACGATCATGCTATGCTAATAAATGTCAATGATCCACTTTACTTAACGCTTTGTGACCACATGAAGCGGACTGGCGAAGATTTTCGCTTTAAAAAATTCAATGAGCCCACGAGTGTTGAAAATCTATCATGGTATCTCTTTAGTGAAATCACTGCCATGGGTTTTAATCTTGTAAAAATTGAAGTCAAAGAAACTGACTCATCTGTTTTTGTCTATTCCAAGCAAGATTGGTTAAATGACAAGTTAACTTTTTTTAAGAAATAATAATCCACAGCTCAAATAATTTAGACTCATTCTTAAGCTGGTAAAGCTTCCAAAATTGTTGGCTGATTATGCAATGATGTCTTTGTGAACTGTACCTTCAACATCGGTTAATCTGAAATCTCTTCCTGAATAACGATAGGTCAATTTTTCGTGATTAATCCCCATTAAATGAAGCATGGTGGCATGTAAATCATGTACATGCATTTTCTTTTCTTCGGCTGCAAAACCAAATTCATCGCTAGCTCCATGCACAAACCCGCCTTTGACACCACCACCTGCAAGCCAAACAGTAAAACCATGGTTGTTATGATCCCTGCCTTTAGATCCTTCAGAAGTTGGGGTACGGCCAAATTCGCCTCCCCACAAAACCAAAGTTTCGTCCAGCATTCCTTTTGATTTTAAATCTTTTAATAACATTGCGATCGGTTGATCGGTTTGCTGCGCAAGTTGTCGATGTTGTGCGATATCATCATGATTGTCCCAAGGTTGACCGCCTCCAGTAAATATTTGCACCACTCTGACGCCTCGTTCAACCAATCTTCTCGCGGTAAGGCATGCTTGTGCAAAAGGTGAACTCCCGTACCCTTCCCGGATGTTTTTAGGTTCATGGTTTAAGTCAAATACTTCCTGTGCTTCAAACTGCATGCGAAAAGCCATTTCAAGAGATTGAATTCTAGTTTCAAGTTGATTATCTGCACCGCCCCTTTTTTCGAGATGCAATTGATTGATTTTTGAAAGGTAATCCATCATTTCTCGTTGGGAAGATTTTCCAAGGGAAGAGTTAGACACATTTTGAATTATTTTTTTAGGGTCCATGGTGGAATTGTTGATATGAGTCCCCTGATAAACACCAGGAAGAAAACTGCTGCTCCATAATTGTGGCCCAACCACAGGTTTTCCTGGGCACATTACTACGAATCCAGGGAGATTTTTATTTTCAGTACCAAGGCCATAAAGAAGCCATGATCCCATACTCGGTCTGGTGGGTTGGGTTTCACCGCTCGTCATCATTAATAAAGAAGGTTCATGATTAGGGATATTAGTATGCATCGAGCGAATAACGCAGATATCATCAATGCAACTTGCTATTCCTGGAAATATTTCACTGACTTCAACACCAGATTTTCCATGTTTGCTGAATTTGAAAGGCGATTGCATTAAGCCGCCTGTTTTTCTTTCAGTGGATTTGTTTGCGATATCGGGGCGCTGGCCATTGTATTTGATTAAAGATGGTTTTGGGTCGAAAGTGTCAACTTGAGAAGGGCCACCATTCATAAAAAGGTGAATCAAGTATTTAGCTTTTGGTTTAAAGTGTGGTTCTTTAGGGTTTAGAGGGTTACCACCACCGGTAGGAGCACCTTGTAAAAATCCTGAATCTGAAAGAAGGCTTGTTAGGCCTATCATACCAGTTCCTGCTCCCAGATTATTGACCATTTCTCTGCGTGTTAATAAAGACATTGCTGAGTTCTTTCTAAAATTAATCGATGTACATGAATTCATTGCTTGCCAATAGGGCCTGTGCCATTCGTTCCCAGCGGTCCATTTTGTTTATTGGTTTATCGTTGTTTTCTTCACTAGCATGAAGAAAGAACATTGCCAATTCTAATTCAGTTGCAGAAGCCGGCCTCGAAAATAATATTTTGTACGCAGCGTTAATATTTTCTGGTTCTGATTTAGAGTAGGCTTGAATTCTTTTTGCTAGCAATTTGGATTGTTCAATAACAAACGGACTGTTGATGATGAATAATTGTTGCTGTGGTACCGTAGTTTCGATTCGTCTTTCACTGGTGATATTTGGATCAGGAAAATCAAATATGCGTAAAAGTGAATTTAGTTCATGTCTGCTGATTTTTGCATATAGTGTTCTTCTTTTTGAATTATCATCGCTAAGGTTGAAAGTTGGCCCTCCAATGGTTTTATCTAGTGAGCCTGCTGCACTTAAGATGGAATCGCGCCAAGATTCAATATCAAGTCGCTTTCTGTTGAATTTCCATAAGTAGGTGTTATCTGGATCAATGTTCATGTTATTCGCAATGTTTTTTGATGATTGTTTAAATGTATCAGAGCAAAGAATATATCTATGTAATGATTTTATCGACCAGCCAGAGTTGATTAAATATTGTGAAAGATGATCTAGTAACTCAGGGTTTGAAGGTGCGTCCCCTAGTTTTCCAAAATTGCTAGGTGTTGCCACTATTCCTTTGCCAAAATGCCATGCCCATATTCTGTTTGTTATTACCCTTGCTGTAAGCGGATTATCAGGCGTTGCGATGGCATCTGCAAGTTCAGTGCGGCCACTACCTTTGGTGAAATTTTTACGATTATCATCAGATAAGATTTTAAGAAAACGCCTAGGGGCTAATTCGCCTTGTTTAGACGGGTTTCCTCGTATGTAAATTTTTAAATCTGATGGAGTTGATTCTGCTATAGCATTTACAACAGGTAAGTTTTCGGGGGTTATTTTTTTTAACTCTCGGTTATTGTTTTCAAGATTTTTTAATTCTTCAGCTTTTTCATTGTTAAGTTCTTTTTTCCAAGAGTCACCTAATGCCAATATCCCCTCTGCTCCAAAAAAAGCAGTGTAAATTTCAGAGTTCTTGTTCGGTTTATCTTTGGCGGCGGTTGTTTTTTCATTACGGATTATTTTTAATAGTGATTCTTTAGCTTTTGTTGCCGCTTTTTTCATTTGGTCTTGCGTTGAGTTTTCTTTAATTTCGTTCCGAGGTTCTGTAAAAAACGAGAATTTCTTGTTAGCTTTATTCTTCTCAATAAACTTTACCCATTTCTCCAGCATGACTTTTTCATTCGGATAATCATTAAATGAGGTTTTGGGATCTGATTTTTTTTTGTCGATATACTGGTAACTCAACTCGTAATATTTTTCAAATTCTAAACAACGCTTTTCAACAAAGGGAAGTCTTTCGTTGTGAATGAAATAGTTTAATTTATTTTCAGAGTCTGTTAATTTCTGCTTTGCCTTCTCATATATTTTCAATTCTTCTAATGAGCATAATGGTGTGTTGTTTAATTTTGATGAATGAAAAACACCTGCTATTGAGTAATAATCTTGGGTTGGGATTGGGTCAAATTTGTGATCATGGCAACGAGCGCAACTAACAGTTAAGCCAAGAAAACCCCTAGATAGCGTATCGATCCTATCGTCAAGTTCATCTGCAATTGCACGAGCTGCATCGGTGTTTTTGTAATATTGAGCGCCTAAACCAAAAAATCCCAAAGCTGCAAGATTTTCTGTTCTTCCTGGTTCTGGAGTCAAATCTGCAGAAATTTGGTATTTAACGAAATCCGTGAATGGCATATCCGTATCAAATGCCTTAATAACCCAATCTCGATATTTATAAGCATCGCTATTCGGTTTTACTCCAAAGGTATGTGCTTGGTCTTCTGCATATCTTGCAACATCTAACCAGTGTCTTCCCCATTTTTCTGCATAAGTCTTCGTTGAAAGGTATTTATCAACAAATTTAGAATAGCCCGCATCGGAATGGTCCCGATTAAATTCTTCAACATCTTCAACAGAGGGAGCCAATCCTGTTAAGGTAAAACTTAGCCTTCGTATGAGTTCATTAGGTGTTGCTTGAATTGATTTTGATAAACCTTTTGCAGCTAATTGGTTTGAAATGAATGTGTCAATTAAGCTGCTGGTGTTTTTTGAGGTAATAAGTTTTGTATCTTTAATTGGTTTAAAAGCCCAAAAGTTTTTACTCTTATCCCAATCAATTGCTTCTGTAGTTATCTTGGATTTATTTTCTCTAGGGTCTGCAGCGCCTTTTGCAATCCATTCTTTGATGTTATTTATTGCAGTTGGGCTAAGTTTTCCTTTCGGAGGCATTTTTAAATCGTCTTGATGCAGTATAGCTTTCATTAAAAGGCTTTTATCTGGATTCCCAGGAGATATCGCAGGCCCGGTGTCTCCTCCTTTTAGTAGTGCTGCTTTAGAATCAACCAACAAGCCTCCTCGTACTTTTTTTCCTTCTGCATGGCATTCGTAACAATGCTCAATCAGGATTGGCCGAATGTTGGATTCGAAGAAAGTGAAATCTTCTGCTTTTGCAAAATTTGAAAATGCATGAAGGAGGAAATAAGAAGCAAAAATATTTAAAACAACTCTATTATTAAGCATAAATTAATCTTACATCATGGGGTGAGAATATCAGGCATGAGTAATTATTTTAGTTGAATTAATAGGTTTTTGCAAACCATTATTTTAGGTATAAGCCACATATCCCTCTAAATTTAACCTTCTTTAAGTTTTCGAGGCAAAATGCCTGATTATTTATCAACGCAATGGCTTACCGCTTATTGCGACGCCATTGGTGTCCAAAATTTGAAAGTGATGGATGCTAGCGTTTTTAGTATTAGTGTAAGTCCACACTATTTTTTTATCTCTGTTCACTTCAATAAGTTTTGTTTCATTTGCTTTTGCATGATGGGATGTAATAACAGTATTCCCATTAGGAAGACGATGACCACCACATGCATCATTAATCGGCTTTCCTGGTAAATCATCATTTGATAAAGACCAAACTGTTTTACCCTTAGGATCAACTTCGATGACTAAATTGCCTAAAGTGCAATTAATTAAAGTGTTTCCATCAGGAAGGCGAATTGCAGTAAATGGCCAGTTAGGGGTTTTTACTTCCCAAACGACTTTACCATCTGGTGAATATTCGCGTACAACTTTGTCTAAGAGTTGCGGGATAAGATAATTGCCGTTGGGAAGTTTTCGAGCCATTCTTGTTTGTAAATGATGATCTTTTGTTTGAGCTTGAATAGGCATATCGACAAGGATTTTTCCTTCTCGGGAAACTTCAATCAATCGAGGTTTCGGCCCTGCTTCTGTGAACATAATGTTTCCGTTTTCTAAAGGCATAACCGTGTTTACTTCTGATTGAGTACCTTTAAATTCAAAAACAGTTTTACCTTCCTTGGTGATTTCTAGAACAGCCCCGCTTGGATATTCTTTTCCTTTTGAAACAGCTAGCAAAGCGTTCCCATTAGGTAAAAGCCAGCCATCTCTTGAAGATCTTGGAATTTGCCAAGATATTTTTCCATCTCCATCAACAACAAATGTTTCTCCCCCAAAAACAATAAACGAATGTTTTATATCCTCAGCGAAAGCGAAGTTAGAGGTGTTCAACAGTGCTGCGGTTAAGATAGACACACAAAACAGAAGATTCAATTTTGAGATAACGTGATTCATTTTTAATCCTTATTTGAAGTACGTAAAAAGCCTATGATTGATAACCATTTGATACAAGTAATCTTAACGGGCAGTAAAGTTTTGGATTTCAATTAATTTTCTAACTCGCACTATGGCGATTATTTAAGCAAAAAGGCAATCCATTACTTTGCCACGATTTAGCTGTGAAGGGCGCTTTTGTCTATCCACTATTTCGGCATCAGGCTCGATACCCAGTGCATGGTAAACGGTAGCACCGAGATCGTCTGGCGTGAAAGGCACTGTAACGGGGTAAGCTGCAATTTTGTCTGATTTTCCAATAACATTTCCGCCTTTTACTCCAGCGCCAGCAAACAATGTGGTGTAACAGGCTGCCCAGTGGTCTCTGCCATTACCACTAATTTTTGGTGTCCTACCAAATTCCCCGGTAACTATTACCAAAGTTTCTTCAAGTAGCCCAGTAGATTCTAAATCATCAAGCAAACAAGATACTCCCCGATCAAGAGGAGGCAAAAGTTCGTTTTTCAATCGGTTAAAATTGTTGCCATGTGTGTCCCAATTTTGAACTCGGCCCATATTTGCCTGAACTACGGGAACCCCAGCTTGGGATAACCTTCGTGCAAGAAGTAAAGATTGGCCAAAGGAGTGATTCCCATACCTGTTTCGACTTGCTAAAGGTTCAAGATTTAAATCAAAAGCTTTGGCAATTTTACCAGAAGCCAAAACTGAAAGAGCAAGCTCTTGTTGATGCGCAAGCCTTTTCGTCGAGGCAATAGATTCTAGATTTTTTTGTTGATCGTTTACTTGCTTTAACAGGAGATTTCGTTCATTAACTCTATCAATAGCAATTCCAGGGAAAAGCGAAACATTATCGACTTTAAAATCAGGTTTTGCAGGGTCTTGATTGATTTGCCATGGATCATGCCTTGGCCCAAGGAAGCCAGCATGTTGACCTGGCCAAGTTAAAGGCCCTTCTAAGAGAAAGGTAGGTAGGTTTATACCGCTGGGAATACCATCAGATCGGGGCCTAAGGTAATCTAACGCAGAACTAAAAGAAGGCCAATCATCTCTGGAAGCAACTTTGTCAAAGAAGCCGCCTGGTTGTTGATGCCCTGTTATAGTGTGATGGGTTGCTACTAAGTGGTTATTTTCTTTGTGTGACATACTTCGCACTAAGGCATATTTATTAGCACGCATAGCCAGCATGGGAAGATGTTCGGAAATCTGAATACCAGAAACATTTGTTGAGATAGGTTTAAATTCGCCTCGGATTTCAACTGGCGCATCGGGCTTCATATCAAACATATCAATATGGCTTGAGGCCCCGGTAAGGAAAACAAGAATGACCGACTTAGGTTTTTTAGTATTTAAGGAAGCAGTAAACCCAAGATTACCCATACCTAAACCAAACAAACCTGAAAAGCCTACTTGAAGTAATTCTCTTCTAATTATGCCTGTGGAGTGCAAATGCTGCGATTTTTGATTATTCAAGGCGGGATCCCTTAACAAGGACAGAAACTATTTCTTTAGAATAAGCTTAACTCGGCATTTCTGGAAGACTTTTATTTGGAAATATGTGTAAGAATTCAGGTTGGGTAACATTAGTGTCATTAAACAATGATTAATCATAGGTTTTGAGCTCAAATTGGTTTAATGCCTTAATAACTATTTCGTTTCGTAACAAACTAAGGAATGCAAGAATTTCCGGGCGTTTAAGCCGACATTTAGGGATTACAAAGTCATACTGCTCTTCAGCAATTGGAATAAAACCAAGGTTAGTATTTTCAACTGCTGATTGTATTGCAATCCCCCAATCGGACCGCTTTTGGAGTATGGATGCAACTACTGCGGTGTGGGATATTACTTCTGCCAGATAACCACTTGGGCGTACATTTTTTAATAAACGGTCTATGAGAATTCTGGTTCCGCTGCCTTTGTTTCGATTTACCATCAAGAGATCTGATTGATGAATAGCAATGTAAATTGCTGCGGCTAAATCTTTACCTGCGAATCTTTGATCATCTGGCCTAAATACAAAGCCCTGTAATCGCCCATAACCTTTAATTAATTCAATTTCATTATTAAGAAATGGCTGGTTGTAAGTATTGGATTGTTCATCCAATAAATGAACACCTGCAATATCGCACTCATTTCTTTTTACCGCTTCCAAGCCTCCAGTACTGCCAACAGGAAGAAATTTAGCGGTAATACCAATCTCCCTGAGTTTGCTTATTAAATAATCCAATCCAATGCAGTGACTTCCGATGATTACCAAATCTGCAGGTTCGATTTCTTTCCCAATCAGGTGAACATCAACAATTTCATCTGCCTCAAGATATTCGTTTTTTTTGGGTATTACGATAAACCCATCAGCTTTTGCAAAAGCAGTAACCGATCCCGACCCTTTTCCCATTGGATAAGCGTAGTATTGAGAATTAATAGTTTTTTCAGGTTCTCCATTAGTGTTATTTTGGACTAACCCTACCAACAGAAATTCCGTTCTACCTCGCTCAGAATTCACCCTGAAGGGAAGAGTTGCTTTAATGGTTTTTTTGTTTCTGATTAATTTGCCAGCCATGCATTTTAATACAGGTGCTACGAATTCTTGAAAAGTAAATATTGCAGAAGTGGGAAATCCTGGAAGAACTACCACCGGAATTGTTCTTTCCTGATGATTGACAACAGCAAGACATAAAGGTTTACCAGGTTTTAGCGCTATGCCATGCGCCACAATTCCAGGTTTTCCTAGTTCAGAAACAACTTTATAAGAAAGATCACCACCACCTTTTGATGTTCCTCCTGAAAGAAGAATTACATCGTATTTTAAGCAGGAATCCAAAGTAGTTTTTAAATTTTCCCAGTTATCTTTTATGATTCCCAAACAGACAACTTCGCAGCCCAGTTCTCTCACAGCATCAGCAAGTACGGTGCTGTTACTATCGTAAACACACCCAAGAGGCAAAAGCATGCCCGGCGCAATGATCTCATCCCCCGTCGAAAAAATTGCAACAATAGGTTTCCGAACAACAGAAACCATATTTATGCCGAGTGCTGCGAGAACCCCTGTTTCCCGGGAAGATAAAACCTCTCCTTTTCGTAAAACGATTTCACCTTTGCTAATATCAGTTCCAGCAAAACTAATGTTAGTTCCAGGTGCAATTGCTCTGTTAATCAACAATCTGTCGTTTTTAAAATCAGTATGTTCGATCATAACAATTGCATCAGCACCTCTGGGCAACATACCCCCGGTAGCAATTGGTAGAGCTAAATTAAATTCAACTACTGTTCTTGGTTGAAAACCCGTGACGATGTTTTCATCCCCAACTTTTAATGATTTGATTGAATCTTCGGATGCGCCAAAAGTATCTTCAGCCTTCAATGCAAAACCATCCACATTTGATCGGTCAAATCCAGGTACATCAATTGGTGCGTAAACATCAACTGCTAGAACTCTGCCTAATACCTGATCTAGAGGAACTATTTCGCTCTCAAGAGCAGACATATTTAATTCTGATTGGAATAATTTTTCCGCTAGATCGCGATCGATCACATTAAGAAACTGTTTTTGATTGATTGATTCGTTCATATTTTTAGTCATAAAGGTTGATTTTTACATTCTCTCCAGAAGGGTAACCTTCGCACTCACCCGGCACCATTAAAAAACCATCTGCAATCGTTGTGGTGCTTAGCATTGATGCTCCACTGATAGCCAGAGGTTCTGCCAATCCGTTGTTTATTTTCACACGAACATAGTCCATCCGTCCTACCATGGATGAAATTTTGGAAGCAAGCGGGAGGATTATTGATTTGTAAGGAAATTCGTAATTAATGCCTGAGAATCTCCTAATTGCTCTGCTTGCAAAAAGGTCATAAGAACAAAGACACGACACAGGGTTTCCTGGTATCAAAAACACATATTTACCATTAATAATGCCCATTCCAGAAGGGCTAGCTGGCCTTAATGCCACACCATGAATTAAAATTTCGCCAAGTTCTTTTACAAGCGAAGGGGCGTGATCTTCCTGACCAACAGAACTACCCCCACTGACTAGAATAAAATCCGCATTTGATTTAGAAAGCGCGTCACGAATTAATTCTCGTCGGTCTTCCAGAAAAATAATGTTGGGATGAATTTGGATATCCCTGTAAACCAAAGCATCAAGCATCACAGAATTAGAATCGACAATTTGATATCCCTTAGGCAATGAGCCCGGCTTTAGCAATTCATCTCCTGTAATAAAAATATCAACAATAGGTTTTTTTATAACAGAAACAGAAGGTGTTCCGATCGAAGATAAAATACCAATATCTTGAGGTCGAAGCTTTCTTCCTGCATTTAAAATTTCTTGACCAACTTTGACATCTTCCCCAATTCTGCCAACATTTTTTCCAGGGGGAATAGATTCAATAACCCTTAAAACTTTATTTTCCTCTTGGGCTAATTCCACAGGAATGACTGAATCAGCACCTTCGGGCATAGGGGCGCCGGTCATTATCCGAACTGCAGTTTGAGTTGTAACGCAACCTTCAAAAGGTTTACCAGGTAATGATAAGCCAAGAACTTTAAAATCTAAGGGTGAATAAGGTGCAGCTCCAAATGTTTCTTCCCCACGAATTGCATAACCGTCCATTGCGGAACGATTGAAATTTGGAACTTTTACTGTTGCTATAATTGATGACGCAAGAACTCTGCCTGCAGCTTTGTTTAAACAAACGACTTCAAAAATTTTTGATGGCGAAATTTCATCAATAATATTTAAAAAATCAGCTACATCTTTTTTTTCTTTAAAGCCTTTCATGCGGATATCTGTGCTGTCTTTTTTATCTTTATCTTGTGGCATTAAATTAATTCCTAAGTATTACTTTTATGCTTACTTTTTGTTTTAATAATATTATATTAAACGTGTTAGGGATATTTGTAACGGCTTATTAAAGAAAGTATGCACAATTGCAAGTTTTACAAAATAATTCAACAATTGAATCGAGAAGCCGTTTCAAATTTTTGACAGGTGCTCGAGGTCTTGATTATCCTTACAACCTTTTACTGCTTGTTTGTTTTGGGATAATTGCTGGCGTATCTGTTTCCCATCTTAAGTTATCAATAGGAATTCCAGGCCATGCTATTATCAAGGTAATGATACCAATGGCGCTAGGGTTATCATTAGCACCTGCAAGGTCCGCAGGGGCTATCATGGGTATTTCCGGG